>JBPEWY010000079.1:0-33805 GCA_052032225.1 Flavobacteriaceae bacterium
TTCAGTTAATAATTAACAGCCCGGGAGGTTATGTAACTTCCGGATTTGCTATTTACGATACTATTAAAGCTCTAAAAAGCCCGGTATCTACCATTTGTACAGGGCTTGCAGCTTCTATGGGTTCTATTTTGCTTTCTGCCGGAGAAAAAGGCAGACGTTTTATTTACCCACATGCTAAGGTAATGATTCATCAGCCCAGTGGCGGAGCAAGAGGTCAAGCTTCTAATATAGAAATTCAAGCTCGTGAAATTTTAAAAACTAAAGAGCTTGGAGCTAAAATTTTAGCCGAAAATTGCGGTCAAACAGTAGAAAAAGTAATGAAAGATTTTGATAGAGATTATTGGATGGATGCCAAAGAATCTCTTGAGTATGGTATTGTAGATGGTATACTGTAATTAATACCTTCTGTAAACTTGTTTAATAAGGTCTTCAGCCGGTTTATTCTGTGGAGTAAATCGGCTGTCTTTTGTTGGGTTAATGGTTCTGTAACCATCAAACCATTTCCATAAAAACCCGCCGGCAAACCATGTTTCACTCCAAAAAACATCATACAAAGCAGAAAGCGCATTTACTTGTGCTGTAGCGTTTACTTGATTGTTTTCTCTGCTAAAATCCCAAGGTTTTTTTGCAGTATAATCTACACTTCTGTAACCATACTCTGTAAATAAAATTGGTTTTTTTAAACTGTCTGAAACCGCTTTTATTAGTTTTTTATAGGGCTGCCAAGCAGTAATAAGCTCTTGCTTGGTTGGTGTTTTACTACTACTTAGCGGAAAATAGGCATCGATTCCTATATAATCTAACTTGTGTAAAAAAGGCACTTGGTTAAAACAATCCCAGTTCTCTGCATAGGTAAGTTTTCCTGAGTAAACCTTTTTAATTTTATTAATTAATGAATTCCAAAACTCTGGTCGTTCTTTAACAAAATTTTCTAGTTCTGTACCAATACAAAAAAGAGCAACTTTATGCTCTTCTGCCAGTTTAGCAAACTCTAAAATATAGTTCTCGTAGTTTTTTTCGAATGTTATCCATTCTTTATCAGAAGGCATAGATATTGTTCCGGTAAACACACCTCTCCAAATCCAAATTTGTGGCTTTAACATAATTTTAAACCCTTTATTGTTAAAGAGTTCTATTGTTTTGCTAACCCCTTCTTTTCGTTCTCCCCACCATTGTCTATCTACATTAAAAACTAAAGCCGATGTATCTTTTTTTTGCATAAAAGCAAATGGCATTATAGCCACCCAATTAGCATTAACTTTTTCTACAGGTGTTATGTGAGTTTTGTTAATGGGTTTAGGGCCTCCCACAAAACTAATTCCGTTAATTTTCTCGGTAGGATACTCTAATCCGCATGCCGTAAAAAGCAGCACTATAATAAGTGGCTTTAATGTTTTCATCTTAAAAAATATCTCTAAATTTAGTGAAACTAAAAATTAAGATTAAGTTTTTGATTTTTTTCCGACCAACTTTTCAAGTAAACTAAGCCTATATGGAGCATGTTGTAATAATTGGCAATGGTATATCTGGTATTACTGCAGCCAGGCATATTAGAAAATTATCTAACAAAAAAATTACTGTTATCTCTGCAGAAACCGATTATTTTTTTTCGAGAACTGCCCTAATGTATGTGTACATGGGACATATGAAATTTGAACACACGCAACCCTACGAAAATTGGTTCTGGAAAAAAAACAATATTAATTTATTAAAAGCCTTCGTAACCCATATAGATACCGAAAAGAATACCTTAAAATTAGACAATAACCAAACGTTAACATACAGTAAACTTATTTTAGCAACCGGAAGTAAGCCCAATAAATTTGGTTGGCCCGGTCAAGATTTAAAAGGTGTACAAGGTCTATACAGTAAACAAGATTTAGATAGTTTAGAGAAATATGCTCCCAATAACCAGATATGCAAAAGAGCTGTAATAGTTGGTGGTGGTTTAATAGGCATTGAGCTTGCAGAGATGCTTTCTACCAGAAACATACCTGTTACGTTTTTGGTTAGAGAACGTAGTTTTTGGAATGGAGTGCTCCCCAAAGAAGAATCTGAAATGGTAAACAGGCATATTCTAGAACATCATATAGATTTGCGCTTGGGGGTAAATTTGCAAGAGATTAAAGCTGATGAATCCGGGCATGCAAAATCGGTAGTTATAAAAGAAACCGGAGAAGAAATACCATGTAATTTTGTTGGGCTCACAGCAGGTGTGTCTCCTAATATTGACTTTTTAAAACAAACGCCTATAGAAACCGATAAAGGTATTTTGGTAAATAGGTATCTAGAAACCAACATCCCGAACATTTATGCCATTGGAGACTGTGCACAACAAAGAGAACCCATAGGGTATAGAAAACCTGTTGAAGCCGTTTGGTACACAGGTAGAATGATGGGCGAAACTGTTGCACATACCATTTGTGGAAACAGAACTCCTTACAATCCGGGACCTTGGTTTAATTCGGCTAAATTTTTTGATATAGAATATCAAACTTACGGTTGGGTTTGGGCAACAAAAAAACCTTACGAAGAACAATTTTATTGGGAACATAAAAGTGGTAAAAAAAGTATTAGAATTGCTTTTGATAAACACTCGCAAAAATTTCTTGGCATTATTGCCATGGGAATACGATTAAAGCACGATTTCTTTGATCGTGTTTTGCGTGAAGAAAAATCTGTATCGTATGTTTTATCTAATTTAGAAAAAGCAAATTTTGACCCTGAGTTTTTTAATGCATTCGAAAAAAGTTTTAAATCAGCATTCTTTGCTCAAAGTAAATAACTGTTTATGAATAATTCGGCTAAAAATATAATTATAAGTACTACACCTAAAGCCTTAACTATAGTGCAAAAATTAGCGGTTGTTTTAGGAATGTTGGGCGTGGGTATTTTAACCTTGTCTTTAACCAATGTGCAGTTTCCTAACAAAAGCTTTTTTTTGTGGTTATCTATTTTTTGTATTGGTTTAGGCATCATGATTTTTTCTAACAATGCTTACCTAAACAAACCCGAAGGAATAAAAAATAATGGTGTTTGGTTTAAGTCTATCTCATCTAAAGGGCTTATAGGATGGGTTACTGCTGTTGCACTTACACTTTTTTATGTAGCACTTTATTGGTTTCCTGAGTATTTAGGCTTGCAAGCTAATGGTAATCATACCGGTATTATTGCATTATTTGACCCTTTAAGCAGAATTTTAAGTGGTAACCCTGCCAGCCAATGGTTTGTGTATGGAACATTGTACACAGTAGCTATTTTATTTTTTGGATATAAGTTTATTTTAAAATATCGGCATAATAAATATCAAATAAACAGAACCATATCGGTTATGTTTTTTCAGTTAGCTTTTGCCTTTTTAATTCCGGAATTTATGGCCAAACTTAACTACCCGTATTACGATTTAAAAAATATGTGGCCACTTAATTATTATTTCTTTTTTGATTGGAATATTAAAGGCTTTTTAAATAGCGGTACCGTTGGCTTAGCCATGTTAATTTTCGGAATAGCCTCTATTTTTATAATATCACCTATTCTTACTTATTTTTATGGTAAACGTTGGTATTGCAGTTGGGTTTGCGGTTGTGGCGGATTGGCAGAAACTGCAGGAGACCCATTTAGGCATCTTTCCAGTAAAAAACTTAGCGCCTGGAAACTAGAGCGATGGCTTATACACTTAGTATTAGTTTTTGCTGTTGTAATGACCATTGCCGTTGTGTACTCTTTTTTAGGCAAAAACCCAAAACAAAGTATTATAACACAATCTCAATTTATTTGGGGTGTTGTAATTTTTTTAACTGCATTAATTACAGCTATTTTTTATTACAAACGTAAAGAGTTAAATAAAGATGCACAGTATGCCGCTATATCAATATTTGCAATAGTAATAGGCACACTATTAATTGGTCATTTTTCTGATGCTCGTTCAATTTTCTTTATTGATACACTTACACTCAGAAAAACATATGGTTTTTTAATAGGTGCAGCTTTCTCGGGAGTAATTGGTGTTGGGTTTTACCCAATTTTTGGAAGTAGAGTTTGGTGCAGATTTGGTTGCCCAATGGCTGCTATTTTGGGAATACAACAACGGTTATTTTCACGATTTAGAATAACAACCAATGGCGGTCAATGTATTTCTTGCGGTAATTGCTCTGTTTATTGCGAAATGGGTATAGATGTTAGAGCGTATGCCCAAAAAGGCGAAAATATTATTCGTGCTAGTTGTGTAGGATGCGGTATTTGTAGTGCTGTTTGCCCAAGAGGAGTTTTAAAATTAGAAAACGGACCGTTGACTGATAGAATTACACAAGTAAAGTATCCTTTAGGAAATAACTTAAAATAAGTACTTAGTTTAAAAATAATTACCAATCTCATTAAAGTAATAGAGGTTTGTATAAGTTTTATTATTGGTAATTTTAAAAAACATGCTTATTAAGTAGTTGTATTATTCTCCAGATTTGTTGTTTCTTTACACTCCAATAAACCTAACATACTTTTTTAAACTAAAGCTAATTGCTTACCCAACCAATGCCAGTAATAAAAGTTATTATTCCTGCTTATAACGAAGCCAACTCAATAGGTAAAGTAATTGCAGAAATTCCGGAAATTGTAGATGAAATTATTGTTGTAAATAACAACTCTACAGATCAAACAGTTGCAGAAGCACAAAAAGCCGGAGCCACTGTTCTTACCGAAAACAAAAGAGGTTATGGTTATGCTTGCCTTAAAGGAATAAATTACATAAACTCGCAATCCAAAAAGCCCGATATAATCGTATTTATAGATGGGGATTATTCTGATTACCCGGAAGAATTAACAAAAGTGGTAGCACCAATTATTGAGCAAGACATAGACCTGGTTATAGGGGCTAGAACAAAACAACTTAGAGAAAAAAATGCAATGACTCCGCAACAGGTTTTTGGTAATTGGTTGGCTACTTTTTTAATGCGTATTATTTTTAATGCTAAATTTACCGATTTGGGTCCGTTTAGAGCCATTAAATATAATAAGCTTTTAGCTCTGAATATGACCGATAAAACTTACGGCTGGACAGTAGAGATGCAGCTAAAAGCATTGCGCCAAAAATATGCATATACCGAAGTACCAGTACGTTACAAAAAAAGAATTGGAGTCTCAAAAGTTTCAGGAACCATAAAAGGTACTATCTTTGCAGCCGTAAAGATATTAGGTTGGATCTTTAAATATAGTTTTAAATAAATGAATTTAATTATTTCGTACATCATCATTGCTATTTACAGCACCGCGCTGTTGCTTATCTTTTTTTACAGTTTGGCTCAGCTTAATCTGTTAATTAATTACTTAAGCTACAAACGTAAAGAACAAGAAGCACCAAAGTTTAATTTATTAGACCCAACCCAAATTCCTTACGTTACGGTACAATTGCCTATTTATAATGAAGAGTATGTTGTTGGCAGGCTATTAGAAAATATTTCAAAATTAGAGTACCCAAAAAACAAACTAGAAATTCAGGTTCTTGACGATTCTACAGACGACTCTGTTAAAGAAACAGCCCGATTAATTAAAGAGCTGCAAGAAACAGGGTTAGATATAAAGCACATTAGAAGAGAAAATAGAGTTGGCTTTAAAGCAGGTGCATTAAAAGAGGGGCTTAAAGTTGCCAAAGGCGAGTTTATTGCCATTTTTGATGCCGATTTCTTGCCTGAACCGGATTGGTTAAAGAAAACCGTTCCTTATTTTAAAGATCCTCAAATTGGTGTAGTTCAAACCCGCTGGGGACACCTAAACAGAGACTACTCTTTACTTACTAAAATACAAGCCTTTGCCTTAGATGCGCATTTTACGTTAGAGCAAGTAGGACGTAATGCTAAAGGGCATTTTATTAATTTTAATGGCACAGCAGGTATTTGGAGAAAACAATGTATAGAAGATGCCGGAAACTGGGAAGGCGATACTCTTACCGAAGACTTAGATTTAAGCTATCGAGCTCAGCTTAAAAACTGGAAATTTAAGTATTTAGAAGATGTAGAAACTCCTGCCGAGCTTCCTGTTGTTATTAGTGCTGCGCGCTCACAACAATTTAGATGGAACAAAGGAGGTGCAGAAAACTTCAGAAAAACCGTTTGGAGTGTTATTACCGCTAAAAACATTCCGTTTAAAACTAAGTTTCATGGTGTTATGCATTTATTAAACAGCACTATGTTTTTATGTGTTTTTACAGTTGCCATACTAAGTATTCCTATGCTGTACATTAAAAACACATACGGGCATTTAGACTGGGTTTTTGAGCTTACAAGCTTCTTTATTGTAAGTACCATAATCTTGTTTATTTGCTACTGGTTTACCTATAAAAGCATTCAAGGAAGCGGATTCGATAATTTTATAGATTATATTAAGCTGTTTTTTAGCTTCTTTTCTGTGGCGCTTGGTTTCTCATTACACAACACAGTTGCCGTACTTGAAGGGCATATGGGTAAACGAAGCGAATTTGTTAGAACACCTAAATTTAACATTCAAAGTTTAAAAGACTCCTGGAAAGGCAACAAATACATAACTAACAACCTATCTCCCAACACTATACTTGAAGGTATTTTAGCTATTTATTTTTTATTTGGTATGTATAGCGCTATACCTTTAAATGATTTTGGGTTATTTCCTTTTCATTTTATGCTTTTTGTAGGGTTTGGTTATGTTTTCATGAAATCGCTTACAGCTAAAGCGTAATGCTTACGTATTTAAAGCTAAATAAAACACCTCTTTTAACGGTTTTTTTAAGTATAGTTTTTTATGTAAGCTTTGCCTATTATTTAGATCGAGCCGATTTTATAAAACTTTGCAGCCTTTATGTTGCACTTTTTTACTTTGCTTTTAAGCTCATAAAAATAACCGGTAATAATTTTACTTTTTTATTAATTGCCGGAATAGTTTTTAGGTTGGTATTTATTGCTGCAACCCCAAACTTATCTCAAGATTTTTATAGATTTATTTGGGATGGAAAGCTCCTTTTACAAGGAATTAACCCTTATCAATACACTCCAGATTTTTTAATTACAACCACTAATTTTAATGATGCTTACTTGCTTCATGAAAAAATGGGATGGCTTAGTGCATCTCATTATTCAAACTATCCTCCTTTAGCACAACTATATTTTGCACTCTCCGTTTTAATGGGGTTTAAAACTATTACAGGAAGTGTAATTGTTATGAGATTACTGCTAATTTTAGCTGACATTGGAATTTTAATATATGCGAAAAAAATACTTGAAAAGTTTAACCTCCCCAAGCAAACGTTATTTTGGTATTTTTTAAATCCTTTAATTATTATAGAAATTACAGGCAACCTTCACTTTGAAGCCCTAATGCTATTATTGTTAAGCATTGCCATTTACTATTTAGCAATAAAAAAAAATTACCTTTCTGTAATTGCATTTTCCGGGGCTGTTTTGGTTAAACTACTGCCTTTAGTTCTATTACCAATTATATGGCGTTATTTAGGGTTAAAAAAGGGATTTATTTATTGCTTAGGGGTAATGGTAATTAGCATTAGTACGTTTATGCTTTTTACACCTTCACAACTACTAGAAAATTATGCCCAAACATTGTCTCTTTGGTTTATAAACTTTGAGTTTAATGCAAGCATTTACTATTTAGTTAGAGAAATCGGGATGCATATTACCGGCTATAATATTATTAAAACTGCCGGACCTATATTATCTGTAATAACACTTTTAATAATATTGGTAATTACATTAAAGAAACCCGTACTCTCTGTACAGCAACTTTTTAAAGTAAGCACCTTAGCTATTACTGTATATTTATTTTTTGCTACAACTGTACACCCATGGTATTTAGGCACACTTTTACTGTTAAGTGTTTTTTGTAATTATAAATACCCTTATTTATGGAGTTTGCTAATAATTTTAAGCTACATAACATACAGCAATCCACTATACGAAGAAAATTTATGGATGGTAACATTACAATACACTCTTGTTTACAGCCTGTTTATTTATGAGCTTGTTTTTAAAAAAAGTGAAACTATTGCGCACTAAGCTTTTTTGTTAACTGCAGCAAAAAACAGATTTACAAAATATAGAATTTGGACAGCAAAAAACACAAAACACGATAAAAGCAATACTTGGTCATCTACCAGAATAGTTTCATAAACATGTTTGTTACGTGCATCATAAGTATTTATAACAAAAAGTTTTGGAAAATAAATGCCCAGTAAAGCTAACAATGTAAAAAACAAGTGTATAGCTGTTAGTAAAAACGACAACTCTTTTTTTAATGTTATTACTATAAAATATCCTAGCCCGCAAAGTAGTAACCAAAATCCGATTGGAATAGTAAGTGTAAATACACTAATTACTAAATACCAATCACTAACAGAGAAATCTGCTGTGGTATCTTTTACAAGCATACAGAAACTCAAAACAAGTAATACGTAAAACCATACCACGAAATGAGGTTTTCGTAATATGATTTCTTTGAGTTTCATTATAGCATTCTTAAGTTAATAATCTCTTGTTCTGTTAAAAATCTCCAATGCCCTCGTGGTAAGTCTTTCTTAGTAAGTCCGGCAAAAACTACTCTATCTAATTTAATGACTTGATATCCTAAATGTTCAAAAATTCGCCTAACAATTCGGTTTCTGCCGCTATGTAGTTTTACTCCTACTTCTTTTTTGGAAGCATTCTCAATATACGAAATTTCATCAACATGTATTGGCCCGTCTTCTAAAATCAAGCCTTCTTCTATTTTCTTAAAATCGTCTGATTTTAAATTTTTATCTAACACAACATGGTAAATTTTACGAACTCCATGCTTAGGATGTGTTAATTTTTTTGCCAAATCACCATCATTAGTAAATAATAGCAATCCGGTAGTGTTTCTGTCTAATCTACCAACAGGTACAAGTCTGGTTTTAGAGGCTTTAGACACTAATTCCATAACTGTACGCGTTCCTTTCTCGTCTTTAGTAGTTGTAATAAATCCTTTAGGTTTATTTAAGAGAATATATTCTTTTTTCTCGGGTGTAATCACTTTACCGTCAAACTTCACTACATCGGTTGGTTTAACTTTATAACCCATTTCTGTAACAGGCTTATCGTTAACCGTTACACTTCCGGCAGCTATATAAATATCTGCATCACGTCTTGAGCAAATTCCAGAGTTAGCAATGTATTTGTTTAGTCTGATTAATTTACTTTCTTGAGAATTGTTTCCTCTTTGGGTATTTTTTTTAATTGGAGCGTTCCCTCTTGCAAAACTTCTCTTTTTTGCGCCTCCTCCTTGTCTTCCAGAGAATTTTCCTCTGCTTCTATCTGATCTGCTCATAAATTTTATGCTAAATTTTCGTGCAAAGGTACGTAATTAATTATCGTTAATTTGTAACGTGCTTTGTCTATCTGTATTTATTATGAGTTTTGTAACGTCAGGTCTTGAATAATGACCAACGGGATCAAAATTCTGACGTTCTTCCAGTACTCTGCTGTATGTAAGTGTTTTTACAATTAATGTTTCTTTATTACACACAGGCTCAATAATCCACTCGCCATCCGGTCCGGCTATACAGCTTCCTCCATTAGCAAGTATATCTGGTGCTTTATGCAAAATTTTATCTAAATGTGGTGTGTTTTCGGGGAAATCTTCTTTTCTCATTAATCCTGATACAGAAATCACATACGACCTTGATTCTCTGGCAATAAAACGTGTTATATCTTGTGTATTGTGTTTACTTCCGGGCCACACTGCTATATGTAAATTTTCTCCTTGCGCATATAGGGCTGCTCTGGGTAAAGGCATCCAATTTTCCCAACAGTTTAGCCCTCCAACAGAAAACTGTTTTAATGCATGCACTTTAAGTCCGTGGCCGTCTCCGGGAGACCATGTTAATCGTTCGTCATAAGTAGGTTGCAGTTTTCTGTGAACAGATTTAATCTCTCCGTATTGATCTACATAAACTAATGATGCATAAATACTATGCCCGCCTCTATCTAAAGGGCGTTCTATAATTCCTAAATAAACGGCTATTTTGTATTGCTTGGCTAAAAAACATATCTCGTTTAAATCTCCTTTTTCTATCTGAACAGCATTCATTACATAATGTGCATGTAGCTCTTTATTTACTTGCGTATTCCAAGCTGCACCATCGGTAAGTGCTAACCAAAAAGGATACCCGGGCAATAAAGCTTCTCCAAACACAACCAACTCTACCCCTTGCTTCCCGGCTTCTGTTATATATTTTTTTATTTTCTGAAGGGTCTCTTGTTTGCTAAGCCAAACCGGTGCCATCTGCGCTAACCCCACTGTGAGAGTACTTAAACTCATAACACTTTATTTAAAACCAAATTAATATCTATCAACAAAATACTAAAAACACCTAAAACAATAATGCTTTTTAAAATGTTATGCAGCCAAACGTATTGTTTTTTACTGGTAGATTTCCAGAGTAATCCTAAAAATAAAATTAAAAGCACTGTACTCACATAAAAATATAAGTACATATAACCCACGTTAAAGTATTTTATAAGTAAAAAAATAGGTAGCAAGGTTATTAAAACAAAAAAGGTGATAATTTTTTTTGATGTTTTTTCGCCGTAAAGTATGGGTATGGTTTTATAATCTAGCAATAAATCTCCTTTAATGTTCTCTAAGTCTTTTACAAATTCTCTTATTAAAATTAAAAGAAAAAGATAGGTGGCATGTACAAAAATTACCAAATCAAAATTCTTGTAATAAATAAACACCACGAAAAATGGTGTAATTGCCAAGATTGCAGATACTATATTACCAACAAAAGCAATCCTTTTTAATTTGTGCGAGTAAAGCCAAATACCAAAAATATATGCCGAAAAAAACAGTACTGCTCTGAACGATACGTAACTGGCAAACAAAACAGAAAGCATATTTAAAATAAAGTACCCACTTAATTTTGTTCGCTGGCTAACCATGCGGTCTAACATAGACTTTCTGGGTCTGTTTATTAAATCTTTTTCAGAGTCGTAAAAGTTATTAATAATATAGCCTGCAGCAATTGCTAAAGCAGATGCGGTTACCAGCACAAATAAATTGGGGTCTAACACCACTTGTCGTAACGGTCTGTTATGTGCCAATATATAAACTGATGCTAAATATTGAGCCAAGGTTATAATTAAAATATTATAACCCCTAACAACAGAAAACAAGCTAAATAGCTTAATGAGTAGTTGTTTATTTTTTTGGGTAAACATGTGGTGTTTTAGAAGTTGTACACCACCTCTAATTTATGTCCTTTTAAAGCTTTTTTTGCTTTTTCAATATCTTGGGTAAATCCTAAAATGTACCCTCCACCACCAGAACCACATAATTTGAGGTAGTATTCTCCGGTTTCAATGCCTCTTTTCCATAGATCATGAAACTGCTTCGGAATCATTGGCTTAAAATTATCAAACACTACATTAGACAGTTGTCTTAAATTAGAAAACAACGATTTTACATCGCCTTTTAAAAAATCGTCGACACATGCATCTGTATGTTTAATAAATTGATCTTTGAGCATTTGTCTGAAGCCTTCGTGCTTCATGTTTTCCATAAATATCTGAACCATAGGAGCGGTCTCTCCTGTAGTACCACTATCTAATAAAAACACTGCTCCTTTGCCTTGCTTTTGAGACGGAATTCCGGTAGGCTCAATATTATCTTTAGAATTAATTAAAATTGGTATGCTTAAATAACTGTTTAGTGGGTCTAATCCGGAAGATTTTCCGTGAAAAAACGACTCCATTTCTCCAAAAATGTTTTTAAGTTTTAGGAGTTTTTCACGGGTTAAATTTTCTAAAACTGTTATTTTATTAAACGCATACTTATCGTAAACTGCAGCAACCAAAGCCCCACTACTACCAACTCCATATCCTTGAGGTATAGAGCTATCAAAATACATCCCGGCCGCAATATCTTCTCTTAGCTTTTTTAAATCAAACTGAACTAAATCGGGTTGTTTATTGGTAAGTGCTTCTAAATAATCAGCAAACTTTTTTAAGTTCTCATTAGATGCTTTTGCCTTGGCAGATAAATTATTATCTACTTTAAGCGCTCCATTGTAAAAATTATACGGTATAGAAAGCCCTTTAGAGTCTTTTATAATACCGTACTCCCCGAATAGAAGAATTTTTGAATAAAAAAGCGGTCCTTTCATATTTTTTTTTGGGACTAATAACGTGATTAAAACTACAATTTTTTTGCTCCCAATCCAATTTTATCGCAAATATATTGCCCCCCTTCACAATATGCAACTAATTCATTCTTAATGAAATGGTAAATTTTATCTTTTTCATTATCAGGATATAAAACATGAACATTTGCTCCGGCATCTAACGTAAAGCAAATATTGCTTTGGGTTGCCTCTCTAAACTGCCAAATTGCATTAATTATACTTAGTGTGTTAGGATGCATTAAAATGTAATACGGAGAGGATGTCATCATCATAGCGTGTAAGGTAAGTGCCTCTAACTCTACCACATTAATAAATGTTTGTAAATCTCCTTCTTCTAAAGCAGTTAATAATTTGCTTAAATTATGATGTGCTTGGTTAAATCTTTGCTCTGCAAAAGGATGGTTATGCATTAAATTATGCCCGGCACTACTACTTACTTTTTTTTGTCCTTTATCTACCAATAAAATAGTATCATGAAAAGTGTTAAAAATAGGATCTATTTTATTTTGCAAAGGCTCTCCATATAAATTTGTACTATTATTTACAGCTTTGTGTTTGCCCCAAACAACAAGTGGCCCTGTTACGCTTCTGCAAGCACTGCCAGATCCTAAACGAGCTAAAAAAGATGCTTTTTTATTAAAGTAGCTATTGGTTATAGCAGGATTTATCTCTTTTTCTATACTCATTAAACACAGTGCCAATGCACTCATACTACTTGCAGATGATGCTATGCCACTGCTATGCGGGAAAGAGTTTGAGGTTTGAATTGTAAAATGGTAGTTTTTTATAAAAGGTATATAGGGTGATATCCTTGTGAAAAACTGCGCTATTTTAGGTCTAAAAGATGGTTTTTCTTCTCCTTCAAAAAATAAATCAAAACTAAAATTATCTGTAGCCTTTTCTAAAGGTTTATAATTAACTGTAGTAGTGGTTGTACTCTTGCTTAATGTAAAACTAACTGATGGGTTAGCCGGTATTTGATTTTCTTTTTTTCCCCAATATTTTACCAGTGCTATGTTACTGGGTGCTTGCCATGTAATTTTTCCTTCAGGCAAGACTTTGGGCATGTTATCAAATAAAAAATCGTTTTCTTGCATAAAAAACTTTTTTGCAAATATACTTCTATATCAGGCAGTAAACCTTACAATTAAATAAATTATTACTTTAGTGGTAAACCTAAATAATCTTTCTTGACCAAAAAAGTAAAGCATATAGGTATCGCCGTTTTAGTTTGTTTAGCTGTTGGCTATATGTCTGGCTATGCAACACAAAGCTCAGTTTCTGATTGGTATGTTGCTTTAAATAAACCCTCTTTTAATCCGCCTAATTGGATTTTTGGTCCGGTTTGGACAGTACTTTATATTTTAATGGGAGTTGCAGCCGGATTGGTGTGGAGTAAAGGGTTTTACCATATTTGGGTTAAAACAGCATTATATCATTTTGGGTTTCAGTTGCTTTTTAATGCAATGTGGAGCATAGTGTTTTTTGGCTTTAAAGCACCGTTTTGGGCACTAATTATAATAGTAGCTCTCGTATTGCTAATTGTATTAACCATTAAATGGTTTAAAGTGGTTAGTAAAGTTGCTGCTTATTTATTGTATCCTTATTTAGCTTGGGTGCTATTTGCAACAGTTTTAAATTTTATGATTTGGAAACTGAATTAACAGCAATAGCTTTAGCTGCTAAGTAAGCACCTGTCCATGCGTTTTGAAAGTTAAATCCGCCGGTAATTGCATCTATATCTAACACTTCTCCGGCAAAGTACAACGAATCAAAAAGCTTACTTTTAAATGTTTTAAAGTCAACTTCTTTTAAGCTAACACCTCCGGCAGTTACAAACTCTTCTTTAAATGTACTTTTTCCGGTAACGTTAAATTCGCATTGAGTTAATTGATTGGCTAAGATTCTTATTTGTTTTTTACTTATTTCTGCCCATGTTAGTGTTTCCGGTATAGCTGCTGCATTAACTAAAGATTGCCACAAACGTTTTGGAATTAAAAAAGCATTGTTAGCATAAATTGTTTTACCGGGTGTTTTTTGTTTTAATGAAATTAAAATTTCTTCGGCTTCATACGTACCAGTATCGTTTAACCAATTAACTACCAAAGTAAAGTTGTACTTTTTGGCATTTAACTCTCTTGCTCCCCATGCAGATAGTTTTAGTATTGCCGGACCGCTTAACCCCCAGTGCGTTATTAAAACTGCTCCTTGAGCAAATAATTTACTTTGTTTTATTTGTGCTGTTGCATTAACTGCTATTCCTGCTAAGTTTTTTATACGATTGTCTTTTATATTGAATGTAAAAAGCGATGGGACCGGATTTACTATCGTATGACCTAATTTAGCCAACATATTCCAGATTTTATCACTACTCCCTGTTGCAATTACAACAGAATTTGCATAAATGGTTTTAGTTGTTGTTGTAACTTCCCAAATACCTTCCGGATTTTGCTGTAATGCTGTTACACCTTCTTTAGTTAGTAATGTTATTTTGTGTTTATTAACCAAATCAATAAAACAATCTATAATACTCTGCGAATTATTTGACTTAGGAAAAACTCGCCCATCTTCCTCAATTTTTAAAGGCACTCCTCTATCTTGAAACCAAGCCATAGTGTCTCCGCTACAAAACTGATGAAACGGACCAATGAGTTCTTTTTCTCCTCTCGGATAATTTTTTGCCAGCTCTTTAGGGTTGAATTCTGCATGGGTAACGTTACATCTGCCCCCACCTGAAACTTTTACCTTTTGTAGTACATTTTTACTTTTTTCTACAATGGTTACAGTAAGATTTGGATTTAACTCTGCAATATTGATTGCTGCAAAAAAACCGGCAGCACCACCACCTACTATTAAAACATTAGTTTTCATGAACACGTTCCGGATAGTCTGTTATTATTCCATCTACTCCCCACTCTTTAAATCTTGCAATATCTTTGGGCTTGTTTACTGTAAAAACATGCACTTTAAATCCTTCCTGGTGCATTTTTTTTAATATTAGTTCTGAAAGTAAATTATAGTCTATATGAATTGCAACAGCGTTAATTTCTTTTGCAAATAAAATAGCTTCTTCCGGATTGCTTTCTGTTAAAACAGCAACAGGTATTTGCGGACTTAAAAGTTTAAATTTCTTTAACTCTTCCCAATTAAAACTCGAAACCAAAAAATCATCGGGAGCATAGGGGGTTTTTTGTATATATCTGTTTAAAATAAACGAAACATTGCTCGCCGTACTTTTTCCTTTTAGCTCAATATTTAACGCAACTTTCTTTTTAACTGTGTTTAGTACATCTTGGAGGGTTGGAATAGCATATTCCCCTGCTACTTTATATTGAGTGAGCTGTTTATACGTATAGTCAGATATTTTTCCTTTACCATTAGTGGTTCTATTTAATGTGGTGTCGTGCATAAGTACAATTTCTCCACTACTACATTTATGGACATCAAATTCTACCATTTGTGCTCCAAGTTCTATGGCTTTCTCTATAGATTGTATAGTGTTTTCTGCAAAATGCCCTTTTGCTCCACGGTGACCAATACTAATGGTTTTATTTTTCATTTTGTTGCAACTAATTAATAATAAAAAAGCCAAGCAGTAAAGTTTAAACTTACTCATAACCTTTTTACTTTTTAAGGCTCAAAAATAGTGTTTTATGTAATGTTAATTAAGGCTACATTTTAAATTTAAATTGATTCTGCTTGTAATATTATACATGTTAATATGCTCTATTTCATTATATTAGTAAAACTATTAACCAATTAAAACTTTACAAATGTTTTCTAAAACTAACATTATTGCAACGCTTGTAACAGGGTTATGGGCGTTTTTTGGAGGTTATTTGCTTTGGGGTATTTTAGGTGAATCCCTAATGATGGACCATCTGGGTTCTGCTTCTGGTGTAATGAAAGAAACGCCAGATTTTGTTCACTTAACACTGGGCTGCTTAATTTTAGCTTTTATTTTTTGCATTATTTATTCTAAATGGGCCAGAGGAATGCACAGTGCTTCACAAGGTGCTCAATTTGGTCTTTGGCTCGGTCTTCTGTCTGGTGTAGGAGAAGGGTTAATAGATTTTGCTACAGCAAATATTTTAACCTTAACCGGTACTCTTTTAAATGCAGTAATTTATATTATTTACTTTTTAGTGATGGGTATATTAGCCAGCATGGTTTACGGCAAAGTGAAGTCTGAATAATGTAGCATATACCATAACTTAAAAAAGGCTTCAAGCGTGAACTTGAAGCCTTTTTTTGTGTTTATTGTTTTATTAAGATTTTATAGTCCCACGGTGAAAGTTTTATTTGAAAATCAGGATTTAATTCTATTTTTTCATCCGACAAGTAGTCTGTAAAAGCTCCCGTGGTATTTACTTTTGCTAACACAGTATCTTTAGAAAAATTGGCAAGATACATTACTGTATGGTTGTTTTTACTTCTTGTGAAAGCTAAAATAGCCTCGTCATTATTAGTTTCAATTCTGTTGTAAGAAGCCTTATTTTTACCACCATTTAAAGCCGGATTGTTATTTTTTAAAGCTCCCAGTTTAACTAATAGCGGCCACATTTTACCTTTGGTTTTTGGAATACTGTCTTTTTCAAAAAATTTAAGCCTGTGCTGCATATCATATTCCTGTCCGGAATAAATTAAAGGCATTCCTGGAGTTAAATATGTTAAGGCTTGCATGGCTTGAGCTGCTTCTCCCATGCGCTCATAAACTGTACCGTTCCATGAATTTTCATCGTGGTTGGTTATAAAATTCATTAAAATATCATCGGCTTCATATTGCTCACTCATTTTTTGCATATAAGTATCCCACTCAGCTACTGTTTTCTTTCCTTGTGCTATTTCGTTCATTATATGGTGTCCTTCCCAAGCATAAGCCATATCAAATAAATTACCTTTTAGTAATTCTGGCTCCCATGCTTCTGCTAGCATAAATAACGACTTTTTTTCGCGTAGTTGCGGGATTGCTTCTTCCCAGAAATCTAACGGTACTGAGCCTGCCACATCACATCTAAAACCATCTACATTTTCTTCTGTAATCCAGTACATCATATCTGCAATCATAGCCTTTCTAAGCTCTTTATTATCGTAATTTAAATCGGCTACGTCTGTCCAATCCGTTCCTTCCGGGTGTATAATTTCTCCTTCTTCGTTTTTAGTATAAAATTCCGGATTGGTAGTTATCCATTTGTGGTCCCATCCGGTATGGTTTGGCACCCAATCTAAAATTACATATATGCCATTTTCGTGAGCGGTTTTAATAAGCTCTCTAAAATCTTCTATTGTGCCAAATTCGGGGTTTATTTTAGTAAAATCTGATACAGCATAATAACTGCCAAGGTATTTTTTTCTTTCTTCCGGATCTTCTATATCTTCTACCATTAAATCGCCTTTAGCTTTTCTATTAGTTTCTGAAATTGGAAAAATTGGCATAAGCCATATTACCTTTACTCCTAACTCTTTAAGTTGAGGGATATCTTTTGTGAAAGCATCAAAAGTACCTTCGGGGGAATACTGCCTAATATTTGCTTCGTAAATTACTGCTGTTTCCATCATACTATTAGAAACAGGCTCTATGGCTTGTGCGGTTTCCTTAGCAACTTTTTTTTCTTGCTCTTTACATGAAAACGATAGTAAAACAGCCAATAGTACGCATAGTTTTTTCATAGTGTGTTGTTTTTGGTTGTGCTTAGTTTATTTTTTTATAACAAGTTCAAAGTCATTTGGTTTTACAGTAACGCCTTCAAAAATTAACTCCTTGTCAGATGTGTTAATAATAAGCGTTGCTTGTTCATTAAAATAGGTTCTTTTTATAATTAATGCTTTATCTGAAGCTTCTACTATTTTAGTTGAACCATACTGCAGCGCCATCGAATTACGTCGTGTTTTTACAAGGTTTGCAACTTTCTGCTTTAATTGTTGCTCGTGCTTATTAAGCCCTGTAAAGCGCATCATTTTTCTGTTGTCGGGGTCGTTCCCACCAATACTACCATACTCATCACCATAGTAAATGCACGGAATTCCCGGAATAGCCATATTAAAGGCTTGTAACATTGCTAATTTATTGTAGGCAGTGGTGTCGCTCATACCAATCTTACGTGTCCAGCCTGCTTTTTTTGCGTCTTCATCAAACCTAACATCCCCCGAGGCGTAACTTATAAATCTTGCTCTGTCTTGATTACCCGATATATTACCCATTAAATGATGATAGCCATAATATTGTAATGATTTTTGTAAGGTGGCAGCCAAGTGCTGAAACCCTGTTTCGTTTTTTGCAAAGGCCTGTACAGCTGCATCATATAAATTAAAATCAAACTGAGCATCGAGCATACCGGTGTTTACATAACTTCTAATCAGGTCCGGACTTCCGTAGGTTTCTCCTATTTGAAAAATAGGCCTATTGGTGCGTTGTTTAATTTTTTTGGTGAGCGTTCTCCAAAATTCAAGTTGAATGTGTTTTGTAGCATCATGCCTAAACCCATCTAAATTGTAATTAGTAACCCAATAAGCTGCAGAGTCTGTCATTTTCTCAACCACTTCGGGTTTACTAAAATCTAACGTTGGCATAAAGGTATCAAACCAAGTGGTTAGCCTATGTTCATCCCACTTTTCTGTATTTAATGTACCATCCGGAAGGTATAAATTGGTAGCCCATTCAGGATGTTTTTTGTATAAAGGATGCTCTTCATGAACATGGTTAGCTACATAATCTAAAATTACATTAATATTACGCTTATGTGCTTCTTGTATTAACTCTCTAAACACATCCTCATTACCAAATCTGTAGTCTATTTTAGTATTGCTAATGGGCCAATAACCATGATACCCCGAAAATTTTGTTAACGGATCCGGCCATAAGCCGTAAGCTCCTTCAGGGTTCTGAGTAATAGGAGATAGCCAAATGGTATTTATACCGAGTTCTGTGAAGTATCCTTCTTTAATTTTTAATAGCACTCCCTCTAAATCACCACCATAATAATTAGCTTTGGGATGAATGCTATCATTTTGCACTTTTTTTGTGTTTGAAGGGTTCCCGTCTTTAAACCTATCTACCATTAAAAAGTACATTACTTGGGTATGAAAATCTGTACGTGTAAGCTTGGTAGCATCGGTAATTATTTTCCCTTCTTCCAGAGGAATTAAAACATCGTTCCCTCTACCAAATTTATTGGCTGTATAAACTCGTATATGGGAACGTTTAGCAGTGTTATTGGGTATGTTAATAGTTATAGACGTTGTTCCGTTTTCATCAAAAAAAGAATCAACTAAAACATTATCTGAATATACTAATGCCGTGTTAATAGGGTTGGTACTTGTAAGTGTAAATGCTTTCTCTGTAAAAGTACTTGTGCTTACAAAAGGAACGCTATCTTGGTATGTTTCTATAGCTAAAACCGAATTTATACCTCCCATACCATTACTAACTTGGTTAGCGTTGGTAGGATCGGGTTGTTCTATACCGTCTATTTCTACTACATACTGATGGTTACCGGGATAAACATAAGTAGAGTACTCCCAAACACTATCTTTAAAAGTTAGCGGTAGTAATTGCCAATTGCTAAACTCTCCTTTAACCTTAACGGTTTTGTATTGTTTGCTGCTATCCGGAATAGCAATAGTTACTTGTTTTTTATTGCTTTTAAAAACAGGAATATCGTTTGCAACACCATTAGTATATACTCGCAAATTGGTTACATCTGGTGTAGTTTTAGAAACCTTAATTACTGCTTTTTTATTTTCGCTTATAAGTTTAACAGAACTTGATTTATGCGTTTTTACAGAATCTATAACAGATGTATCTAAAAAATAATCAGACAAGAAAATGGTGTCTTGTTGCTGCTTTAAGTAAATGGGGGTTGCCATCCCTTTTATTACAGATGGCTGCCAATTGCTTTTTTTAGACTGACATCCAATTAGCAAAAAAATGAAAATAAGGGAGGCTATTTTTTTCATGATGGCTGATGTGTTTTGGTTTAGTTAATTTCTATTATCATAGATGATTTTCCGGGTATTTTTAGTTTTTGCTGCAAGCTTATTGTTTTATCTGTAATAACCTCGTAGCCACTTTTAGCATCTTTCAGCATTTCGGTAAACCTATCTAATTTAATTTCTTGGTCTTTTGGGTTGTTATTAATAATTACCATAACCCTATCTGAATCATTGTACCTATAGTAAACATACACGTTATTGTGTGGTACAAATTGCATGGTTTTACCCGTATGTATTACTTTTTTGTTTTTTCGCCAGTTAAACAGTTTTTTTGTGAAATTAAAATATTGGTTTTGTAATGCGGTACGACCGGTTTCTGTAAAAGCATTATTAGTATCGCCAGGCCAGCCTCCAGGGAAATCACGTCGTATATCTCCATCTCCTTTTTTGTCTCTGTTTCCCATCATACCAATCTCATCTCCATAATAAAATTGGGGTATTCCTCTAACAGTTGTAATTAATGTAATTACCATTTTGTACTTGTTAAAGTCGCCCTTGTAAATTTCATTAATTCTGTTGGTATCGTGATTTCCGGCAAAAACTAAAATGTTATTAATATCCGGATAAAGAAAATCGTTTACAAAGTTTTCATAGGCTCTAACCATACCTTTATCCCATCCTTGCTCATCTTCATTAAACATTACCATTATAGCATCGTGCAGGGTAAAATCCATAACACTTGGCAGATATGAGTTATAGCTGTCTATAGCACCAATTTTACTGTCTTTTTGCCAATACGCAATTTGGGCTTGGTTGTGCATCCAAACTTCACCTACTATATTAAAGTTTGGATATTCGTCCATAATTGCTTTAGTCCATTTTGCAATTGCTTCTTTATCGTTATACGAATAGGTGTCTACTCTAAACCCATCTAAATTGGCATATTCAATCCACCAAATAGCGTTTTGTGTAATGTATTTAAGTAGTAAAGGGTTGCTTTGGTTCATGTCTGGCATGGTAGTATCAAACCAACCATTCATACATGCTTCTGAATCATGTTTAGAGGCATTAGCATCAAACTGGGTTGTCATTCTGTAATTACTACGCTGAAAACCGTTTTCGCCATTTTCCCAATAATGAATCCAATCTTTGGTAGGCAAATCTTTAATCATCCAGTGTTTGCTCCCCCAATGATTGGTAACATAGTCCATTATAAGTTTCATATCACGTTTATGCATTTCTGCTGCCAAGCGCTTATAATCTTCATTAGTACCATAACGAGGATCTATTTTATATAAATCGCTTTGTGCATAGGTATGATATGAATATGTAGGTTCGTTATCTTCTAACATTGGAGTGCTCCAAATGGCTGTTGCACCAAGTTCTTTAATGTAATCTAAGTGATTAATTATACCTTGAATGTCTCCTCCGTGTCTTCCTCCATTAAATTCTCTATTTGCTTTTTCAGCAGTATCATCTGTACTGTCATTATCCGGATTGCCATTGGCAAACCTATCGGGCATTAGCAAATAGATTACATCACTAGAATCAAACCCTTTTCTGAGCGCAGAGCCTTCTCTTCTTTTTTTGAGTTCGTAAGACAGATTCTGTATTGTTTTACCATTATCTTTAACCTTTATGGCAACGTTTTTTGGCGAAACATTTTGAATATTTATAGTAACGAAAAGGTAGTTTGGATTCTCGGTTTTACGAACATTAACTACTTTAATTTCTGATGGAAACTCTAGCTCGTATTGAGCAATATTATCTCCGTAGAATAGTAATTGAAGTTCGGGGTTTTTCATGTTGCTCCACCAAAATGGGGGCTCTACCTTACTTATTTGAGCTTCTAAAAAGAAGCTATTAATAATTAGTAATACTAAAACTATCCTTTTCATTACCTAAGTATTTTGTGTTTTATACCGTAACCAAATTGTTAGGTTCTATTGTAATTAACTTTCCGTTTACTTCAAGTTGTAACGGTGTGGTTCCTTCTAACTCAAACTTAGTGTCGTTTTTACAAACTTTTACTTTTAAAATCTGGTTTCTAAAGTTTACTTTAAACGAATATGCCTCCCATTGCTCCGGTATTTGTGGCGTAAAACTTAATGTATTGTTTTTAACTCTCATGCCTCCAAACCCTTCTACAATACTCATCCAAGTTCCTGCCATAGAGGTAATGTGTAAGCCTTCGTGAACTTCTTTATTATAATCATCTAAATCTAACCTAGATGTTCTTAAATAAAAAGTATAGGCTTGGTCCATTCTTCTAAGTTTGGCTGCCAATATGCTATGAACACATGGTGAAAGTGAGCTTTCGTGAACTGTAAAAGGTTCGTAAAAATCAAAATGACGTTCTATCTCCGGAGTTGTAAAATGATCTTCAAAGAAGTAAAATCCTTGTAAAACATCAGCTTGTTTAATGTATGGTGAGCGCAAAATTCTGTCCCAACTCCATTTTTGGTTAATAGGTCTTTCTGATTGAGGTAAATCGGCAACGGTTGTCATTTCTTTATCTAAAAAACCATCTTGCTGCAAGAAAACCTGATGCTTCTCTGAATACGGAAAATAGATGTTATTGGCTACCTCTTTCCAGTTTTGCATTTCTGTTTCAGAGAGTTTTACTTTATTAATTACTCGGGCGTAATCTGTTGGATATTCTTCTTTAACTTTTTGTATGTTCTCTAAAGCATATTCTATGCACCAGCGTGCTATGTAATTTGTATACCAATTATTATTTACATTGTTTTCATACTCATTAGGGCCGGTAACTCCTAAAATTACATACTGTTGTTTTTCTTCAGAAAAATTAACGCGTTGATGCCAAAAACGAGCTATACCTATTAATACTTCAAGCCCTTTTTCGGGTATATAACTGTAGTCTCCTGTATACCTATGGTAATTGTAAATTGCATATGCAATAGCTCCGTTTCTGTGAATTTCTTCGAAAGTAATCTCCCATTCATTATGGCATTCTTCGCCATTCATAGTTACCATTGGGTATAATGCAGCTCCGTTAGAAAAGCCCAGTTTCTCTGCATTTTCTATGGCTTTTTCTAAATGATTATACCTATACGTTAATAGATTTCTGGCAACTTGTTGGTCTTTTGTTGCCATATAAAATGGTAGGCAATATGCTTCTGTATCCCAGTAGGTGCTACCGCCATATTTTTCGCCGGTAAACCCTTTTGGACCAATGTTTAATCTTGCATCTTTACCTAAGTAGGTTTGATTAAGCTGATATATATTAAACCTAATGCCTTGTTGTGCTTTTACATCGCCGGAGATAGTAATATCTGCCATATCCCAAATCTTGCACCAAGCTTCTTTTTGCATTTGCAACAGTTTATTAAAGCCAATTGCAGCAGCTTTTTGTAGCACTTTGGTTGAAGCTTGCAGCAACTTATCTTTTGGGTGGTTTAGTGATACTGTGTATCCTCCAAACTTAACTAAGCTAACAGTTTGGTTAGCTTTAATATTGTAGCTGTACTCAAAAACTATACGCTCATCTATTGTTTCGTGTTGTTTTACTTGGGGTTGTTGTACCCCATCTATATAAACATTTGTTAGCATTCCCGTACACACATGAAAATCTGTTTTCATGGTTCGAGAAATTATAAATGCCATGTTGTCTTGCTGAGAAATTTTTAGTGTTTCCCAAAACTTATCATCCCAATTACTATCTTCATTTTTAATACCTCCGTCTAAATAAGGTTTAAAGGTAATTTGGGCAGCTGTATTTAAAGGTGTAATCTGGTACTGTATTGCACCAACCTCATCTATATCTAAACTCAGAAAGCGTTTAGCGCTAACTGCTACGGTAACATCGTTCGGAAGGGTTGCCGTAAAAGTACGTAACAACCATCCTTCTTTCATGTTTAGTTCTCTTTTAAAATTTTTTATCTCTTTGCAAGTATGCAAGTCTAATTGAACGTTGTTTACAAATACGTTAATCCCAATCCAATTTGGTGCATTTAACACTTTAGCAAAGTATTCTGGGTATCCGTTTTTCCACCAGCCTACACGTGTTTTATCGGGGTAGTAAACTCCTGCAATGTAACTTCCTTGAAAAGTTGGTCCGGAATAGTGCTCCTCAAAATTAGCTCTCTGCCCCATTGCTCCGTTTCCTAAGCTAAACAAACTCTCTGAGGCTTTAACTTTAGACGCATCGAAACCTTCTTCTATAATAGACCACTCGTTTGGTATGATATAATCTTGATTCATCTTTTTACTAATCAGTTTACATTAATCTGCTTCTTCAATACTTATTTTATTAGTTGTTTTTTTGGGGGATGTTTTATGATTTGGTCTAAAAATTCTGGTGTTATCTCTGTAAAGTTTTCAAAAACGTAATCTGCTTGTTTTAAAATTTCTTTATTGCCAATCCCAATAGAAATCATGTTAGCAGTATTGGCTGCCTGAATTCCGGCAACAGAATCTTCAAAAACTACGCATTGCTCCGGAGGTAATTGTAATAATTTAGCAGCTTTTAAAAATACTTCAGGATTTGGTTTTGCTTTCTCTACTTCATTTCCATCAACTATTGCTTCAAAAAAAACTAACAAATCTACTTTTCTTAAAATAGTTTTAGCATTCTTACTCGCAGAGCCTAAAGCAATAGGTTGTTTTTGTTTTTTTAAATACGTAAGTGTTTGTATAACATTTGGCAACACCTCTTTTTGAGTCATTTTGTCTATAAAACTCAGGTAATCGTTGTTTTTAAGTGCCATGAGTTCCATAAACTTATCTTCTGATACTTCTTTGTTTCCCCAGGCAAGTATTTTTTTTAAAGATGCTACCCTGCTTACTCCTTTTAATTGTTCGTTTTGTGCTTCGGTAAAATCAATTCCAATGCTGTTAGCCAATTTTTTCCAGGCTAGAAAATGATACTTGGCAGTATCTACAATTACACCATCTAAATCAAATATAAATCCTTTACTATTCATTTATTTCTATTGTGGCTTTATCATCTACTGTTAACGATAATACTCCGGCAAGGATCATCGAAACTCCTCCTATTACTAAAGCATATACCGGTTGGTTGTTAAAAAACTTTGCTACTAAAAAGCCTAGTATAGATGCTGCTACTAATTGCGGAATTACAATAAAGAAATTAAATACCCCCATGTAATATCCCATTTTTGAAGCCGGTAAAGAGCCTGATAGCATTGCATACGGAATTGATAGAATACTTGCCCAAGCAATACCTACACCAATCATTGGTAACCACTCTAATGTTAAAACACCCGGTGTTTTTATAAAGTAAATAGAGAGCAATCCGAAGCCTCCGGCTACTAAGGCTAAAAAGTGGGTAAACTTTCTACTGGTTTTTTTTGCTAAAACCGGTAATAAAAAAGCAACTAAAGCAGCTATAATGTTATAGTTTGCAAACATTTCTCCAACTTGATTTGCTCCAGTATTATAAGCAACAGAAGTTGTATCGGTTGTGTTATAAATATGTTCTGTTACGGCTCCGGTGGTATATATCCACATAGAGAATAGTGCAAACCAAGAGAAAAATTGTACCCATGCCAGCTGTTTCATAACTTTTGGCATAGACTGAAAATCGTTAACAATGATTACAAAACCATTTTTTATGTTTTCTTTGCGTTGCAATAGCCCAGATATAAGCATTGCAAGTCCTCCTAAACCAACTAACCCAACAGTTAATACATATAAATCTTTTTTTAGGTTAAAGTGGTAAACCAAATACGTAGAAATTGCAGAAATGAGTAACGTGATTACTCCTTTTTTAATGTGATTTTTTCCATTAGAAACATACCACTCTAGGGGCTTTTTTTCTTTTTTAAATTCATCTCCTTCTTCGGCTTCAAAAGCCTTCATTTCTTCCGGAGAATATTCTTTAGACCTGATAACTGTCCAGAGTACAGCTGTAAAAAAGGCTATACCTCCAATATAAAATGAGTATTTAACAGAGTCTGGGATTACGCCTTCCGGAGCTGTATTGGCTACTCCAAAATATGTTAAAATTAATGGCAATTTAGAAGCTACATATGCCCCAATACCTATAAAAAAACTTTGCATTGCAAAACCTTTGGTTCGCTGGTGGTCTGGTAAATTATCTCCCACAAAAGCTCTAAAAGGCTCCATAGAGATATTTATAGAGGCATCCATTATCCATAACATTCCGGCTGCAAACCAAAGTGTTGGAGAGTTTGGCATTACAAACAAGGCTGCAGAGGCTAAAATTGCTCCTACTAAAAAATAAGGTCTACGACGTCCTAAGGTTTTGTGCCAGGTTCTATCACTAAAATACCCTACAATAGGTTGAACAATTAACCCTGTTAGTGGTGCAGCAACCCATAAAATAGGAATATCGTCTATTTCTGCTCCTAAGGTTTGAAAAATTCTACTAACGTTGGCATTTTGGAGAGCAAAACCCATTTGAATTCCTAAGAAACCGAAACTCATGTTCCAAATTTCCCAGAAACCCAGTGTTCGCTTTTTCATAATAGTATGTTTAGATTAATACTATTTTGATAAGCGCTGTACTTATCAAAACTTACACGGGTGAGAAGTAAAAATATAAGTTTTGATTGGGGTAAAGATAGTATTTTTTTTATTTGAACAACAAAATCAAAGTTTTTTTGTAGACTCTCGTTCTATTAACGAAGTCTTAATAATCTCTACAAAACAAGCGTCTTCATCTACACGTTCTTCTAGTTTATCTATTAACATTTTAGCTGCAATTTCACCCATTTCTATACCATGTTGTGCTACTGTGGTTAACGTTGGTGTAGCATGTTTAGAGAGTATACCGTCTGTAAATCCTATAAACGAAATATCGTCTGGTATAGAGAAGCCTCTTTTTTGAGCAATTTTCATCCCTGTAACTGCAAAAAGCTCATTTACTGCAAAAACAGCATCGAATTTTTGATTATTAAATAGTTCGGCTATAGCTTTCTCGCAGTTTTCTATATCTTCTATTTTTAAAATCAAATCTTCGTTTACTTCTATTCCGGCATCTTGTAGTGCTTTCATATAACCTAAGGTTCTAAGCATTCCTACACTCACATAATCTACCGTTGTAATGAGTGCTATTTTTTTACATCCGGTTTTAATTAAATGGTTTACGGCTTCGTAAGCTCCTTGCGCGTCATCTATTATAACTTTATCACAATAAATATCATCAGAAACTCTATCAAACATTACCAACGGCATTCCTTGGTCTATAACTTCGGTTAGATGATGAAAGTCTTTTTTGGCTTGGGTTTCTTTAGAGAGCGATATAATAAACCCGTCTATACTACCATTGGCTAACATCTCCATATTTACCACCTCTTTATCAAAAGATTCATCAGATAGGCAAACAATTACATTGTATCCTCTGGCATTAGCTTCACGCTCTATTCCGGTAATTACAGTGGTGAAAAAGTGGTGTACAATTTCAGGAATAATAACGCCAATGTTTTTGGTTCGTTTATTCTTTAAACTAATGGCAATATTATTGGGCTTGTAGTTGTAGAGTTTTGCAAAAGCTTGTATCTTTTCTCTGGTATCTTTACTGATTTCTTTACTGTTTCGTAACGCTTTTGAAACGGTAGAAACAGAAACATCTAATTCTTTAGCTATTTGCTTAAGGGTAATTTTCTTTCTCATTAATATATAATTGATAATCTATCAATAAACCATAGCGTTTACTAACAATATGGTAATCTTTCGGGTTCTAAATTACAAATTTATCAGGTTTAAAAAGTTATTAACACGAAAACGTTTTCATAGCTTTTCGAAAACGTTTTCATAACTATAGTTAATAAGGTTAGCCTTATTTTAACATTAAATTTACATACTTTTAACTGTGAGAAGTAAAAATATAACGCAAAAATTAGCTAACAAAATTAATTGTAACGTATGGAAAAATTACGAAAGTACATCCTAATTTTGACGCTATGTATTCCGTTAGGAATGGTAGCTCAAACTGTTAGTGGTGTAGTAACCGAGCAAGGCACAAATACCCCTTTGCCCGGAGTAAATATTGTTGTTAAGGGAACCACAACTGGTACAACTTCTGATTTTGACGGTAATTATCAAATTGAAGCCAATCAAGGAGATGTATTAGTGTTCTCTTACATAGGTTTTAAAACTCTAGAAGTTACCGTTACCGGCTCTACACTTAATGTAAGTATGCAAGAAGATAGGGCTAAACTAGATGAGGTTGTTGTTATTGGATATGGTAGTACTACCAAGCAAGACGCAACAGGAGCGGTGCAAAAAATTGATTCTGAAGAGTTTAACAAAGGAGCTATTGTTTCTCCGGAAGCATTACTTTCCGGTAAATCTGCCGGTGTTAGAATAACCTCTGGCGGTGGTCAACCCGGTGGTGGTGCAGAAATTAGAATTAGAGGTGGAGCCTCTATTTCTGCCAGTAACGACCCGCTTATTGTAGTAGATGGTATTCCGTTAGATCAACGAGGTGTTCAAGGTGTTAGAAACCAGCTTAATGCTATTAACCCTAACGAAATTGAAGATTTTGTTGTTTTAAAAGATGCATCTGCAACTGCAATATACGGATCGAGAGCATCTAACGGTGTAATTTTAATTACAACCAAAAAAGGTAAAGACGGTGCTCCTTTTCAAGTAGAATACGATTTAAAAGCTTCTATTGGTGAAGTTACAGAAACTGTATCTGTTTTAAATCCTGATCAGTTTAGAAATGTTGTAGAAAGCACTCCGGGAACCGATCCAAGTTTATTGGGTACTGCCCGTACCAACTGGCAAAATAAAATTTACCAACATGCCGTTGGAGCAATACACAATGTTACCTTCTCTCAAGGATTTGAGAACTTTAACTACAGAGTAAACTTAAATCATACATCACAAACAGGTATTTTAAAAACAGATCTTTACGAACGTAATGCCGTAAACATTAACTTGATTCAAAAGCTTTTTGATAATAAGTTAAAACTTACGCTATCTACCAAGGGTATAATGGACGATAATGTTTATGCTAACCAAGGTGCTATTGGTGCTGCCGTTAGTTTTGACCCTACTCAACCTGTTTATGATCCTGATAGCCCATTTGGAGGTTATTTTGAGTTTAGAAACGGTGACCAAATTGAAGTTAATGCACCCAGAAACCCTGTAGCATTATTAGAACAATTTGATAATAGAGCGCGTAACAAGCGAAATATTACAAACTTAAATATAGATTACAGATTTCACTTTTTACCGGAATTACGTTTTAACTTAAATGCCGGTATAGACTACTCTGAATTAAGAGGTAAACAATATATTGATTTAAAATCTGCTGTAGTTACTAGTACAACAGAAACTAGAAACTTTTATTCAGGGCTGAACAGAAACAAGCTATTAGACTTTTATTTTAACTATAAAAACGAAATTGAGAGCGTAGATATCTCTTACGATATAACAGCCGGACACTCTTTCCAAGAGTTCTTTGTGCTATCTGATAGAGAAGTTACGGTAAACGGCAATCAAATTATCATCCCAAGAACCGTAAACCGTAACGCGTTAGAGTCTTACTTTGCAAGAGTAAGCTTTGACATTGCAGACAAATACCTGATTTCTGCAAGTTACAGACGTGATGGCTCTTCTCGTTTTTCTGAAGATAACCGTTGGGGTAGTTTCCCTGCAGCATCAATCGGATGGAAAGTTAGTAATGAAGATTTCTTAAGAGACTCTAAAACTATATCTAACCTTAAACTACGTGCAGGTTGGGGTATTACGGGGCAACAAGAAATTGGAGCTAATTATGGTTATTTAGGAATTTACAGCCCAAGTGAAAACTCTGCAAGAGTTCAATTTGGTAACGAATTCGTAAATACATTACGTCCTGAAGAATTTGATGAAAATTTAAAATGGGAAGAAACAACACAATACAATGCCGGTATAGACTTTGGTTTATTTAACAATCGTATAAGCGGTACAATAGATGCTTATTACAGAGAGACCCAAGACCTTTTAGCAACTATCCCAACACCGGCAGGTTCTAACCTTTCAGATTTATTAACTACAAACGTAGGACAAACAACCAGTAAAGGTTTAGAAATAGATTTAAACGGTGTACTATTTGATACCGATGATTTTTCTTGGGATTTAGGCTTTAATGTTACTTTCCAAGACAGAGAAATTACTAAAATTTCTCTTGGTAACGACCCGGATTTCTTTATTCCGCAAGGAGGGATATCTGGCGGTGTAGGTAACACCATTCAAATCTGGAAAGAAGGTTACGACCCTTCTACTTTCTTTGTGTTCAGACAAGTTTATGACCAAGCAGGAAACCCAATAGAAGGTGCTTATGCAGATGTTAACGGAGACAACCAGATTACAGAAGCAGATAGAGTGCCATACAAAAAAGCAACTCCAGATGCTTTTATTGGGTTAACATCTAACTTAAGCTATAAAAACTTAGATTTTAGCTTTACATTTAGAGGTAGCTTTGGCAATTATAACTACAACAACGTACAATCTAACACCGGCTACGTAGAAGCGGTTACCAATACACCGGGTAATTATTATGCCAATGCAAGCACTAACTTACTAGATAGCGGATTCCAGTCTAACCAATTGTTCTCAGATTATTATATTAGAAGAGCAGATTTTGTTAGATTAGATAACGCTTCTTTAGGTTACTTGGTTCCTGGAGAAAAAATAGATCTTCGTTTATCGCTTACAGCAACAAACATATTTACCATTTCAGATTACGAAGGTTTAGACCCGGAAATTCCAAGTGGTATAGACAATAATTTTTATCCAAGACCTAGAACATTTGTGCTTGGCATTAATCTTACCTATTAATTATGAAAAGTTTAAAACACAATATTATGTTTAGCAAACTAAAAACATATCTAATCCTGTTTCTCTCTGCAGCAGTTTTTGTTTCATGTGAGAAAGAATTAGACCTTGAGCCGGAAGACGATAGGCTAACATCGGCTTCTGCTTTTGATGACCCAAGCGCTTACCGAGCATTCTTGGCAAAAATTTACGCCGGAATTTCGTTAAGCGGACAAGAGGGGCCTGCCGGAGACCCAGATTTAGCCGGGTTAGACGAAGGGTTTTCTAACTACTTGCGCCTGTACTGGAAAATGCAAGAGTTAACAACAGACGAAGCCCTAATTGGTTGGAATGATGGTACTATAAAAGACCTTCACGGTCAAGTTTGGACATCAGGTAACGAGTTTATTCGTACTATGTACACTCGTTTACTTTATCAGGTATCATTAACCAACGAGTTTCTTCGTCAAACAACAGATGCTAAATTAGATGAAAGAGGTGTATCTGGCGATTTAAGAAACTCCATACAAGAGTACAGAGCAGAAGCTCGTTTTATGAGAGCACTTAGCTACTGGCACTTAATGGATTTATATGGAAACCCTCCATTTGTTACCGAGAATGACCCGATTGGTGCATTCTTACCTCCTCAAATTGAGCGAGCAGAATTATTTAGCTTTATAGAGTCTGAGCTTTTAGATATAGAAGATGAAATTGTTGCTGCCAGACAAAACGAATATGGTAGAGCAGACCGTGGAGCTGTATGGGCGCTTTTAGCTAAACTTTACTTAAATGCAGAAGTGTACACCGGTACTCCGCGCTATGCAGATTGTATTACATACTGCAACCAAATAATTAATGCAGGGTACAGTATTGCAAATGTACCATATCAGCATTTATTCTTAGCTGATAATGATAGTAACGGAGCTCAAAACGAGTTTATATTTACTATTCCTTTTGATGGTTTAAACACGCAATCATTTGGAGGAATGACATTCTTTGTTCATGCTCCGGTAGGTGGTAGTATGGATCCTGCAGAGTTTGGCATTAATGGTGGATGGGCCGGAATTAGAACAACTCCGGAGTTTGTAGAGTTATTCCCTGGCGAAGCAAATTCTCCAGATTCTAGAGCTTCTTTCCATACAGATGGCCAAACTAAAGAAATAGAAAATATCTCGAGATTTACAGACGGTTATGCGATTGTAAAATATAAAAATGTAGATGTTAACGGTAACCCCGGGTCTGACCCAGACAACCATCCGGATACCGACTTCCCAATGTTTCGTCTTGCAGATGTTTACCTGATGTATGCAGAGGCTGTATTAAGAGGTGGTGGCGGAAGCTTAGCTACTGCAGTAAATTACATAAACGAGCTTAGAGTTCGTGCTTATGGAGATACAAGCGGAAACATCACACAATCTGATTTAACATTAGATTTTATCTTAGAAGAACGCGCAAGAGAGCTCTATTGGGAAGCTCACAGAAGAACCGATTTAATAAGGTTCGGACAATTTACCGAAAATGGTATATGGGCATTTAAAGGTAATGTGCCTCAGGGTACAACTACTGAAGCTTTCAGAAACATTATGCCTTTACCGGCAACAGATTTAGGTGTAAATACCAACTTAAAACAAAACCCAGGTTACTAATTATAAATTAAAGACAATGAAAAAGTTATCAATATTAATCCTGTCGCTCATCGCATTAGTATCATTTAATGCATGTAATTATGACGACGATGTTGTGTTTGTTACACAACCTGACCCAGAAGGTGTTAGCTTTTTAAACACTTTTATAGATGAATACATTTTAGTTTCTAACGCATCTAGCAATATTGCAGAGCGCTTTATTTGGAATCCTGTAGATTTTGGTGTTCAAACCAATATCTCTTACGATTTACAGCAATCTGCAAGCGAAGATTTTAGCTCATTCGAAGTTGTAGGAACTACAACCAGTACAGAAATGGCTGTTACCATTGGTCAGATGTTAGCATTTGCAGAAGCTGCAGGCTTAGATAACGACCCAAGTACAGACGACAAGCCAAACACAGGAATGTTATATTTTAGAGTTCGCGCGTATGCCGGAGACGGTGGTAGCAATGCAACCGAAAACATTTCACAGCCTCAAGCACTAACCGTTGTTTTACCAGAAGATACCGGTTCTGGTAGCGGTGTACAAATTTCATCTTGGGGTGTTGTAGGTTCCGGTTATAACAACTGGGGTGCATTTGAAGATGCTCCGTTCTACACCACAGATCAAGCTAATGTATTAGTAGCCTATGTAACACTTGTAGATGGTGAAATTAAATTTAGAGAAGATAACGCCTGGGATAATAACTTTGGAGATGATGGCAACGATGGTACATTAGATTCCGGAGGAGCTAACATTCCGGTAACTGCAGGTAACTATAAAATCACCTTAGATTTAAACAACAATACTTATACAATAGAAGAATTCTCTTGGGGTGTTGTAGGTTCTGGTTATAATGATTGGGGTAATGCCGGTCCAGATGCTAAATTCTACTATGATTATACTACAGATACCTTTAAAGTAGGTGTTAAATTAGTAGATGGAGAAATTAAATTTAGATTTAACAATGCTTGGAACTCAGACTTTGGTGATGATGGCGCTGATGGCACCTTAGATGCCGGGGGAGCTAATATTCCGGTTACTGCAGGCCATTACAGCATTACATTAGATTTAAATAATAACACCTACACTATGGAACCAGCAGAAATCTGGGGTGTTGTAGGCTCTGCATACAATGATTGGGGTGCTACAGACGATTTCTCATTAACCCAAGTAAACCCAGGTTTATGGTACGGAGATATTGTTACCCTAAGTGCAGGAGAAATGAAGTTTAGAGTAAACAACCAATGGACTACCGATTTTGGTGATGATGGTGGTGATGGTACTTTAGATGCCGGTGGAGCTAATATTGTAGTA
>JBPEWY010000008.1:0-71473 GCA_052032225.1 Flavobacteriaceae bacterium
CTTTTACACGATTTAATGTCGCAAATTACATATAAAACAGATATTGAAAACGTGCTTAACAGAGCACTAAAAAGGGGTAAAATATCTCAACAAGACACTGATCAATGGAAACAAACAATAATACAAATTACCAATCATCCGGAACTGTCCGAATACTTTACAGAAAAATACACCGTTAAAACCGAACCCAGCATTTATACTAAAGATGGTAAAGAAATTAGGCCCGACAGAGTAAACATTCAAGGCAATAATGCAATTATTATAGATTACAAAACCGGAGAGGAGCATGAAAGCCATCAACAACAAATCCGTATTTATAGTGATGCTCTAGAAGAAATAGGCTTTAGCGTTTTGAAAAAAGTTTTGGTGTATGTAGCCAATAACATAAAAGTAAAAACTATTTAGTAGTACATTTGCACAAAATTTTCTCAAACCATGTACGGAAAGATTAAAGAACACCTTGAAAAAGAGCTTCAAGAATTAAAAGATGCCGGTTTATACAAAAAAGAACGCATTATTACTTCTCCGCAAGGAGCCGAGATTACCATTTCGGGAAATAAAAAAGTAATAAATCTTTGCGCTAACAATTACTTAGGATTATCATCACACCCGGAGGTAATTCAAGCAGCAAAAGATGCTATGGACACCCATGGATTTGGAATGTCTTCTGTTAGATTTATTTGCGGAACGCAAGACATTCATAAAGAGCTAGAACGAAAAATTGCTGAATTCTATCAAACAGAGGACACCATTTTATATGCTGCTGCTTTTGATGCTAACGGAGGTGTATTTGAACCTCTTTTCACAGCAGAAGATGCTATTATTTCTGACTCGTTAAATCACGCCTCAATTATAGATGGGGTTCGATTGTGTAAAGCTAAAAGGTATCGTTACCAAAACAACGATATGGCCGACTTAGAAACACAACTTAAACAAGCTACCCAAGACGGGGCACGATTTAAAATTATAGTAACAGATGGTGTGTTTTCTATGGATGGCTTAGTAGCTCCGCTAGATGAGATTTGTGATTTGGCAGACAAATATGATGCTTTAGTTATGATTGATGAGTGTCATGCTGCCGGATTTATTGGAGAAACCGGAAGAGGAACTCACGAAGAAAAAGGAGTGCTAAACAGAATAGATATTATTACCGGAACCCTTGGTAAAGCATTAGGAGGAGCAATGGGTGGCTATACCACCGGGAAAAAAGAGATTATAGAGATGTTGCGTCAACGCTCAAGACCTTACCTTTTCTCTAACTCGTTAGCTCCTGCAATAGTAGGTGCATCAATAAAAGTATTTGACATGCTTACTAATAGCACAGAGCTAAGAGATAAACTACACTGGAATACAAAATACTTTAAGAAAGGGCTTAAAGAAGCCGGCTTCGATATAATTGATGGCGATTCGGCTATTGTCCCCGTAATGCTGTACGATGCCAAACTATCACAAATTATGGCCGACAAGCTATTAGAAAAAGGCATTTATGTTATTGGATTTTTCTATCCGGTAGTGCCTAAAGGTAAGGCTCGTATTAGAGTTCAGCTGTCGGCTGCACACACCAAAGAACATTTAGACATGGCTATTAAGGCATTTACAGAGGTAGGTAAAGAACTTGGCGTTATTTAAAAACACCCTAATTTTCCTACTAAAATCAAAAAAATTAATATATTTGGCTTTGTTAATAGTATTTAACAACTTACATTTGCGATTAAATTAACACTTAAAACTTAAATAATTGAACATGAAACATCTTAGCAAATTATTGGTTGCTACGTTACTTTTAGTTGGACTTAGCAATGTTCAAGCTCAGGACAAAAATAATCCATGGCAAGTAAACATTGGTGCTAATGCCGTAGACCTATACCCTACTAACCAAGAAGGAATGGGTACTTGGTTTGATGAGTACTTTAATGTTAGTGACCATTGGAACATTTTACCTTCTGTTTCAACTTTATCTGTCTCTAAGTATGTTGGTGACGGCTTCTCTATTGGTGTTAGAGGATCTATCAACAGAATAGAAAACATTGGAGATAATAAAGTTGATGATTTAGCTTATTATGGTGCTGACGGTACCATTAAGTACAACTTAAATGAGCTTTGGGGTGGTAGCAAATTTGACCCTTTCATTGAAGTTGGTGGTGGTTACACTTGGATTGATGAGATTGGAGCCGGAACTCTTAATGGAGGTTTAGGTTTCAACATCTGGTTTACAGATAATGTTGGTATTAACTTCCAGTCTTCTTACAAGCATGCTTTCGAAGATTACTTAGCGCCTCACTTCCAACACCAAGCTGGTGTGGCTATTAAGTTTGGAGGAACTGACACTGACGGTGACGGTATCTACGACAAAGATGATGCTTGCCCTGAAGTTGCTGGTTTAGAGCAATTTAATGGTTGTCCTGATTCTGACGGTGACGGTATCGAAGATGGAAAAGACGCTTGTCCTAACGAAGCTGGTTTAGCTGAATTAAACGGTTGCCCTGACGCAGATGGTGACGGTATTGCAGACAAAGACGATGCTTGTCCTAACGAAGCTGGTTCTGCTGCAATGAACGGTTGCCCTGATGCAGACGGTGATGGTGTAGCTGACAAAGATGATAAGTGTCCTAACGAGGCTGGTCCTGCTGCTAACGGAGGATGCCCTTGGCCTGATACTGACGGAGATGGTGTTCTTGACAAAGACGACCAGTGTCCAGATGTTGCCGGAACTGTTGCTAACAACGGTTGCCCAGAAGTAACTAAAGAAGTACAAGATAAATTAAACGAGTACGCTAGAACTATTTTATTCGACCTTGGTAAGTCTTCAATCAGATCAGAGTCTTATGATGTTCTTAACGAGATTGTTAACATCTTAAAGAAATATCCTAACTCAAGATTTACTGTAGAAGGTCATACAGATAGTAGCGGTAGTGCTTCTTTCAACAAGAAATTATCTGAGTTAAGAGCTCAATCTGTAGTAGATTGGTTAGTAAACAATGGTATTCCTGTATCTAGATTATCAGCTATCGGATACGGTGAAGATAAGCCAATTGCTTCTAACGCTACAAGAGCTGGTAGAGCTCAAAACAGAAGAGTAGAAATTAACTTAATTAAAGAATAAGTTAACTAACTCTCCATAAAATATTTTAAAAACGCTCCGATTTTCGGAGCGTTTTTTATTTTTAAGAAAAATTTCTTTTTCCTTGTATGAAACCATTTCTTGAAGAAGCTATAGACCATATATTATCTTCAAAAAAAACTTTAGAAAATATAAAGCTGATTTTTCCGAGTAAAAGAGCCGGAACATTTGCTAAGTATTATATCCTACAAAAAACCAACCACACCTATTTTGCGCCAGAAATATTAAGCATAGAAGAATTTATAAAAAATGTTTCAGGCTTAGATTACGCTTCAGAGACTGAACTTTTGTTTTTGTTTTATGAGCATTATTCCTCTTTAACAGAAGCTGATAAAACCGATACTTTTGATGATTTTTTAAACTGGGCGCCAACCGTTTTACAAGACTTTAATGAGGTAGATAGGCATTTAGTTGATGCAAAGGAAATCTTCTCATATTTATCATCTATACAAGACATCAATCATTGGTATTTAAATGATATAAAAACAAACCTGCAAGAAAAGTATATTGCATTTTGGAAAAAGTTGTATGACTACTACAAGGTATTTACACAAAACTTATTAAATAATAATATAGGTTACCAAGGGTTAGTTTACAGAAAGGCTGCCGAAAACATTAGAGATTATGCTGCTTCTCAACCCAATAAATCGCACTTTTTTATTGGTTTTAATGCTCTTAATAAAGCAGAAGAGCATATTTTCACCTATTTGTTAGATAATGATAAAGCCGATATCTTTTTTGATATAGACAGCCACTTTTATAATAATACTATACATGAGGCCGGCTTATTTATTAAAAAACACACAACTTCTTGGAACTATTTTAAAAATAATCCGGTAAAGTGGTTAACTAAAAATTACACAACACAACCAAAAAACATAAAAATTATTGGTTGCCCCAAAAGTACCTCGCAAGCTAATTACATAGGAAATATAATAAGAAATGAAGAGCTGAACTTAACCCAAACAGCAATTGTTTTAGGAAATGAAAGCACGTTGTCTGCTACATTAAATGCTATCCCGGAAAGCATAACTCATGTTAATATAACTATGGGATATCCGCTAAAAGATACTCCCGAAGCCGTTTTTATTGATTTACTTTTTGAGCTTCAGCTTCAAAAAAAACAGCGTGGATGGTATTATAAAAACATACTAAACGTATTAAATCATTCTGCATTTTCATTGTTACAAAAAAAAGAGTCAAACAATAAATGGAATGATTTAGTTACTAAAATCAACTCAGAAAACTTAGTTTTTATTAAAAAAGAACAAATAGAAACTATAATATCTTCTCCGCTAACCTCATTATTGTTTTACGAAGCAACCCCAGAAAACTTCTTAAAAAACAGCAAACAATTAATCTTACAATTAAAAGAAGCCTATTACAATACCAACAATCCTATTGCTTTAGAAGCGCTTTACAGAATTTATGAGCTTTTTAACCAATTAGAACAATACATTTGTCCTAATAATCACAATATGCGTTTACAAACGCTTTACAAATTATACAAAGAGCTACTTCAAAAAGCTTCTTTAGATTTTCAGGGAGAACCATTAGACGGATTGCAAATAATGGGAGTTTTAGAAAGCAGAAACTTAGACTTTAAAAATGTTATAATAAGTGGTGTAAACGAAGGGTTATTACCTGCCGGAAAAAGCTATAACTCATTTATCCCTTTTGATGTAAAAGTTGCTTATAACTTACCCACATACAAAGAAAAAGATGCTGTTTACGGATATCACTTTTACAGATTATTACAACGTGCAGAAAATATTTACTTAATATACAACACTTATCCAGACAGCTTAGAAGGTGGTGAAAAAAGTAGGTTTATAATGCAAATTTTAACCGATAATTTGCCTAATCATAACATTCAAGAAGTTATTGCTTCGCCAAAAATTAATCAGAATGCAAAGACTCCTATAACCATTTTTAAAACCCCCGAGTTAATTACTAAGCTTCAAGAAATTGCTCAAAATAAAGGGTTTTCACCATCATCTCTAACAAACTACATCAGAAATCCTATAGATTTTTACTTTAAAACGGTTTTAGGTATTAAAGAAGCCGATGAGGTAGAGGAAAGTGTGGCCGCAAATACCTTAGGAAGCATCATTCACGATACATTAGAAAAAATTTATACTCCATACATCAACCAAAAATTAAATCCAGATATTATTGCATTGTTGTTAAAAACATATCCTAATGTGCTTGAAGCTGAGTTTCAAGAAAAAAACTTTTCTAAAGACAATAGCACAGGAAAAAATCAAATTATTTATAACGTTGCAGATCATTACATTAAACGCTTTTTAGAGGGCGAACTAAACGATTTAAAAAAAGGTAATGATATTATCATTTTAGCATTAGAAAAATCGTTGGCTATTGAGTTGAATATTGATGGGCTTGAGATCCCTGTAAAGCTAAAAGGGAAAGTAGATAGAATTGATGTTAGAAACAGTATTACAAGAATAGTAGATTATAAAACAGGAAAAGCTGAAGCGAAAAACTTAAAAATAAAAGATTGGATGTTATTAAATGAAGATCACAATAAAAGCATTGGTTATCAGGTACTAACATACAGCTATTTGGGCGCCAATAATGGTTTGGTTTCTTTACCTGTAGAAGCCGGGGTTATCTCTTTTAAAAACTTAAAACAGGGGTTTATTTCATTTAATGACGAAAACACTAAAAGCTCCTTAATAACAGAGCAAACTTTAGCCGCATACCAAGAGCAATTATTTAACCTTATTCGTGAAATTTTAAATCCGGATATTCCTTTTAAGGAGAAAAAAGTCAAATAAATCAAAAAAGCCACCTTTTTGGTGGCTTTTTTGTGGAGCATATCGGAGTCGAACCGATGACCTTTTGGCTGCCAGCCAAACGCTCTAGCCAGCTGAGCTAATGCCCCTTTAATATTTTTTTACACTAAGCACCAGTAAAGGAACAGTGCTGTTAAATTCGCGCTTCAAAATTATATTTTTTTCCCAAAGTTTGGTAAAAAATCCGCGTTTTCTTCTAAATACACATAGTAAGTCTGGTTTAAATGTTTCTATATGTTGCAGTACTCCCAAATAAGTAGTTGCGTTTTCTGTAACTGTAGTATTAGAACTTAATGATTGCAACGCTGGATTTATTACCAAATCTTCTTCTGTGTATTGCGGTGTTTTTACAAGTAGCAAATGAACGTCTGCATTAAATTTTTCTTTAATGCTTTGCAAAGGTAACAGCTTTTTAGCATTTTTAACAACCCCGGATTTAAAAGCAGTTAAAATATTTTTATATGGTTTAAAAGCTACTGCTTCGGGTAAAACTAAAGCCGGAATATTGGTTTGTTTTATTATACTCCCAGAGGTACTTCCTAAAAATACTTCTTCACGGATATCGTTGCTTTTTGACGAAAGAATAATTAGGTCTACTCCTAATTCTGCATCTATAGCTTCTACACCGGCAATTACATCTCCTTTGTAGGTTACAATATCTACTTGCACCCCTTTTCTGTTTACTTTAGAGATTACTTCTTCTAATCTTTCGGCGCTGGTACGTTCCATAATTTCAGAAATATTAGCGATAGTACCGGCTTTCGTCATAACCGTATAGGCCTGCATAACAAATACCTTGCTATTAAATTGTTCTGCAAAATCTATTGCATATTGTAAAGTTGCTACTGAGTTTTCTGAAGTTCCAATGGGTACGAGTATGTTTTTCACAATAACTTAATTTTTAAGTTGATAGCAGTATTTAGATTAAACCCTAAATTTAACCTTAATTTAAAAAAACAGAAAATTTATTTTCATGATACGCATGGCTTGTCTTACAGATGTAGAAAAAATTTATTCTCTAATGCGTGCATGTGCTGCTAATTTAATTAGCAAAGGCATTTACCAATGGAATGAGTGCTACCCCACAAAAGAAATTTTAACTGACGATGTGAAACTGCAACAACTTTACGTATTAGAATCTAACCAAAATATCATAGGATGCGTGGTTGTTTCTTTTGTTATGGATGATGAATATAAATCTGTTTCTTGGCTCACACCAACCACTAAACATATATACATTCACAGGCTGGCAGTACACCCAAAACATCAAGGCAAAGGCTATGCACAAAAGTTAATGCAGTTTGCAGAAAATGTTGCTAAAAGCAATAGTTGTGCATCGATTAGGTTAGATACATTTTCTAAAAACCTTAGAAACCAAAAATTTTACGAACTTCGCGGCTATAAAAAAGTGGGAGAAGTTTTTTTTCCTAAACAAAGCGAACATCCTTTTTATTGTTACGAATTAGTACTGTGAGCAATACCATTTCCTTAAAACAAATAAACAAACTTGCTATCCCGGCTTTAATTTCGGGCGTTTCTGAGCCAATATTATCTATCACAGATACTGCCATTGTTGGCAACATGAACAAAGATGCTACGGTGTCTTTGGCTGCCGTTGGTATTGTTGGTGCATTCATCTCAATGCTAATTTGGGTTTTTGGACAAACCCGAAGTGCTATTTCGGCTATTGTTTCGCAATATCTTGGGGCAAATAAATTAGAGCAAGTAAAAAACCTTCCGGCTCAAGCTATTTTTATTATAACCTCATTAAGCGTTTTAATAATACTTATTACCTATCCGTTTGCTACTACTATTTTTAAACTTTACAATGCAGATGGTTTAATACTGGACTATAGTGTTTTATATTATAAAATTAGAGTTTTTGGCTTTCCGTTTACACTATTTACAATTGCCGTTTTTGGCACTTTTAGAGGGCTCCAAAACACTTTTTACCCCATGATTATAGCTATAATTGGGGCTGTTTTAAATATTATTTTAGATTTTGTTTTGGTATATGGCATAAAAGATTTTATACCGGCTATGCATATTAAAGGCGCTGCTTACGCAAGTGTAATAGCTCAAATAAGTATGGCTATATTATCTGCTTATTTCTTGCTGACAAAAACCTCAATTCCGTTGCGCTTTTCTTTCCCCTTTAATAAAGAAATTAAGCGTTTTATTTTTATGATTTTAAATCTTTTTGTTAGAACGGTTGCCTTAAATGTTACACTTTATTTTGCAAGTGCCTTTTCTACGGCCTATGGCAAACAATACATAGCTGCATATACTATTGCTATAAATCTTTGGTTTTTTGGAGCTTTTGTAATAGACGGTTATGCAAGTGCAGGAAATATACTATCGGGCAAGCTTTACGGTGCTAAAAATTACCAAACATTAGTTGCCTTAAGTAACAAGTTAATTAAATACGGAGTTGTTGTTGGGATTATTTTAGCAGTTTTAGGAGGCCTTCTCTATTATCCGTTAGGGTGGCTTTTTACAAAAGATCAAGAGGTTTTAAATACTTTTTACAGCGTGTTTTGGATTGTGCTTGGCATGCAACCGCTCTGCGCATTAGCCTTTATTTTTGATGGAATTTTTAAAGGTTTAGGGAAAATGCGCTATTTAAGAAACGTACTGTTGTTCTCTACTTTTGGTGTATTTGTTCCTGTTTTGTTTTGGTTAGATTCTTTAGAGTTAAAACTTTACGCCATTTTTATAGCATTAACTCTTTGGATTATTGCCAGAGGGCTACCTTTAATTTTACAATTTAGACGTATTTTTATACCGCTAATTAAACCCGCATAAAAACAATGTTGCTACTAATTTTGTTACAGAACACCATAGAAGAGAAACTTAAAAACGCTCCGGATAGCAGTTACCAAATAGGTGTATTTATTGGTTCTATTTTACCTTTTGTTGTTCTTGTTGCTATTGCATATGCAATTTATTGGTACAGAAAAAAGCAACAGTAACTATCTGGTTTTAAGCCATCCTGTTATACTATAACGCTCTGATTGTTTTACTTGCTTAACCTCGTGCTCTAACAACTGGCTTTCAAAAACAACCACTCTTCCGGGTAGCGGGTGTATAGTATGCGCTGTCTCTGTCTTGTTTTCTTGAGTGTATATAACCAGTTCTCCTCCGTTTTCTTTACGCCAATAACTATCATTTAAATAACATACAAAAGAGAGCTTTCTTCTGTCGTCATTCATAAAAGTATCTAAATGACGTTTATAAAAAGTGCCTTTTGGGTAAATGGCATAATGAAACTCTTTATGAAGTATTCCCAAAAAACATGTTTTATTTAAGTAACTAATAAGTGCATTTATTTTATTAAAAAACACCTTTTCTGCTTCATTTATAGTGCGCTCATCTAACCAATAAATGTAGTCTCCTCTAATAGATGTTATTATATTCTCGTTGGTTTTATTTCCAATAGCCGATTTTTTAAAGGCATCGTCATGATATCTCAGCAAAAGACAATTACGCAGTGTAGTTACTTCTTCTTCAGAAAAAAAGCTATCAACCACACTAAAATGCTTAGAAAGCAAATCAGAAATAATTCTTTCGAACAACGGATTTTCATCGAAATCCAATTGATCAAAAATATTTTCTTGCTTCATCTTCCAAAAAATAACTTCAAAATTACATTAAAAACTTTTTGAATTAACAAAATGAATACCTTTGCAATGAATTTTTACTGCTATGAGCACCATTAGAATTACAAAGCAATTCAATTTTGAAACTGGCCATGCATTATATGGTTATGATGGTAAATGCAAAAATGTTCATGGCCATAGTTACAAATTGTGGGTTACCGTAATTGGCACTCCCATTAATGACCCCAACCATGTAAAACATGGCATGGTAATAGACTTTAGCGATTTAAAGAAAATTGTAAAAGAAGAGATTGTAGATAAGTTTGATCACGCTACCGTTTTTAATAAAAAAACCCCACATGTAGCTTTAGCCGAAGAGTTAAGAAGTAGAGGTCATAATGTAATTTTGGCAAACTACCAGCCTACAAGCGAAAATATGGTGATTGATTTTGCCGAAAGAATCAAGGCCAGATTACCCAAAAACATTGCATTGCATTCTTTAAAACTGCAAGAAACCGAAACTTCTTTTGCAGAATGGCACGCTTCAGATAATTTGTAAAATAGCTGTTAGCTTTTAAATTCGTAGTATATTTACGCATGCAAATACCCAAAGGTAAAAACATATATTTTGCTTCAGACAACCATTTGGGAGCTCCCACAGCTAAAGATAGTTTTCCCAGAGAGCAAAAGTTTGTAAGGTGGCTTGACACCGTTAAAAAAGATGCTGCCGCCATTTTTTTGCTGGGTGATTTATTTGATTTTTGGTTTGAATATAAAACTGTTGTGCCAAAAGGATTTACCAGAACCTTAGGAAAACTGGCAGAAATTACAGATTCAGGTATTCCGGTGTATTATTTTGTAGGAAATCATGATTTGTGGATGCACGGTTATTTTGAAGAAGAGCTTAACATTCCTGTTTACCATAACCCTAAAGAATTTACCTTTAACAACAAAACCTTTTTTATTGGTCATGGAGACGGTTTAGGGCCGGGCGATAAAGGGTTTAAACGCATGAAAAAAGTGTTTACAAATCCTGTGGCAAAGTGGTTGTTTAAGTGGTTACACCCCGATTTAGGCGTTAGGTTTGCACAATACTTATCGGTTAAAAACAAGCTGATTTCGGGTGATGAAGATGTTAAATTTTTAGGCGAAGAAAATGAGTGGCTTGTTCAATATTGCAAACGCAAATTAACCGAAAAACACCGAGATTATTTTGTGTTCGGACATCGGCATTTGCCTTTAGAGATTACTCTAGCTGAGTCTTCAAAATACATTAATTTAGGAGATTGGATTTCGCACTATACTTATGCCGTTTTTGATGGCGAACAAATGCACTTAAAAACGTTTAAATAGGCTGTGCTACTGTGTCTGTTCTATATCTTTAGTTAAATCTAACTTTCTAAAAGAAGGCGAAGCTATTCCTGTAACAATAACCGTAAGCAGTGTCATGCTTCCGCCAAAAACAACTGCCGTTACAGTTCCCATAAGCTTTGCTGTGAGTCCGCTTTCAAAAGCTCCTAACTCATTAGATGACCCAACAAAAATAGAGTTTACAGAAGCTACTCTTCCTCTCATTTCGTCCGGGGTTTTTAGTTGTAAAATGGTTTGTCTGATAACCATAGAGACCCCATCTGTAACTCCGCTAAAAAAGAGTGCTACTAAAGAAATCCAAAAAACAGTAGAAAGTCCGAATGCTATAATAGACAGCCCAAAACCAAACACAGCCGCTAATAATTTCATTCCGGCATTTTTACTTAAAGGTACATAGGCAGATATTAGCATGGTAATAAATGCTCCAACGGCAGGTGCTGCACGGAGTATTCCAAACCCTTGCGAGCCTACTTGTAAAATGTCTTGCGCATAAATAGGAAGTAATGCTACTGCTCCGCCAAACAAAACGGCAACCATATCTAACGTTAGCGCACCAAAAATTGCCTTGTTTTTAAACACAAATCTTACTCCTTCTTTTAAACTTTGTAAAACAGGTTCTCCTATTTTAGGATTTAATACCGGTTTTTTAGGGATAAACAGTAGCGTAACTAAAGCAAGTAAAGAAAATCCGAAAATTAAACACATAGACCAGTGTACGCCAATCCAGTTAATAGAAAAACCGGCTAAAGCCGGGCCTAAAACAACTGCCATTTGCCATACAGAGCTGCTCCAGGTTGCCGCATTTGCATATATTTTTTTAGGAACAATTAATGCAAGTAATGAGAAAATAGTAGGGCCTAAAAAAGCTCTAACTATCCCTCCTAAAAATACTAATGCATAAATACCGTAAAGAGTTGCTTTTGAAGTGAGTTTTTGGGTTATTAATGGCCAGGTTAGTAAAAAAAGACCGAGACTGATAACCGAAAACCCTATGATACATTTAATAAGCAGGCTCCTTTTTTCACTTTGATCTACAATATGCCCCGCATATAGCGCCATTCCGATGGCAGGTATAACTTCCATTAGCCCAATAATCCCGAGAGAGAGCGGATCTTTAGTTAAGCTATAAACCTCCCACTCTATAACTATAAACTGCATTGACCACGCAAACACTAAGGCAAACCTTACCAGCAAAAAAAGGTTAAACTCTTTATATCGTAATGCAGCGTAGGGGTCTATAGTTTTCATATAAGCAATTAAGCACCGTACTTAACTAAACACCAGGCAAATATCGTGAGTTATTACAGCTAAACAAAACGTTTTACATGATGTCTTTAAGTTTTAGCTGCGCAGATACTTTTCCGTTCCACTCGTTTTCATCTAATGAATACACGGCAGAAAACAGGTTGTTGTTTTTAAGTATGTTTATTTTATGAGCCAAATTAAATCCTATTCCGTCTATCTCTATATTTTGATTAAGTTGAGTTATTTTGCATTTTAGGTGTTCATTTTCTTTGCCAACCGGTCTTGCGTAGCCGGTATCTTTTAGGTTTCTTGACAAAAAAACCGGTGCATAATTTCCGGGGCCAAATGGTGCAAATTGCTTTAATATTCTGTGTGTTTTTGGTGTTAGTTCAGACAAATTAACCTCTGCGTCAACTTTAATTTCGGGAGTTAAAAGTTTCGGATCTATGGTTTGTTTAACTACAGATTCGAATTTTTCTTTAAAGATTTCAAAGTTTTCTTCAAGCAGTGTTAATCCTGCAGCAAAATCATGGCCGCCAAATTGCTCAATACAGTCTGAACATGCTTCTAAGGCCTCATAAACATTAAATCCGGCAACAGACCGAGCCGAAGCTGTTAGCTTACCGTTGCTTTTAGTAAATACTACTGTTGGCCTGTAATATGTTTCAGTGAGTTTAGAGGCTACAATACCTATAACCCCCTTATGCCATGAAGGATTATATACTACAGTTGAAAATTTGTCTTCCTCTTTATTTTCTTTAATTTGTTTGAGTGCTTCTTTGGTAATTTCTTGATCTAGCCCTTTTCTCTCTGTGTTATATTTTTCTATTTCATCTGCATATTGCTTAGCTTTTTCGTTGTTCTCTGCAGTTAATAATTGTACTGCATATTCACCGTGTTTTATTCTTCCGGCTGCATTAATTCGGGGGGCTATTATAAATACTACATCGCTTACATTAAACTTCTTCTTTTTTCTTAATTGTTTATTAATAATTGCCGCTATTCCGGGTCTGGGGTTTGTATTTATTTGCTTTAACCCATAAAACATTAGCACTCTGTTTTCTCCTGTAATAGGAACAATATCTGCTCCAATAGCAGTTGCTACTAAATCTAAATACCCCTCCAGTTCTTTAAAGCTTTGGTTGCGTACATTGGCTAAAGCTTCAACTAATTTAAAACCAACTCCGCAACCGCAAAGTTCTTTATACGGGTAGTTACAATCTTCGCGTTTGGGGTCTAAAACTGCTACTGCACCAGGAAGTTCTTTACCGGGTTTGTGGTGATCACAAATAATAAAATCTATGCCTTTTTGTTTTGCGTATGCTACTTTTTCTAATGCTTTTACACCACAGTCTAAAGCAATTATTAATGAAAAATTATTGTCTGCAGCAAAATCAATTCCTTTAAATGAAACACCATATCCTTCATCATACCTATCAGGAATATACGTTGCAACATTGCCGTAAAACGAACGTAAATAAGAAGACATTAACGCAACTGCTGTAGTGCCATCTACATCATAATCACCATAAACCAATATGTTCTCCTGGTTTTTAATGGCTTGTAAAATACGCTCTACAGCAACATCCATATCTTTCATTAAAAAAGGATCGTGAAGCTCATCTAATGAAGGCCTGAAGAATGTTTTTGCATCATTAAAAGTTGTAATCCCTCTTTGCAAAAGCAATGTTGCTATAAGTGGACTAACTTGAAGTTCTTTTGCTAGTGTTGCTATTTTCTCTGATTCGGGTTTGGGCTTAATTGTCCAACGCATAGTAGTAAAAGTAGTAAAGGTGTACCCAAAAATACAAGTTTAGGGGAAAGCTACATAACATTTATCCCTGCTTCTTTAAAAGAAGAAAAAAGTGATTCGTTTGGAGAATGATCGGTAATTATTGTGTCAATTTTATTTACAGGAACTACCACATAGCTTTTATCTTGCATTAGTTTTGTGCTTGTGCATAATGCAACCACATAATCTGATGCTTCTATCATGCTTTTTTTAATATGGGCCACTTCCCAGTCAGGTTCAGTCATTCCTCTCTCTAAATTAAGTCCGCTTACACCCATAAAACAAATATCTGCCCTAACTTTAGTAATTGCATTAACCACATCTATTCCAACCGTAACTTGCGCTGTTTTATTGAGTTTCCCGCCTATAAAAACAACTTCTATTGTGGGATGATGTGTTAGCTCTAAGGCTATTGGAAGACTATACGTAAAAACAGTAGCTTTTATATGCGACGGAATAATTTTAGCAAGGGCTAAATTGGTTGTGCTTCCGCTCATTAAAATTACCTGATCATCATGAATTAAATCAACTGCTTTTTTAGCAATCGTGTTTTTCTTGTCAATATCTGCAACTTTACGCTCTTCGTAAGTTTTAACTTTATTATCTAACGCTAAAGCCCCCCCGTGTACTTTAAACAGAAGATTTTTAGCCTCAAGCTCTTTTAAATCACGACGTATAGTATCTTCAGAAACAGAAAGTTCTTCGCTCAATTGAGTTGATAAAACTTTACGGTTTCTTCTTAGCTTATCTAATATAAATTGATGTCTTTCGGGTTTTAGCACAGCGATTCTTTTTATCAAAAATGCAAAAACAAAAATAAAAACGCAAAAAAACGCAAAAAATAATATGGATTTCTTACCTTTAGTCTTATTTTACTAAATAACTAACAACATGAGACAAAAAATTGCAACGCTCTTGCTTGTTTTTTTTACCTCAACATTTTCATGGCTACATGCACAAGAAATTGTAGTTAAAGGCTTGGTAACAGACAGTCAGGGGACTGCCCTGCCGGGCGTTAATATTGTGGTAAAAGGTACAACAAGAGGAACATCATCTGATTTTGATGGTAATTTTGAAATTAGCGCCAACAGGGGCGATGTACTAGTATTTTCTTATCTAGGCTTTAAAACACAAGAAGTAAGTGTTAACGGAGCGTCTTTAAACATTGTTATGCAAGAAGATGCCAGTCAGCTTAACGAAGTAGTTGTAACTGCCTTTGGTATAGAAAAAGAAACTAAATCATTAGGATATGCAGTGCAATCTGTAGATGCCGACGATTTAAATTTAGCCGGACAAACCAACCCTCTCGAAACACTTCAGGGTAGAGTAGCCGGTGTACAAATTAACAGAACTTCCGGTACAGCCGGTGGTGGTGTAGATATCTTAATTAGGGGGGTAACTTCTGTTAATCCCGGGAGAGATAACCAACCACTTATAATTGTAGATGGAATTGCTTTAAATAATGATACCTTTACAGGAAATGTACTTCCTAGTGCCGGCTCTAACGCTAGCGGTAGCGCAGAGCAATTTGCTTTTTCTAACCGTGCCGGAGATTTAAACCCTGAAGACATAGAGAGCTTTAACGTTTTAAAAGGTGCGGCTGCAACAGCCCTTTACGGTATTAGAGCTTCTAACGGTGCTATTGTTATAACCACTAAAAGAGGGCGTCAAGGAAAAGTAAAAGTAGGTGTTTCTGCTTCTACTTCATTTAGAAAAGTAGAAAAAACTCCAGAACTACAAACCACCTACAGAGAAGGACACAGAACCACCAAAGTTCCTGCCGTAGAAGACCCAAATAGCCCAGATGGCTATACCAGATATGCAGGGTTTTCTTTTTACTCTTGGGGTGTACCTTATACAGACGATAGCTTTACACTAAGTGATGGCACTGTAATAGATTTAAGTAATGATAAATTTCATAGCCCATACAATTTGTTTAGAACAGGAATAAACAATCAAGTTAACTTTAATATTAGTGGAGCTACAGAGCAGTTAGATTATTATTTATCTGCCGGAAACAGTTACGATGAAGGTGTTTTGCCAAACACTAATTATAAGAAAACCAATTTTAGGTTTAAAGGTGGTTATAAAGTGAGCGATAAGTTTAATATAGCATCGTCTATCACCTACTCTAACTCTGGCGGAACAAGAGGAACAGGTGGAGACAAATCTATTTTCAGCTCACTTTCATATTGGTCTGCTACTTTTGATATTAATGACTATTTACTACCGGACGGCAGACAAAAAAATTATTCTGCAGGAATTATAGATAACCCCAGGTATTTTGCCGAAAAAAGTAATTTAAAAGATAAGGTAAATAGATGGGTTGGTAACATAACCTTAAATTGGGCTCCTAAAGATTGGATTAATGTAACTTATTCTGCGCAAGTAGATAATTACTCCGATCAAAGAAACAGATTTGTTCCACCGGATTTAGATGTTGGAACACAAGTTGGAGGATTCGTAGTAAACGAGAACATTAACTTCACCGGGTTAGAGTCTAACCTCTTAGCTACTTTTACACACGATATTTCTGAAGATTTAAACGCTTCATTAACCGTTGGTCATCAGGTTTCAGACATAAAAACGGATTATACTTTCTTAAGAGGAGAAGGGTTAAATGTTCCCGGTATTAACGAGATTAGCAACACACTAAATTTATTTGGTAACACAAGCATTTCTCGTTTACGCAATGTTGGTGTTTTTGGTGATTTGCGCTTTGATTATAAAGACCAACTATTCCTTTCAGTTACTGGTCGTAACGACTGGGTTTCTGTAATGCCGCCACAAAACAGATCGTTTTTCTATCCTTCGGTAAGTTTATCGTATCTGTTTACAGATATAGTAGATCCGGAGCAAAAAATTCTATCCTTTGGTAAATTGCGTACCTCGTGGGCACAAGTTGGTAAAGGACCAAACTTTGGTCAAGTAGGACAATATTTTATTAAAGATCCTGATTTCCCGTTCAGTGGTGCAGGAGGTTACAGAGCCAGCACGCAATTAGGAGATGTAAACCTAAAACCTGAAAGAAATAACACCTTTGAAATTGGTACAGATTTACGATTTTTAGACAATAGAATTCGTTTAGACTACGCTTATTACAGATCTAAAGTAACCGATCAGATTTTCCCGGTTGGAGCGGCTTATTCATCAGGACTCTCAAGTGTGGTTAGAAATGCTGGTAACTACGAGACATGGGGACATGAAGTTTTAATAAGTGCAGACATTATTAAAAAGGCCGATTTTGGTTGGGAGGCAATTGTAAACTGGTCTACAACCGGTAGCGAAGTAACCGAAATCCCTAACGATTTGGATGAAATTGTTTTCTTTGATGATTGGATTACCAATAAAGCAAAAGTAGGAGATGAATTAGGAACGCTCTACGGATGGGTTTTTCAAACCGCTCCTAATGGAGAACGCTACGTTGGTCCGGATGGTAAATGGGTAGTTACCGGATCTGAAAACACAGGCTTTTATTACGAAGGGGATAATGAGAAGGTTAAAGTTGGTAATGCTTTCCCAGATTATATTCTATCATTAACTAATAACATTCGTTATAAAAACTTTACCTTAAACTTTCTAATAGAATATAAAGCCGGAGGCGATTTATACGATAGAGGAAGACGAAACGCTATTAGAAATGGTAATTTAAAACTTACCGAGTTTAGAGATATGCCAAGAGTTCTTGAAGGCGTTATGGATGATGGAAACGGTGGGTTTACTCCCAACACACAAGAGCTTATAATTACTGCAAACGATTTTTATAGAGACTTTAATAACTATAATACAGCTGCAGAAATTTTACTTCAAGACGGTTCTTGGGTTAAATTAAGAACTATTGGCTTAAGCTATGCTATACCTCAAAAAATACTTAGCAAACTTGGTATTAGTGCAGCTTCTTTAAATGCAAGTGCCAATAATATTATTATTTGGACACCATTTGATGGATTTGATCCGGAGAGTAATCAATTTAGTGCCGGAAGCAATATTTATGGGTTTACCGGATTAACAACTCCGTTAACACAAAGCTATTCATTCGGTATTAACTTTGAATTTTAAAAATATCAGTTATGAAAAAATATATATCAACCATAATCATAGCTATACTCACTGTTACAGTAGTTTCTTGTAGCGATGATTATTTTGACGTAAATACGCCCACAGGATCTGCTACTGAAGATCAGTTAAGCATGAACGATCTCTTGGGGCCTGCCATTTACCATACCGTTTTAGCACAATATTGGGCAGAGCGGTCTTTTGGAAACTATACACAGTACTTTACCGGACAAGGTGGCGGTGCTGCCGGACCAACATCTATAAGTAGTGCGTGGAGCAATATTTACCTGTATGCTTTACCTAATATTAATACCATTATAGAAAAAGCAAACGAAACCAACTCTAACCATTTTAGAGGTATCGCCAAAATTTTAATTGCTATAAATTTAGGCTTAGCAACAGATAGCTGGGAGGCAATCCCATTTTCAATGGCCTCTATGGGGTCAGAAAACTTATCTCCGGCTTTCGATACGCAAGAAGAAATTTACAATAGCATAAACACTTTGTTAGACGATGCTATTGCAGATTTAAGTGCAGAAAATCAATCAGATTTTTCACCAACTTCTACAGGAGATATAGCTTACAGAGGCGATACAGATAAGTGGTTACGTGCAGCTTACACCTTAAAGGCTCGTTATGCAATGCATTTATCTGAAATAGATGCAAATGCTGCTGCAAATGCTGCATTGAGTTATTTAGACAACGGATTTACATCTAATGATGACGACTTACAAATATTTTTTGAAGAGCGTAATATAAATCCATGGCATTCAAGACAAGTATTAGCTCCTAATACCGGAAATGTTCATGATAAAGTTGGCGACCAACTGGTAAGTTACATGAACGGCACTTCGTATCCGTTTCAAAGTGGTATAACTATAGATCCAAGGTTGCCGGTTTATGCAGATAATATGGGTGATCCTGGAGACCCTTACAGAGGATATGTTAGTGGAGGTGACGGTTTATCATCAGACGGTGAGTTAGCAAATACAGATTTTGCTGATGCCGGATACTACACTTCAGTAGATTCTCCTATAGTTATTATATCGTATGCAGAAGCTTTATTCTTAAGAGCCGAAGCAGCATTTATAGCTAACGGTGGTACCACTACAAGCACAGGAACTACCTCAGAAGCTTACAATGCTTATTTGGCCGGTATTCAGGCAAACATGGAAAAGTTAGGTGTAGATGGGTCAGCGTATTTAGCAGATGGCGCAATAGCTGTTGGCGAAGCTAATTTAATGTTACACCACATAATGAAAGAAAAATATATAGCTAACTTCCTAAACCCGGAAACGTTTGTAGATTTTAGACGATATGATTTTTCTCCTGATGTGTTTTTAGATTTAGAGCTTCCTGTAGATAATGCAGAGAGTGAATTCCCGGGGCAATGGCTTGTTAGAGCTCAATATCCAGACTCTGAAGAAACCCGAAACCCTGATAATGTAAATGCAAACAAAAAATCGCCAACAGAACCAGTTTGGTGGGATAGATAGTTTAACTAACAAAAAAGGCTTCAAAATTTTGAAGCCTTTTTTTATGCGTCGTGGTATACTATTTTAACCTCTATTTCTGCAAAACGCCTAAACATCTCCATTACACCACAGTATTTTTCTATAGATAAATCAACTGCTCTTTTTAATTTTTTCTCATCTAAATTACTACCATAAAAATGATACTCTATAGTTACTTTATCGTAATATTTTGGGTGCTCTTCGGTAAGATTGGCAATAGTATCTATCTTGAAATCGGCAACATCCAATTTCATTTTCTTTATTAACGATGCAATATCTAACCCTGAACATCCCGCCAAAGCAGAGAGCATTAATGCTTTTGGTCTGTAACCATCATCTTTACCTCCATCTTCTTCACCGGCATCTATATAAACTTTTTTACCTGAAGGGTTTGTACTCTCAAACCTCATATTGCCAAGCCATTTTGTTGTGATATGATTTGTCATAATTAATTAACTATTTTTTTGTTACTTGTATGCATCAAAAGTACAGATTAATTTACAATACAATATTATGCCATTAGTAACACCATTATCTCCAGATCACGATCCTGAAACTAAAGCATTAGCAGCATTTTTTAATGAAACGTTAGGGTTTTGCCCTAACTCTGTTTTAACCATGCAGCATCGGCCAGAAATAAGCAAGGCTTTTATAAATTTAAATAAAGCGGTTATGGCAAATCATGGTAGGGTAACCTCTGCGCTTAAAAGAATGATTGCTTGGGTAAGCAGTAATGCAACAGGCTGTAGGTATTGCCAAGCTCATGCTATAAGAGCTGCAGAGCGTTATGGTGCAGAGCAAGAAAAATTAGATAATATCTGGGAATACAAAACACATCCGGCTTTCTCTGAGGCAGAACGTGTTGCTTTAGATTTTTCTTTGGCTGCCAGCCAAATACCCAATGCTGTAGATGAAAATTTGAAAAAGCGTCTTTATGAGCACTGGAATGAAGGCGAAATTGTAGAGATGTTAGGTGTTATATCGCTTTTTGGTTACCTAAACAGATGGAATGATAGCATGGGGACAACATTAGAAGAAGGCGCCATAGAAAGTGGTGAAAAATACCTTAAAAAACATGGGTGGAATACGGGCAAGCATGTTTAACACAATGCTTGCTTTACTTTAGTTTGTAATACCGGAATAATCTCATTTAAAAACCAACTGTTTTTTGTTAACCAAAACCTGTTTCTTGGTGACGGATGTGGTAATGGTAGTATGTTCTTCTTCTCAAAGTCTTTAAATGACCTAACGGTTTCTGTTAGATTCTTTTTAATAGAATTTTGTAAATAATAGCGCTGTGAATATTGACCAATTAGTAAGGTTAAAGAAACATGGGGCATTTGCCGTAATAGTTTTTCGTGCCATAAAGGAGCACATTCCGGTCTTGGGGGTAGATCGCCAGTTTTTCCTTTTCCGGGATAACAAAACCCCATAGGAATTAATGCAATTTTAGTTTCGTCGTAAAACACATCGTTAGTTATACCCATCCATTTTCTTAATTGTTTTCCGCTGGGATCATTCCAGGGAATTCCGGTTTTGTGAACACTTGTTCCAGGAGCCTGCCCAATAATTACAATCCTAGCTTTAGAATGTGCAGATACTATTGGATTTGGCCCCAAAGGTAAATGGGCTTCACACTCCTTGCAAGCTCTTATTTTTTTAAGTAGTATTTGCATTATTTTTTCCCGGAAACAACTATTACTAATTCTCCTTTGGGTGGGTGGTTTGTAAAATGATTAATCACATTCTTTAGTGAGCCTCTAATATTCTCTTCGTAAACCTTACTTAACTCTCTTGAAACCGATATGTGACGGTCTTCACCAAAATAAGCTAAAAAATCTTTTAAGGTTTTAAGAAGCTTATACGGCGATTCGTAAAAAACCATCGTTCTGGTTTCTTCGGCTAAAAACTCTAATCGTGTTTGCCGTCCTTTTTTAACAGGCAAAAAACCTTCAAATACAAACTTATCACACGGAATACCACTATTAACCAATGCTGGCACAAAAGCAGTAGGCCCGGGTAAACAAACCACATTCACATTTTGTTCTAAACACGCTCTAACAAGCAAAAAACCGGGATCTGAGATTGCTGGAGTTCCGGCATCAGATATTAATGCCATGGTTTCTCCGGCTACTAACCTATTAACAAGCAAATTCACAGTTTTATGCTCATTGTGCATATGATGACTTTGCATTTTGGTAGTAATGCCGTAATGTTGTAAAAGTTTAGCGCTGGTTCTGGTATCTTCGGCTAAAATAGTATCTACTTTTTTAAGAGTCTCTACAGCTCTAAACGTCATGTCGTTTAGGTTGCCTATAGGAGTAGGCACAACATATAATGTTCCCATAAACTTTTAATTGCAGTGTTTTTTGGCTTATATAAACCTAGCCTCTATAAGCTCTAAAAAGCGGGTTTCGTAAGCTTCTTTACCGTCCCAATTATTATAATCGGGTTTTACCATTTGTTCTATAAACACTTTAGCCTCTTCAAAACTTGTTTTTGTGTTTAGCTGAGAGATTACTCTGTTGTAGTCTTCTGTGCTATCATTAAATAAATGCTTTATAAAAGCCAATTTATCGTTTAACCCAATACTAATCCCTTTTTTTAGTTTATCATTTAACGTAACTGTTTTAGGCTCTTTAGTTACAGGTGTGGCTAAAATTTCTTTTTCTTTTTTTTCGAACGTTGGTTGCGATGTTATTTCGGCTAAAAAGTCATCTATTTCTTCGGGTTGTGGCATTTCGGCCACCATATCTTTAATAGTTTCTATCCCCGGAGTTATGATGTCTTCCTCATGTGGATTGCTTTCCGGTACTTTAGCGTTATATGCTAAAACTGCTGTTGCTAATTCTTTAAATTTTTCTGCAATCTCACTTTTGTTAACATCTATTTCTAAATCGTTTAGCTTATCTTCAATAAATTTTAATACTGTAATATTCTCATAAAGCTTTCTGGCTTCATATTGCAACACAGCAATATCTTCATTTGTGTCTAGCTTTAAAATTTTTTCTGCCAAAGCTTTAAGTTCTAACTCCAATCTTTTCTTCATAATTTTTAAAAATTACACCAAAACTGACATTGGTTTTTTAATAAATTTGTACCACCTTTATACAAACGGAGGCATTCTCTGTTTATGATATGAAAAATACAAAATGTTTCTTGAAAATACAGTAAATCACAAAGAACAATTTGGCTGGATAGAAGTAATTTGCGGGTCTATGTTTTCGGGTAAAACCGAAGAGCTAATTAGACGGTTAAAACGCGCCCAATTTGCGCGTCAGAAAGTAGAAATTTTTAAACCGTTAATAGATACCCGTTATGATGATGAGATGGTAGTCTCTCATGATGCCAACGAAATTAGATCTACTCCTGTTCCGGCTGCTGCTAATATTAGGTTGTTAGCAGACGGGTGTGATGTTGTTGGTATAGACGAAGCCCAGTTTTTTGATGATGAAATTGTTGCTGTTTGTAATGATTTAGCCAATAAAGGTATTCGAGTAATTGTGGCAGGCTTAGATATGGATTTTAAAGGAAATCCTTTTGGGCCAATGCCCGCTCTTATGGCTACTGCAGAGTATGTAACAAAAGTTCATGCAGTATGCACCAGAACCGGAAATTTAGCGCATTACAGTTACAGAAAATCTAATGATGACAGCCTTGTTCTCTTAGGCGAAACAGAAGAATATGAGCCTTTAAGTAGAGCAGCTTACTATAAAGCCATGTTACGCGATAAGGTTAAAAAAATAGATGTGAAAGACCCCGAAGAGGTTTCGTCTAAAAAACAAGACTCTAACAATGCCTAAGGTTCAAGAAACTACACTAGAGATTAATCTGCCTGCCTTATCGCATAATTATGCTTTTTTAAAAAGCAAAATTGCTCCAGAAACTAAATTTATGGCCGTTGTAAAAGCCTTTGGTTATGGTTCTGATGCTGTAGAAGTAGCCTTGCATTTACAACAATTAGGTGTAGATTATTTTGCTGTAGCATACACACAAGAAGGTGTTACGTTAAGAGATGCCGGTATTACTAAGCCTATTTTAGTGCTGCACCCACAACCTTTTAATTTTGGTGTTTTAATAGACCGTTGTTTAGAACCCAGTATTTACAGCAAACGTGTTTTAGAAGCATTCTTGAGCACAGCAAAGCAAAAAAAACAAGAAAACTATCCAATTCACATAAAATTTAATACCGGATTAAACCGTCTTGGTTTTGCCCCTAAAGATATAGCCTATTTAAACAAGGTGCTCCCAAATAAGGCTTTAAAAGTAGTTTCTGTTTTCTCACATTTAGCTGCCACAGAAGATGCTGACGAAAAAGATTTTACCCATAGTCAAATAAGCCTTTATAAAGAACTTGCTTTAAAGGTGTCTGAAAATTTGCCTAATAAACCGCTTTGGCATATAGTTAATACATCAGGTATTTTAAATTATCCTGAAGCACATTTTAATATGGTTAGAAGCGGCATCGGACTCTACGGGTTTGGCAACAATACATTTTACAGCAAACAACTAAAGCCAATAGCTACACTAAAAAGTGTTATCTCTCAAATACATTATATAAAACCCGGAGATAGCATAGGCTATAACAGAGCCCATATTGCCAAAACAGCAATGAAAACAGCTACAATTCCGGTAGGGCATGCAGATGGTATTGGCAGGCAATATGGTAATAAGGTTGGCTACGTTACCATACACCAAAAACAAGCTCCTATTATTGGAAATGTTTGTATGGATATGATGATGGTTGATGTAACTCATATTGATTGTGAAGAAGGTGACGAAGTAATCGTATTTGGCGAAAATCCAACGGCAGAAACCCTTTCTGAAAAAGCAAACACTATATCGTACGAACTAATTACAGCTATCTCTCAACGAGTAAAACGCGTAATTGTTCGATAATTCGTTGCTTTTTAGTCTTGTAAGAAAACTGTTCTCCGCAATTTTTTACTACATTGTACTATCACTAACCCTTAAAACAACACAACATGGGATTTTTTAAAGATTTTAAGTCCTTTTTAATGAAAGGCGATATCGTTAGTTTAGCTACTGCTGTAGTTATTGGTGGGGCTTTTAACACGATTGTAAAATCGGCTGTAGACGATGTTTTAATGCCAATTGTAGGTGTTATAACAGGCGGTACAGATTTTACCCAAAAATTTATTGCTTTAGATGGGCAATCTTATGAGAGTTTAACGGCTGCTAAAGAAGCCGGAGCTGCTGTAATTACTTATGGTAATCTTATACAAGCAACCATAAACTTTATAATAGTTGGGCTGTTTATTTATGTGTTTTTAAAGGCATATGAAAACTCTAAAAAGAAAGAAGAAGCTGCTCCTGCAACACCAAAAGGCCCTTCGCAAGAAGAATTGTTAACAGAAATTAGAGACTTGCTAAAGAACAAATAATAAAAACTGTCTTTTAAGAGCCTGCAATTAAATTGCAGGCTCTTTTTGTTATAAATACCACAAACTGAACTATTTTTTTTATTCGGTTTTATTAGCGCTTACAAACCGTTATTAAATTTCTACTTTTGCACTTTAAATTAAACATATGAAAGTTGCAGTTGTAGGTGCCACCGGTATGGTTGGTCAGGTTATGCTTAAGGTCTTAGCAGAACGTAAATTTCCGGTTAGCAAATTAATTCCGGTAGCTTCAGAGAAATCTGTTGGTAAATTAGTTTTGTTTAATAACAAAGAGTATCCGATAGTTAGTTTAGCCGAAGCTGTAAAAGAGCAACCCGATATTGCTTTATTCTCTGCCGGAGGTAGTACTTCGTTAGAATGGGCTCCAAAATTTGCCGAAGTTGGGACGACAGTTATAGATAATTCGTCTGCTTGGCGTATGGATCCTACAAAAAAGTTAATCGTCCCCGAAATTAATGCACAAAGCCTATCAAAAGCCGATAAAATTATTGCAAATCCTAATTGCTCTACCATTCAAATGGTTATGGTTTTGGCTCCGCTTCACCAAAAATATAAAATCAATCGCATTGTGGTTTCTACCTACCAATCTGTTACCGGTACCGGTGTAAAAGCAGTAACACAACTACAAAACGAGCAATTGGGTAAAAAAACAGAAATGGCCTACCCATATGCAATTTATCAAAATGCATTACCTCATTGTGATGTTTTTGAAGAAAATGGTTATACCAAAGAAGAAATGAAATTGGTTAGAGAAACCCAAAAAATCCTTAACGATAAAACTATTGCTGTAACCGCAACTGCTGTTAGAGTTCCGGTTATTGGAGGTCACTCTGAAGCTGTTAATGTAACTTTTAAAGACGATTTTAATGTAAACGAGGTAAGACAGCTTCTGCATGAAACTCCTGGTGTTGTAGTGCAAGATAATCCGGATTGTAACACCTATCCTATGCCTCTTTACGCTCAAAATAAAGATGCTGTTTTTGTTGGCAGAATTAGAAGAGATGAGTCACTACGCAATTCATTAAACCTTTGGATTGTTGCAGATAACTTAAGAAAAGGAGCTGCCACAAATGCTATACAGATTGCAGAATATTTAGTAAATAACGGGTTGCTTTAAGCAGTATTAAATTTATGTTAAAAGCGTTTTAAAAGTAAAGAGAGGGCTGCTTTTTTATGCTATATTTGATGCTAAACATCTCTAAATCATGAAAAAAACTACCCTCCTCTTATTAGTTATCTCTCTTGCTTTTTCTTGTAAAAAAGACAGTAATTCACTTATGACCGTTACGTATCCGGAGACTAAAAAAGCTGATTCAGTTAATGTTTATTTTGATACCGAAGTTAAAGACCCTTACCAATGGTTAGAAGATGACCGTTCTGAAGAAACAGCACAATGGGTTAAAGCTCAAAATGAAGTATCATTTGGTTATTTAGATAAAATTCCGTTTAAAAACACTTTAAAAGAACGTTTAGCATCGCTTTGGAACTACGAAAAAATATCTGCTCCTTTTAAAGAAGGAGACTATACTTACTTTTATAAAAACAACGGGTTGCAAAATCAATATGTTGTTTACAGGCAAAAAGAAGAACAAGAACCCGAAGTTTTTTTAGACCCTAACACGTTTTCTAAAGATGGGACAACGTCTCTCGCAGGACTTAGTTTTACAAAAGATGGCTCATTAGTAGCCTACTCTATTTCTGAAGGTGGTAGTGATTGGAGAAAGGTAATTGTAATGAATACCGAAACTAAAGAAATAGTTGAAGATACCTTGGTAGACATAAAATTTAGTGGTATCTCGTGGAAAAACAATGAAGGGTTTTTCTATTCTAGTTACGACAAGCCAAAGGGCAGTGAACTATCAGCCAAAACAGATCAGCATAAACTTTATTATCATAAATTAGGAACGCCTCAAGAAAACGATGTGTTAATTTATGGTGGCACACCACAAGAAAAGCACCGTTATATTAATGGTGCCGTAACAGAAGACCAAAATTATTTAATAATTTACGCACGTATCTCTACCTCAGGAAATAAGCTTTTTGTTAAAGATTTAAGAAATCCCAACAAACCTCTAATAACCGTTTTAGACCACACTGAAAGCGACACCTTTGTTGTTGATACAGACGGAGACACCTTTTATTTGGTAACTAATTTAAATGCTCCAAATAAAAGAGTTGTTACCATGAATATAAACAATCCGGAACCCGAAAATTGGGTGGATTTTATTCCGGAAACAGAGCATGTGCTAAATGTTTCTACTGGTGGTGGTTACTTTTTTGCTAGGTATATGATAGACGCCATCTCTAATGTAAAACAATACGATTATAACGGTAACCTTGTTCGAGAGATTTCTTTACCGGGTATTGGCTCTGCAAATGGTTTTGGTGGCAAAAAAGATGATAAAATAGACTATTATACATTTACAAACTACAAAACCCCGGCCAGTATTTACCAATACAATGTAGAAACCGGAGAGTCTAAGTTATACTGGAGCCCTAATATTGATTTTAATCCTGAAAATTACGAGTCTAAACAGGTTTTCTACACGTCTAAAGACGGTACTAAGGTTCCGATGATAATTACCTATAAAAAAGGGCTTGAATTAAATGGTAAAAACCCTACCATTCTGTACGGATATGGCGGTTTTAATATAAGCCTTACCCCTTCATTTAATATTGCAAATGCTGTTTGGTTGGAACAAGGAGGTGTTTATGCAGTACCTAACTTAAGAGGTGGTGGAGAGTACGGTAAAAAATGGCACATTGCAGGAACCAAAATGCAAAAACAAAATGTTTTTGATGATTTTATAGCTGCAGCCGAATATTTAATAGAAAACAACTACACTTCGCCACAATACTTAGCTATTAGAGGAGGCTCTAATGGTGGTCTTTTGGTTGGTGCTACTATGACACAGCGTCCTGATTTAATGAAGGTTGCTTTGCCTGCTGTTGGCGTTTTAGATATGCTTCGTTATCATAAATTTACAGCTGGAGCCGGGTGGGCTTATGATTACGGAACAGCAGACGACAGTAAAGAAATGTTTGAGTATTTAAAAGGGTACTCGCCTTTACATAATATAGAGGAAGGCACCAATTATCCTGCAACATTAATTACTACAGGAGACCATGATGATAGGGTGGTTCCTGCACATAGCTTTAAGTTTGCTGCAACCTTGCAGGAAAAGCATAAAGGTAAAAACCCTATTTTAATAAGAATTGAAACAAAAGCAGGGCATGGAGCAGGCAAACCCACATCAAAAATCATCGAAGAGCAAGCAGATATTTTTGCCTTCACATTTTATAATATGGGCTTTAAAGATCTTCCTAACAAAGCCGTTTTAAAAGAATTTAAAGATTAACTTTGTGTTTTACTATAAAGCCGCTCTTTTAGAGCGGTTTTTTTATGCCATTTTAATTAATTTATATTTGCTTTTTAATAATGCTAAAAGTAAACAACATAACCGTATCGTATTCAGATATTCCTGTTTTACAAGATATTTCTTTTACCTTAGATGAAGGAAAAATAGTTTCTGTAGTTGGCGAAAGTGGCTCCGGAAAATCTACATTATTAAAAGCAATTTATGGGCTTTTACCCTTAACCGAAGGTGCTCTTTCTTGGAAAGACAAGAAAATGCTGGGTCCGCTTTATAACCTAATCCCCGGAGAACCCTTTATAAAATATGTTTCACAAGATTTTGAGCTGATGCCATTTATTACCGTTTCAGAAAATATTGGTAAATATTTATCGGCTTTTTACCCTGAGCAAAAAAAAGAACGCATAAAACAGCTTCTTAAGCTTATAAATTTAAGTGAGTTTGCTAACACTTTAGCTAAAGATTTAAGTGGTGGCCAACAACAACGTATTGCATTGGCAAGAGCTTTAGCTCAAGCACCAGAATTATTATTGTTAGACGAGCCTTTTAGCCAGGTAGATTCTTTTAGAAAAAACTCACTAAGACATCAGTTATTTTCGTATTTAAGAAAGAAAAATATAAGCTGTATAATTGCTACACACGATGCTGTTGATGCGCTTTCTTATGCAGACGAAGTAATAATTTTAAAAGCAGGCAAGATTATTGCCTCCGGAGCACCCCAAGAAATATATAATAATCCTAACTCTATTTATGTAGCTTCTCTTTTTGATGAAGTGAATGTGCTCCCTGCTTCTATTTTTAATATCGCTTCGAATCCCCAAAAAAATGTGCTCCTATACCCACATGAGTTAACCATATCTAATAATGAAAATGGTTTAAAAACACGTATTGTAAACATTTATTACAGAGGCAGTTATTTTTTAATTGAAGGATTACACCACGGGAATACAGTGCTTTTTAAATGTAATAACCAGTTAAACCCAGGTCAGTGGGTTTGGCTTAAGCAGCCTGAGCTGTCTCTTTTAGAAAGCAGATTAGTTAATTAAATCTGCTAAATCTTTCCCTACTTGTGTTCCTATTGCAACACCCATTCCGCCCAATCTAACACCACAAAAAACATTGGGTTGTAATTGTTTTAATATAGGTTTCTTTTGCTCTCCAACCCCCATAATACCGCTCCACCTTTGGTCTATTTCAAATGGTGTATTTGGTAAGATTACTGTCTTTAAAAGGTTTTCTAAACTATTTTGGATTAATGGTGTTTCTCCAAAATCTGTTGTGGTTTCTCCTTCTATATCTAAATTTCTACCACCTCCAAACAAAATTCTGCTGTCTATATTTCTAAAATAATAATACCCTCTATCTAAATGAAATGTGCCCTTTATATGCAAATCAGGTATTGGTTTTGTAACTAAAACCTGAGCTCTAGCGGGTGCTACATTATTTATATTAAGTTGCTTTGCAAACCCGTTTGTTGCTATAAACAACGCCTCTGTAGTAACTGTAAAGTTTGGTGTTTTTACTAAAATTTTACTTGATAAAGCTTCATAACTTGTTACAGGGCAAGAATTTAAAATTGTAATGTTTTTGCTTTGGGCTAATTTTAATAATGCATCCATGAGCTTTCCGGTATTCAATTGCCCTTCAAAAACATTTACTATGTATTGCTCTTCAATATTTTTAAATCCAAAGGTGTTTTTCTCTACTTTATAAACTTCCGATTTAAAAATAGGATACAACAGCTTGTTTAAATACGCTTTCTTCTCTAAACATTCATTAAAAAGAGTTTTGTGTTCTTTTAAAAAAAGCTCATACCCTTTCCAGTTGTAAAATTCTATTGTTTTATCTCCCAATAAATTTCTTAGTTGTTGCAGGCCTCTCCAACGCTTTTCAACTAACGCTAATACTTCGTTCTCTGAATGATTTTCTAAATCTGCTAATAATTCCGATGCGCTTCCAAAGCAAGCAAAACCGGCGTTTTTTGTGCTTGCTCCTTGCGGAAATATTCCTTTTTCTAAAACTAAAATTTTGGCTTTTGGGTGTTTTTCTCTTAGTTGTAATGCACAATTAAGTCCAACTATTCCGCTACCTACAACGGTAAAGGTAACATCAGAAAGCCATTGTGTTTTTTCCCAATACGAAATACTCATACAACGAAAATACAGATTTAGAGGTTTTCAGATAAAAAAGCATAAAAAAACTCCGAATTGTTCGGAGTTTTTTTTAGTGTTATTCTTCTTCTGGCGGAGCCATTTTAAAGTCTTCCATAAACTTGGTGGTGTAGTTACCTGCCAAGAAATCAGGATGTTCCATGAGTTGTCTATGAAACGGAATTGTAGTTTTAATTCCTTCTATAACAAACTCATCCAGAGCACGTTTCATTTTATTAATAGCTTCTTCTCTGGTTTGAGCTGTTGTAATTAATTTAGCAATCATAGAGTCGTAGTTAGGCGGAATCACATAACCGCTATACACGTGAGTGTCTAACCTAACCCCGTGCCCTCCCGGAGCGTGTAACGTTGTTATTCTGCCCGGTGATGGTCTGAATCCATTATAAGGATCTTCGGCATTAATACGACATTCTATTGAGTGTAGCTTTGGCGTATAATTTTTACCGGAAATTGGCACTCCGGCAGCTACCAGAATTTGCTCTCTAATTAAATCGTAATCAATTACTTGCTCTGTTATAGGATGCTCTACCTGAATACGGGTATTCATCTCCATAAAGTAAAAGTTACGATGTTTATCAACTAAAAACTCAACTGTACCCGCTCCTTCATACTTAATAAATTCTGCTGCTTTAATAGCTGCTTTCCCCATTTTATCTCTAAGCTCATCGGTCATAAAAGGAGAAGGAGTCTCTTCTGTAAGTTTTTGATGTCTTCGTTGTACTGAACAATCACGCTCTGATAAGTGGCACGCCTTACCGTATTGGTCTCCAACAATTTGAATTTCTATATGGCGAGGCTCTTCAATTAGCTTCTCCATATACATACCATCATTACCAAAGGCTGCAGCCGCTTCTTGTTTAGCGCTCTCAAATGCTTTTTGTAAATCTTCTTCTTTCCAAACGGCACGCATTCCTTTACCACCTCCTCCGGCAGTTGCTTTTAGCATAACCGGATAGCCAATTTCTTTGGCTATTTTTTTGGCGTGGTCTAGTGATTTTAATAATCCGTCTGATCCCGGTATAGTTGGTACTCCGGCTTTTTTCATGGTTTCTTTGGCTGTTGCCTTATCTCCCATTTTTTCTATTTGCTCCGGAGTTGCACCAATAAATTTTATACCGTGTTCTGCACAAATTTTAGAAAACTTGGCATTTTCTGATAAAAACCCGTAGCCGGGATGTATTGCATCTGCATTGGTAATTTCTGCAGCTGCTATAATGTTAGGTATTTTTAAATACGATTCTGAGCTTGGTGCAGGGCCAATACATACTGCTTCGTCTGCAAAACGAACATGAAGGCTATCGGCATCTGCAGTAGAGTAAACAGCAACCGTTTTTATGCCCATCTCTTTGCAGGTTCTGATAATTCTCAGTGCTATCTCTCCCCTGTTGGCAATTAAGATTTTTTTAAACATAATGCTTTAAGATTAGATGTTTAAATTTTTTTTATAGTACCCTTACAATAGATTGAAACTCTATTGAAAACAGTAGTTAAACTACGAAGGGTCTATTAAAAATAACGGTTGATCAAACTCTACCGGTGAAGCATCGTCTACTAAAACTTTAACAATTTTACCAGAAACTTCTGCTTCTATTTCGTTAAATAGTTTCATAGCTTCAATTACACAAAGAACATCTCCTTTGCTAACGGTATCTCCTACCTCAACAAAAGCAGGTTTGTCTGGCGCCGGTTTTCTGTAGAATGTACCAATTATAGGCGACTTTACAGTTACATATTTTGATGTATCATCTTCTTCTTTTGCCGAGCTTGCTTCTGCTTGCGCAGGTGCAGGAGCTGCAGGAGCTGCTTGTGGGGTAGGAGTTTGTGGTATTGCATGAGCAACAGGAATTTGTTGTACAAAAGTGGTTTCTGCTTTTGTTTCTTCTTTTCCTGTTTTTATAGTAATCTTAAACTCTTCGGTTTCTAACTTAACCTCACTGGCTCCAGATTTAGCCACAAACTTGATTAAATTTTGAATGTCTTTTAGTTCCATGATCTTGGTTTGTTGGTTTTTCTTAGTTTTTAGTTAGTATTGTAAGCCCATTTAAGGTAAATAGCTCCCCAGGTAAACCCGCCTCCAAAAGCAGCAAACACTAGGTTGTCTCCTTTTTTAAGCTGCTTTTCGTAATCATTAAGCAATAACGGAAGCGTAGCTGAGGTTGTATTACCATATTTTTGAATATTCATCATTACCTTAGAATCATCTAACCCCATTCTATTGGCGGTAGCATCAATTATTCGCTTGTTAGCTTGGTGTGGTACCAGCCAATTAACATCATCATGAGTTAGATTGTTTCGTTCCATTATTTTAGCAGACACATCGGCCATGTTAGACACTGCAAACTTAAACACCGTTTTCCCGTCTTGAAAAACATAGTGTTGCTTGTTTTTTACCGTTTCTTCTGAAGCCGGAAGTAGTGATCCTCCAGCGTCTATTTTTAAAAATTGCCTGCCAATACCGTCTGTTCGTAAATACTCATCTTTTAACCCTAGCCCTTCATTATTTGGCTCAAACAAAACTGCTCCTGCTCCATCGCCAAAAATTATACATGTAGTTCTGTCTGTGTAGTCTATAATAGAAGACATTTTATCTGCTCCTATTAAAAGTACTTTCTTGTAGCGTCCTGATTCTATGTAGCTTGACGCTGTTGACATTCCAAAAAGAAAGCTTGAGCAAGCAGCTTGCAAATCATAAGAGAATGCATTTGTTGCCCCTATTTGTGAAGCTACATAAGCAGCTGTTGATGCCACGGGCATATCGGGAGTTGCTGTAGCTATTAAAACTAAATCTATTTCTTTTGGATCTAGGTTTGATTTAGAAAGTAAGTCTTGGGCTGCCTGAATGGCTAAAAAAGAAGTTCCTTTAGAGTCGTCTTTTAAAATTCTACGCTCTTTAATTCCGGTACGTGTTGTAATCCACTCGTCATTGGTGTCTACCATTGTTTCGAGTATCTGGTTAGTTAACACATAATCCGGCACATACGCCCCTACAGCGGTAATAGCTGCTGTAACTTTACTCATAGTGTCTCGTGTTTTGTGAAAAAACCCACTAAAATGACTAAAAATTTGTTGAAATTACTAATTTTTAGCCTAAATGTGGTGCAAAATAGCGTGTTTTTAAATTCTATAAAAGTTTTAAATAAAAAAAACCCTCACTTAAGTGAGAGTTTTAACTTTTTTATGCTCCTAATATAGTTTTAGGCTGCATTTTCGTCTGTATTGTCTATAAGCACCTGCCCTCTGTAGTATAATTTTCCTTCATGCCAGTGTGCTCTGTGGTATAAGTGTGCTTCTCCGGTTGTTGGATCTATAGCTATTTGTGAAGCACTTGCCTTATAATGAGTTCTTCTTTTATCTCTTCTTGTTTTAGAGACTTTTCTTTTAGGATGTGCCATGGTTACTCCTTTTTATTTATCTGTTAATAGTTTTTTTAATGCGTCCCAACGGGGATCTGTTTCTTTAATTTCTTCTATTGATTCTGAGTCTTTTACTCCTAATTCTTCGAGTTTTGTGAGTATATCAGATTGTAAGGTTCCATCTGCAATGCCCGGATGTACTCTTTTAGCCGGAACAGAAAGAACAATCATTTCATAAATGTATTGTGCTACATTTATTTGATGCTCTCCGTGAGGGAGAATTAAAATTTCATCATCCTCATCATTATACTCATCACCAAACTTAACAACTATATCTAAAGAACCGTTAATTATTTGATTATACGGCTCGTTAGTAACATCGCAATTTACATTTACATTGCCTTGCGAGCTAAAATGAAGCTCAAGCATACTGCTGGCCTTATGTAATTGTAAATTAACCTCAACATTACTTTGGTTAAATTCGGCAAACTCAAAAGCTTCAAAGAACGAATTATCAATTTCAAATTTAAACTGATGATTGCCTTGCTTTAAGCCTAAAAAAGGAATATTAAACTCCTTAAACTCTTTCATGTCAGCTCAGTTTAAAGCCCTCACTTACAGCAAAGGCGGGTGCAAAGATATACATTTTTGATTATTTTGCTAATCTTATCAACATATTTTTTAACAGCTTTTACTGCGATAGTTTTGGGAGCGGACTTTGACTTATTTCTTTATACTCTTCTCTGTTTTTAAAAACTTGAAGTGCTAAAAATAATGCCTCTTTAAAAGAGTTGTTGTCTGCCTTGCCTTGCCCGGCAATTTCATATGCAGTGCCGTGATCTGGTGATGTTCTTACTTTAGATAATCCGGCAGTAAAATTAACACCATGACCAAAAGAGAGCGTTTTAAACGGTATTAATCCTTGGTCGTGGTAGGCTGCTAAAATAGCATCGAACTTTTTGTAATTGTCTGATGCAAAAAAGCTATCGGCAGAATATGGACCATAAACAAGCTGTCCGGTTTCTTGTATTCGCTCTATGGTTGGTATTAAAATCTTCTGATCTTCATTCCCGATGGTTCCATTATCTCCGCTATGCGGGTTAATTCCTAAAATAGCTATTTTAGGTTTTCTAATTTTAAAATCTTGTTGCAACGATTGTGTAACAATAGCTACTTTTTTCTCTACAAGCTCAGGTGTAATAACCTCGGCAACATCTTTAACAGGAATATGATCTGTTAGTAACCCTACTCTCAAGTTTTCTGCCACCATTAGCATTAAACTCTCTCCTTCTAACTCTTTAGCTAAGTAGTCTGTGTGCCCCGGAAAAGTAAAGGTTTCTGATTGCACATTATTTTTATTAATGGGTGCTGTAACCAAAACATCTACTTCATTATTTTTTAATGCTTGTGTAGCTGCTTGTAATGATTTTACAGCATACAATCCGCTTTCTTTAGTTGCTTTACCAAACTCTATTTTTGGGGTGTCTCTCCAAACATTTACAACATTTATTTTACCCAGAACAATTTTAGATGCTTTATCTACCCCTGTATAATTGATATTAATATTAAGTGCTTTACGTTGGTGCGATATAGTTTTGGTAGAAGCAAAAAGCACCGGCGTACAAAAATCTAACATTCTGGAGTCTTCAAATGTTTTTAAAATAACTTCGCATCCAACACCATTTAAATCACCAATAGATATTCCAACTCGTATTTTTTGTCCGTCACTCATATTGTTAACCCTTAATGTTTAACTTTACACCGTAAAAGTAAGTAATAAATTATACCTAATAAGATGTTTACCGGCATAATTGAAACCACTGCAAAGGTAATAGCTATTACTCCCGAAGGCAAAAATTTACATTTTACCTTTTCGTCTCCTATTACTAACGAGCTTAAAATAGACCAAAGCGTAGCTCATAATGGTGTTTGTTTAACTGTAGTTTCTATAGAAAACGATTGTTACACGGTTACTGCAATAGACGAAACGTTACGTAAAACCAATCTTGGAAATCTTGCTGTTGGCGATTTTGTTAATATTGAGCGCGCCATGAAGTTGGGTGATAGGTTAGACGGGCACATTGTGCAAGGGCATATAGACCAAACTGCTGTTTGTAAAGGTATAGAGCCGCAAGATGGTAGTTATATTTTTACTTTTGAGTATGATACCGCTTCGGGTAACGTAACCATAGAAAAAGGCTCTATTACTGTAGATGGTGTTAGTTTAACCGTGTTTAACGCTAAAAAAAACAGTTTTAGCGTAGCAATTATTCCTTATACTTTTGAGCATACCAACTTTAAAAATTACACCATTGGAAGTGTGGTTAATTTAGAGTTTGATGTTATTGGGAAATATGTGGCCAGGTTAATGAATAAGGAATCACTTTAAGGCTTTAAGCTTTCCATTTTGCTTTTATTTATTTTAAGTAGTGTTATTTTATTTTCTGTTGGAAAAAGTTTAACAACTTTGACTTCTTTTTTTTCGTTAGGTTTTCCCCAATTATAATATGTTGTTAGTTTAAAAAAGGTAGGGTCGTTTTTCTTGTTGCCAAAATAATTAATGTTAATTAGCCAATCTCCAGCTCCAACTTCATCAATGAAAAAATCTTTACTGGAATATCCTCTTTCTTTTTCGTCTAATATTCTCGATTCATTTGCGTGTAATGTGTGTTCAAAAGTATACACTCGTTGATCTGGACTAACAAATTCAAGGTCAAATTCAGCTTCAGAGGTGTTCCACTCTAAAACAAACCTTATATCTTTTGTAAAATCCTCTATTGTTTGATTTACCGGGACAAAATTCTCTTTAATATTAGATTGGGCGTTTCTTTTATAATAAAGCCATTCCATTTCATTAAAAATTAACTGCCCGATTCCTTCATCAGATACTGTGTTTTTTTGTAAAATGTAAGACATGTATAGCCTCCATGCTTTACTGAAGTTGTTATAATCAGCATAAGAATGAGCTAAATCTCTATATGATTGTTTATAAGTTGGTCTGAGTTTAAATATTTTTTGGTACAGGTTTACTGCTTCAAACCTGAGCCCTAATTCTTGCATTTGATATGCTGACGCTTTTAAAATTTCAGGGTTTTCACTGTTTTTCTCAATTACTTCATTTAATATAGAAAGTGTGGCTTGCCTATCGTTAAACTTATTGAATAGTCTTTTGGCTGCTTCTATTTTATAAAAATAAGCATCGTTTTTAAGCTCGTTATTATATATAGATAGTGCTTGTGCTTTAGTTGTTGCTTTACTAATGTTTGCTAAACTACTGTTTATTAAAAGTGAGTCTAAGTTTTTTTGTTTAGCATCTCCATAATAAAACTCTTTATTTAAGTACTTGTTAGCTGTTTTTTTTCCTTTTTGACCTCCTCCTGCTACAGCTCCGTAATGTGTTTCTACTACAATTACTCCACCGGCTCCTAAAGTCCCATATTTATTTGTTGCAGCTAATCCTCTTAACGCATAAACTCGTTTTATTTGACTCAAATCTAATATAGGTTCGTTAGCCGAAAAAACACCATCTACTTCCCAACCTACAGGATAATCTTGAGTTATAGACATAGAGTTTCCGCGAAGGTAGGCTTTACCACTAAACATATCTACTTGAAAGCCCGGCATTTTCCCTCTTAAAGCCTCGCTTAGTGAGGGGTAAGCATTATTTATTTCGTTTCCTTCTACAATAGAAACAGCGTAACCCGCCCTTTTTGGGTCAATTTTACCTCTAGACGTTTCAAAATCTTTATCGGCTATAACAGATTTTACAATTTTTCTTCCATCACTTACCGTTACTATAACCTCTACCTCATCCAGTTCATTCGCCTGGTCTATCATTTTAATATCTAATTGCCGGGTGATGTCTTCTATAATTATAGAAACCGTTTTGAGCCCGATGTGGCTAAATTGAATTAAATCTCCATTTTTTGCTTTAATAGAATACTGCCCGTTAGCTAAAGAAACTGTTCCTTTTTTAGTGTCTGTATTATAGATTGAGACATTTTTTAAAGGGGCGCCTAAGTAAAACACTATTCCTTTTATTTCTCTTTCAATATTAGTTTGAGAAAATAATTTATTTGAAATACCTAAGAATAATACAATAGTTATTATTAAAAGGCTATATGTTTTTTTAATTAACATTTAAAACAGATAATTAAGTATTTATCCTTTTTTTTTAAGACTATTAATATACTAAAAGTAAGTATATAAACCTGTTAAAAACAAAAAACCCTCAGAATATCTGAGGGTTTTTTAAGTGGTCCCACCTGGGCTCGAACCAGGGACCCCTTGATTATGAGTCAAGTGCTCTAACCAACTGAGCTATAGGACCCGAAAATTGGGATGCAATATTACTACATATTTTAAAATGCTGCAAGCATTTTTAGCACTATTGCTTAATTTCTTGACAAAGCTCTACTAACACTCCGTTAGTGCTTTTAGGGTGTAAAAATACAACCTTTTTATTATCAGCCCCTTTTTTAGGTGTTTCGTTTAAAATTACAAAACCTTCTGCTTTTAATCGTTGCACTTCTTGCTCAATATCATCAACATCAAAAGCAATATGATGTATACCTTCTCCTTTTTTTTCTATAAACTTAGCTATCGGGCTATCTGGATTGGTAGCCTCTAACAACTCTATTTTGCTTTCTCCTATTTTAAAAAAAGATGTTTTTACTCCTTCACTTTCTACACTTTCTATTTTATAATGCTCAGCTCCTAACAATTGCTTAAATAATTTGTTAGAAGCTTCTAAATTTTTTACCGCTATTCCTAAGTGTTCAATTTTTTTCATGTTTACTAACTTTGCTTTACTACTGCAAAAGTACGATGTACTGTAAATATAATTGTATTTTTGTGCCATGGAAAGCAACAGACAGAAAAAAATTGCCGGAGTTATACAGCGCGATTTAGCCGAAGTGCTGCAACGTGCTCTTTTAGACAGTGGGATAACAGGTGTTTTAATCTCGGTTACCAAAGTTAGCGTAACTGCCGACTTGTCTATTGCAAAAGCCTATTTAAGTTTTTTCCCTACTGATAAAGCCTCTGAGCTTATAAAAGAGATAAAAGCCGTGCAACCATCTATTAGGCATGAGCTGGCTCAACGCACCAAACACCAGTTAAGGCGCATGCCAGAACTGTTGTTTTATGTTGATGATTCTATAGAATATATTGATAAAATTGAGCAATCTCTGAAAGGAGATGAGAATCCTATTAAAAACCCAGATTTGTTAGATAAAAGAAAGAAATCATAGCGGTTGTATTTTCCATTTTACATAGCCAAAAGATACCTGGTATCTAAAAGTTCGCAAAATGCCATTAACATAATCAATAAAATTACATTTTTAGTAATTGTTATTGGTGCTGCTTCTTTATTTATTGTGCTTTCTGGTTTTGCCGGACTAAAAACATTTAGTTTATCGTTTACTAACAAATTTGACCCCGACTTAAAAATAGTGCCTGCTCAAGGCAAGTTTTTTTCTGTTACAGAACAACATAAACAACAGCTTAGTAATGTTGAAGGAGTAGCATCTTTTGCTGAAGAAATAGAGGAGCGTATTTTATTATCTTTTAAACAAAAAAATCAACCTGCCTATTTAAAAGGTGTTCCGGAGCATTATAATACTGTAATTGCAACAGACAGTATTATGTATTATGGTAATTGGTTAGCTATTGATCAAGCCAATGTGGTTGCAGGTTTAGGCATAGCTAACAGCTTAGGGCTTGCAGTGAATGATTATTTAAATCCGTTGGTTATTTTGGCCCCCAAACCCGGAACCGGTTTTTTAACAGGGCAAGCAAAACCTTATAACGAGTTAAATGTTGTTGTTAGTGGAGTATATTCTTTAAACGAAGAACTTGATAAAAAATACTTGTTTGCTCCTTTAAATCTTGTTAGAGTATTGCTTGAAAAAGATAGCACACAAATAACCGGCATTAACATAAAATTACATTCGGAAGTTGATGAGGCTTTGGTTAAAAAAACCCTTCAAAATATTTTTTCTGATGCAGTAATTATTAAAAACAGAGCAGAACTCAATGAAGCATTATACAAAATGCTAAATACAGAGAATTTAGCTACTTACTTAATTTTTACACTTGTTTTAATAATAGCGCTTTTTAATGTAATTGGGGCAGTAATAATGATGGTGTTAGATAAAAAAGAAAATTTAAAAACGCTTTATAGCTTAGGAACTCCAATACAACAACTAAAACAAATATTCTTTTTACAAGGCTTTCTTGTTTCTATATTAGGTGGTGCTTTAGGTATTGTAATCGGTGTTGCTTTAGTTGGCTCACAACAACTATGGGGCTGGTTAAAAATTACCCCTTCGCTTGCGTATCCGGTAGAAATAAAAATAACCAACATTATTATTGTGTTGGTTACTATTAGTGTTTTAGGGTATGTATCTGCAAAAATAGCGTCCGGCAGAATTTCTAAACGGTTGCTACAATAACTTACCTTACAAACGCTACATGAGAAAACTTTTCTAAAACCTCATCGAATGTTGCAAAAACCTCTGCAGGGTCATCGCTGGTTACCATTTTGTTTCGGTATTCTTTAAAATGAGGTATTCCTTTAAAATAATTGGTATAATGGCGTCTGGTTTCCAAAACTCCTAATCGTTCTCCTTTCCAGTCTATAGCCATCTGTAAATGTCTTCTTGCAGCAGTTACACGTTCTTCTAACGTTGGAGGTGGCAAGTGCTCTCCGGTTTTAAAGTAGTGTTTTACCTGGTTAAAAAACCATGGGTTGCCAATGCTTGCTCTACCAATCATAGCACCATCCAGACCATACTTATCTCGCATCTCGACCGCTCTTTCAGGCGTGTTTACATCTCCATTACCAAAAACCGGAATATGCATTCTTGGATTATTTTTTACTTCGGCAATTGGTTTCCAATCTGCATCACCCTTATACATTTGTACACGGGTTCTACCGTGAATAGAAATAGCTTTTATGCCAACATCTTGAAGCCTTTCGGCTACTTCAACAATTTTTATAGAATCGCTATCCCAGCCTAAACGTGTTTTAACGGTTACCGGAAGTTTGGTGCGTTTTACCATTGCTTCGGTTAGCTTAACCATTAAAGGAATGTCTCGTAAAATTCCGGCACCTGCATTTTTACAAACCACTTTCTTAACAGGGCACCCAAAGTTAATATCTATTATATCCGGATTTGATTGCTCTACAATATCTATGGCTTCGAGCATTGAATCCATTTCTGCTCCAAAAATCTGTATTCCAACAGGACGTTCTTTCTCGTAAATATCAAGTTTTTGAACGCTTTTAGCAGCCGCTCTAATAAGGCCTTCGCTAGATATAAACTCGGTATAAACTACATCTGCTCCGTTTTCTTTGCACAATGCTCTAAACGGAGGGTCGCTTACATCTTCCATGGGCGCTAAAAGTAGCGGAAAATCCGGAAGTTCTATGTTTCCTATTTTTACCATCTTAAAAAATTGGGCTGCAAAAGTACTGAAAATCAGTTTATTTTAAAAAGTCACCTCTGCTTCTATTGTTTGTCCGTCTCTATCTACTACTACAGTGGTTGTGTTTCCTTCTTCAAATTTAGAAAGCGCTTTCATGTAGCTCATCATGTCTGTTACTTCAAATTCACCAAGCTTAATTACCACGTCTCCTTTTTGTAATCCTGCTTTTTGGGCAGGCTTATCTTCACTAACACCATCTATACGCATTCCTTTACCACTAAACAAATAATCCGGTATTACCCCAAGAGTAACTTTAAAGCGAGGGGTTTCTTGGCTTTCGTTTTTTGTTTTTCTAAAGGCAAGTTTACCGTCATCATTTAATTCTGTAATTACATTAAATATATAATTGCCTATGGCTTGCATCCCATCGTAATTAAGCTTGTTGTAGTCATCTCCCGGTTTGTGATAATCTTCATGTTGCCCTGTAAAAAAATGTAAAACAGGAATATTATTTAAGTAAAAAGAGGTGTGGTCTGATGGGCCAACACCAGACTCGTGCTCTACTAATTTAAACTCTTTGTTTACGGCATTAAGTGTTTGCGACCATCTTGGCGATGTGCCTACTCCATGTACGGCAAGGGTTTTATCTGATTTAAGACGCCCAACCATGTCCATATTAATCATATAGTTTACCGTACTTAAATCTATTGTTGGGTTTTTTACAAAATAATTAGAGCCTAAAAGTCCCATTTCTTCGCCAGAGAAGGCTATAAATAAATAGTTGTTGTTTTTATTTTCTGATTCTTTAAGTTTTCCTGCCAAGTACAACATAATGGCTACACCACTTGCGTTGTCGTCTGCCCCATTATGAATGGCTTTTTCTCCTCTGTGCAACGAGCCCTGGCCTCCATATCCTAAATGATCAAAATGCGCTCCGATAACAATGGTAGTTGCTGCACTATTATCTAAAAACCCTATTACATTGTGTCCGGTAATTGTTCCGTCTGTACTTGAGGTGAAATCAATTTCTTGATGCGGATCGGTTTTGGGAGCAAACCTAAAAGGCTGTAAGTATCCCTCAGTTCCTTTAGGTTGTATCCCTAATTCTTTAAATCTTTCGGCTATATAATTTGCTGCCTTAACTTCTCCATCTGTACCTGTTTCTCTTCCTTTTAATTCGTCAGCTGCTAAAAAAGCCACGTCTTCTTTTAAATAGTTTTCTAACGCCTGTTTAGAGTTGCATGATACTAAAGAAGCTAAAAATAGTAGTGCAATTAATTGTTTCATAGCCAAGAGGGTTTATTTTTGTACAAAATTAGTTAAATAAACTGTCATGCGTTTACTTTCTGTTTTAGTTGTTTTTATCTTTTTGATTGGTTGTAAAAACAACACTAAAAATCAAGATTCTAATAACCAACAAAACCAAAATACTGTTTCTGACAATTCTTTAATATATCCCGAAGAAAAGCATTTTAAATCGCTTCGCCAAATTACTTTTGGTGGTGATAATGCTGAAGCTTACTGGAGTTTTAATGATGAGCAATTGGTTTTTCAGTCTAACAACCCAAAATGGGGCGTATCGTGCGACCAAATGTTTTTAATGAATTTTAATGATGTTTTTGATAGTATTGTGCCTCCAATGGTTAGTACCGGAAAAGGGCGCACTACTTGCTCGTATTTTTTGCCTGATAATAAGCATATAATTTATGCCTCTACTCATTTAGGTGGCGATGAGTGCCCCGAAACCCCTTTACGTAAAAACGGCAAATATGTTTGGCCTATTTATGAGAGTTACGACATTTTTGTGGCCGATTTACAAGGAAATATAGTTAAGCAGCTTACCAATGAGCCCGGATACGATGCCGAGCCCACTGTTTCGCCTAAAGGTGATAAAATTGTATTTACCTCTATGCGTAGTGGTGATTTAGAGCTGTATACTATGAATCTAGACGGCTCTGATGTTAAACAAATAACCAATGAATTGGGTTATGATGGAGGAGCTTTCTTTTCTCCGGACGGAACTAAAATTATCTTTAGAGCCTCCAGACCTAAAACAGAAGAAGAAATTGCAGAATATAAAGCCTTATTAGCTGAAGGCTTGGTGCAACCAACCGAGATGGAGCTTTTTATTTGTGATGCAGACGGAAGCAACCTAAGACAATTAACAAAACTTGGTAACGCCAACTGGAGCCCGTTTTTTCACCCTTCGGGAGAAAAAATACTTTTCTCATCTAACTTTGAGTCTGAGCGAGGATTTCCATTTAATTTGTACATGATAGATATAGACGGCACCAACTTAGAGCGTATTACACATAGCGATACTTTTGATGCCTTTCCGGTATTCTCTAACAATGGTAAATACCTTGTATTCTCTTCTAACAGAAACAACGGTGGTGGAAGAGATACAAACCTATTTATTGCCGAATGGGTAGATTAGTTTATTCTATCTTTTTCGTCTAAATCTATTCCTTTTTGGTTGGTAGAAAGTTTAAAGTTTCCAAACTTATATCTAAAACTTATGCCAATACTTTGCTGATCATAATAAGCCTGTTTAAAATGATTTTGGCTTAAGTATTTATTGGTGTTACGTAGCTTTCCAAAGGTGTTAAAAACATCTAATGCAGAAATTGTTAATGATGCTCGCCTGTCCCAAAATGTTTTGGTAACACTAACATCTACCGTTTTTAACTCGCTTTGGGTTCCTGTTCCTCCCCATGATATAGGAGAGAGATAATACATCCAGATATCTGCTGTTAAACTTTGGTCTTTTAAAAATGTAAAGTAGTGGTTTATAGATACGTACGCTGCCCATCTATCATTTTTAAGAAGCTCATTATTATCTTCTATGGCAATAAATTGGTCTTCATCATAAAAATAAGACAGTACTGTATTAATGCTCCAGTTGTTAGTAATGGTTAAGTAAGAGAAATAGTCTATCCCAAAATTAATATTCTTCTCTACATTGGCATAAATGTATTGTATTTCTTGGTTGTCATTATCTTGAAAACTAATCAAGTATGAAGGATCTGTTTTTTGCGAATAATAAAGTTCAAACGTATGGTTTTTTATGGTTTGCCCAAAGGTTACTTTATCGTTAATAGAGGGTTGAAGCTTTGGGTTTCCTACCTGAAATGAGTTATCATTTAAGTAATATTTAAACGGATTAAGCTCGCCGTAGTTGGGCCTATCAATTCGTCTTGAATATTGTAAATTCCAACTGTAATTATCTGTTACGTTATTTAGTAAATAAAATGTTGGAAACAATTGAAAATACTCTTGTGTGTTGGTTTGATTTTCTGAAAAAGATATTCCTTTTAAACTCGTGTTCTCTCCTCTAAGCCCAAGCTTTAAACTCCATTTTTTCCACTCTTTTTCATAACTAACATACGCTGCTAGATTGGTTTCGTTATACTCAAATAAATCTTGAAATTCCGGGCTATTGCCTTGCAATCTATTTTGGTCTACAGCGCTTGTAGTTTCAACTTTAGTTGCTTTAATACCAGTCTCGAAAATGCTAGATTCACTTGGTAAAACATAGTCTAATTGCCCGGCGTATATTTTAGTGTCTTGGCCGGCTATGTTTATAAATCGGTTTTCGTAAGTATTATTGCTTGCTGTAATATTATAAAGGGTGCTAACACGTTGCGTAGGATCTCTTCTGGCATCAATATAAAATACATCTGCAGAAAGTTTTTGCCCTTCATCATTTAAAGAAATAGCGTAGTTTGCGTTAAGTGCTATGTTTTCTCCGTCTCTAAGTATTTTGTTTGTTGCAAAAAAAGTAGAATCTACCGTTTGGTCTGTTACATTTGTTGCTTCTGTAAAAGCATTTGTTGTTCTTTTGTAATGCGGATTAAAAAATAAATTAGCCGAAAATCCAAGTGATTGATTCTCTGATAATTGAAAATCTACATTACTGTTTAAAGAATGCTCTTCGTATCTGGTTTGTTGGGTTGTGTTTGTGCTCCACTTTCCGTAAGGTTGTAAATTGTTGCTAAAAGTAACTTCTTCTACAAACCTCGCTCTGTAATGTCTGTTTGCATAATTATAGCTTGTAAAAAAATTAACTCCTTTAGCTTTAAAATAATGGTTTGTTCCGATAGAGTTTCGCCATAAAATTCCTTTGCTTGAGCTACCAAATAAGCTGCCATTATAGCCTGCTATTAAGTTTTTTGTGGTTATTATGTTAATTACTGCTCCTCCGGCTGCTTCATATCTGGCAGGCGGGTTTGTAATAACCTCAACAGATTTTATAACATTAGCAGGAGTGCTTTCTAGAAATTGTCTGAGCTCTTCTGAAGATAAATACACTTTTCTGTCGTTAATATAAATAGTTGGTGCGTCTCTTCCTTTTACTAAAAGCTCTCCGCTAATTTCTACAAGCGTGGGGGTTTTAGAAAGTAATTGCCATGTGTCTCCGTCACTTAAAGTAGAATTCTCTACATTAAATACCAGCCTATCTGCCTTAAGTTCTACGGTTGGTTTTCTTCCTGTAACAACAACTTCGTCTAATTCTTCTTGGGTAGTACTAATTTCAATATTTCCTAAATCTATATTAGAGTTTACAGTAAGTGTAAACTGCTTATTCTCAAAACCTAAATAACTTATTTTAAGTATGTATTTGTTTTCTGCAACATTCTCTAATAAAAACCTGCCTTCTGCATCTGTTGTGGTTCCTGTTGTTATTTGTTGCGTTTCTGCATCCTTTAGTACAATATTAGCAAAGGGAATTCCTGCAGTAGTTTCGTCAACCAGTCTTCCGGTAATGTCATAGTTTTGCCCTACTACCAAAACAGTAAAGAGCATAGCAATACAGGTAGTGAAGTAGTTATTAGTCATACTAAAGTTTTGGTTGGTTAATGGTTATTTTTTGCTTTAAAACACGACTGTAAAAAAGTTTTAGCTTGAAAATATAGTAATTATCTTACAAACAAAGATATATGTTATACTATTTTTTTTCAAAACGGTCATTTTTTTATCAATCGCCTGTAAATAAACTATATTTGCACATTAAAATTTTAGTTCGTTAATGCTATATGAAGCATATTAGAAACTTTTGCATTATTGCCCACATAGACCATGGTAAAAGTACTCTGGCCGATCGGTTATTAGATTACACCGGATCGGTTACTGAGCGTGAAAAACAAGACCAACTTTTAGATAACATGGATCTGGAGCGTGAGCGTGGTATAACCATAAAAAGCCACGCTATACAAATGGAGTATACTTACAAAGGAGAAACTTATATATTAAACCTTATTGATACTCCCGGTCACGTAGATTTCTCATACGAGGTTTCTAGATCTATAGCTGCTTGTGAAGGAGCTTTATTGGTTGTAGATGCAGCACAAAGTATACAAGCACAAACAATCTCTAACCTGTATTTAGCCCTTGAAAACGATCTGGAAATTATTCCTGTTTTAAATAAGGTAGATTTGCCAAGTGCTAATCCGGAAGAAGTTACAGACGATATTGTAGATTTACTTGGATGTGCCCCTGAAGATGTAATTCCGGCCAGTGCTAAAACCGGACTCGGAATTGAAGAGATTTTAGCTGCAATTATAGAGCGTATTCCGGCGCCAAAAGGAAACCCAGACGAGCCATTACAAGCCCTTATTTTCGACTCGGTTTATAATCCGTTTAGAGGAGTAGAAACCTATTTTAGAGTGTTTAACGGTTCTATCAGAAAAAATCAAGAAATAAAATTTGTTGCAACCGGAAAATCGTACACAGCCGATGAAGTAGGTACTTTAAAGCTAAATCAAGTTCCTAAAAACGAGATTAAAGCGGGAGATGTTGGGTATTTAATTACCGGAATTAAAGACGCCAGAGATGTTAAGGTTGGTGATACCATTACAGATGCTAAAAACCCAACTAAAAATGCTATTTCTGGTTTTGAAGATGTAAAACCAATGGTTTTTGCCGGTATTTATCCGGTAGATACAGAAGATTACGAAGAGCTCAGAGCTTCTATGGAAAAACTACAACTAAACGATGCGTCGTTAGTTTTTATTCCGGAGAGTTCTGCTGCATTAGGTTTTGGTTTTAGATGTGGCTTTTTAGGTATGCTTCACTTAGAAATTATTCAGGAGCGTTTAGAACGAGAGTTCGATATGACTGTTATTACAACAGTACCAAACGTAAGCTATCACGCCTACACAAAAAAAGAGCCGGAAAAAACCATTATAGTTAATAACCCTTCAGATTTACCTGATCCTTCTACTTTAGACAGGGTAGAAGAACCTTACATAAAAGCCTCTATTATTACTAAGGCAGATTTTGTAGGGCCTGTAATGAGTTTATGTATAGACAAAAGAGGAGAAATAACCAACCAAACATATTTAACCCCAGAGCGCGTTGAGCTAAATTTTGATATGCCTTTGGCAGAAATAGTTTTTGATTTTTACGATAGATTAAAAACTGTTTCTAAAGGATACGCCTCTTTTGATTATTCTCCAATTGGAATGCGTCCGTCTAAACTGGTTAAAGTTGATATTTTAATTAACGGAAACTCTGTCGATGCGCTTTCTGCTTTAGTACATGCAGATAATGCTTATACTATTGGTAAAAAAATGTGCGAAAAGCTTAGAGAGCTCATTCCAAGACAACAGTTTGATATTCCTATTCAGGCTGCTATTGGAAGCAAAATTATATCTCGCGAAACCATAAAAGCATTACGTAAAGATGTAACTGCTAAATGTTACGGAGGAGATATTTCTAGAAAGCGTAAGCTTTTAGAGAAGCAGAAAAAAGGGAAAAAGCGTATGCGCCAAGTTGGAAATGTTGAGATTCCGCAACAAGCCTTTATGGCCGTACTAAAATTAAACGATTAACATTTATTGTTCTTCAATATCTAAGGGCTTGCCTAAGTACACTAATTTTGTGTTTTTGGCAAGCTCTTTTTCTGTGCCGTTTTGAGAAATAAACGTTATCTCTCCGTTGTCTTTCTTTAAAAATAATGGTACAAATTCTCCTTGCTTAGCAGCTTTGTCTAATACTTTGTTTAAATGTAGTTTGTCTTTTAGCTTCATTTCGTTTACCGAAGGATATTTTTTTGTGATTCTATTAAAATATCCAAAGCTATCAGTAGTTCCGCTTAATACATCCGATGGTGTTATTCCTCCAACCTCATCAGCAGAAACCAATCCGTACGTACCATTCTCACCAAAGTAATTTTTAAATTTCTTAATAGCGTACTTATTAATTTCTGTGTTTGGTGTTAGTGCCATTAAATAGCCAACGTCGTTAAGCTCTATATTATCTGTTAATGTGTCTGAATAAACATTTGCATTAATTGCTTCAATGTTTAATTCTTTCGCTTTACTAATGTTGTTTGGGTTACTGTCTAAAAGCACCACATGTTTATTATTGTTTTTTAAGTAATGGGCAATAAGACGCGCCGATTTAGAGGCTCCTACTATTAAAAATCCTTCTGATTTTTCTAAAAATACTCCCGATAATTTTGCAAAATAACGCGCTGTAGTTGCATTAAGTAATACCGTGCCTAAAACAATCATAAAAACCAGCGGGGTAATATATTCTGCTCCCGGAACTCCTTTACTGGCTAAGTTTAATCCGAATAACGAAGCAATTCCTGCAGCTACAATTCCGCGTGGCCCTACCCAACTTACAAAAAGTTTCTCGTTAAATTTTAAGGTAGAGTTTATTGTACAAAGCATAATTCCCAGCGGGCGTAAAACAAATACAACCGTAGCAAATAGTATTACTGTTTTCCAGTTAAAAATTAACATTAATTCGCTCATGTTAATATTTGCTGCCAAGAGAATAAATAGAATAGATATTAGCAGTACACTTAATGATTCTTTAAAGTACAATAAGTCTTTTAAATACGCAGACTCAGAGTTGCCAAGTACCATTCCCATTACTACTACTGCAAGAAGCCCGGACTCGTGAGCAAAGCTTTCTGATAACACAAAAACTCCTAAAACACAGGCCAACGCAACTACGTTTAATAAATAGTGTGGCACCCATTTTTTGTTGTTTACAAAATTAAGTCCGTGGGCAAATGTAAAGCCAAAAGTAGTTCCGAACACCACTATTTTTGCAAACTCAATAAGTGCGGTAACCGTAAATTCTCCTCCTGCATCTACACTAATAAATTCAAACACTAAAACGGCAACAAGCGCTCCAATTGGATCAATCAAAATTCCTTCCCATTTTAATACAGCAGAAACATCTTTTTTAAGAGGTATGTTTCTTAAAATAGGGGTTATTACGGTTGGGCCCGTAACTATTATAAGTGCAGAAAATAAAAAAGATATTTCCCAGCTTAAGCTAAATATAAAGTGTGCTGCAATGGCACCTCCAATAAAGGTTACTAATGCGCCTAATGTAATTAGTTTAGTAATAACCGGACCAACATTTTTAATTTCATTAAACTTTAACGTTAGCCCTCCTTCAAAAAGAATAATGCCTATGGCTAAAGACACAAAATAAAATAAGCTCTCTCCGGGAAAAAGACCTTTTTGTCCGTTCCAAATTGGTTCAATCCATTTAGAGCCGTCTTCGGTAAAATACTCTGCTGATATTGGCCCAACAAGAATTCCTATTAAAATTAGTGGTAAAATTGCTGGAATCTTAAATTTCCATGCAACCCATTGTGCTAAAATCCCTAAAATTATAATTCCGGCTAATTCTACCATTTGTGTTCGAGTTAATTTATTTACCAAAAATAACATTTATCCGTTCTAAAAAAAATACATTCTTTTTTGCTTTCATTATCACGCTAAAGCCCTTTTAATAAATTACACCCGAGATAGCTCATTAATATATTTCTAAGAGCCATTTACTTAAAAACCTTAATAAAATGCTAAGATTGCATTAGGATTGCATTGGTTTTTATATTTTGCAGAGCCATTAGCTAAATTCTTATGAAATTATATCCTATAGAATCTGGTAATTTTAAATTAGATGGTGGAGCCATGTTTGGCGTGGTTCCAAAAACATTATGGTCTAAAACTAACCCGGCCGATGCTAATAATATGATAGATATGGCTGCCCGATGCCTGCTTATAGAAGATGGCAACAGGCTAATTTTAATAGATACCGGCATGGGTAATAAACAATCCGAAAAGTTTTTTGGCTATTACTACTTATGGGGAGACCACTCTATAGATGCTTCTTTAAAAAAACACGGCTTTCACAGAGACGATATAACCGATGTGTTTATGACACATTTACATTTTGATCATTGTGGAGGAAGCATTCAATGGAATAAAAACAGAACAGGTTACGAGCCCGCATTTAAAAATGCTCGTTTTTGGAGTAATAAATCACATTGGGAGTGGGCTACAAAACCTAACGCAAGAGAAAAAGCCTCTTTTTTAAAAGAAAATATTTTGCCTTTACAAGAAAGCGGACAGCTTAACTTTATAGAGCCTTCATCCTCGCCATATAAAGAAAATAGTGAATTAGGGTTTGATATTTTATTTGTAGATGGCCATACAGAAAAGCAAATGATTCCGCATATAAAATATAAAGGAAAAACTATTGTTTTCATGGCAGATTTATTGCCAACCGTTGGCCATATTCCGCTACCATACGTTATGGCTTACGACACAAGGCCTTTATTAACACTACAAGAAAAAGATGCTTTTTTAAAACGTGCCGTAGAGCAAGAATACTACTTGTTTTTAGAGCACGATCCTTACAACGAAATTTGTACATTAAAAAACACCGAAAAAGGTGTTCGATTAGAAAATACTTTTACCTTTAACGAACTTTTTAATTAACAATAAACCATGAAGAGTTTAAATAAATTATTATTACCAGGAGCAGCATTGTTAATTGCAAGCTGTGGTAGCCCCGCTATTGTATCTACACCAATAGAAAACATAGATACAGTACCCTTAAAAGTTTCAGAAATATCAGAAGACCAGCTTAAATCATGGTCTCACGCCGATTTGCTTACAGACACCATTCCGGGAATGAGTGTAAATAAAGCATATTCAGAAATTATCCCTGCTTTAAAAGGGAAAGCCACAACTGTTGTTGTAGGTGTTATAGATTCTGGTGTTGACATTGAACACGAAGATTTAAAAAATGTTATTTGGACAAATGATGATGAGATTCCGAACAATGGAATAGATGATGATAATAATGGCTATGTAGACGATGTACATGGGTGGAATTTTTTAGGAGAAGCTACGCACGAACAATTAGAGTTTGTTAGAATTCTAAAAAAAGGCGATAAATCGCATCCGGATTATGAAAGAGCCCAAAAAGAATACGACGAAAAATACAACGAAGCACAACAAAACAAACAGTTTTATGAGCAGTTGCTACAAAATTTAAATAATGCAGAAGATGCTGTAAAAAAACATCTTAATAAAGACTCTTATACTAAAGAAGATTTAGATGCTATAAAAACAGACGACTCTTCTTTGCTACAATATGTAGCATTCTTAAACCAAATGTATCAAGTGGCCGAATCTCCCGAAAATGCTCGTGAGCAACTTAAAGAAGGAATAGAATATTTTGCCGGACAGCTTAACTATCATTTAAATATTGATTTTAACGGAAGGGCAGTTGTTGGAGATAATCCGGATGATATAAACGATACTGATTACGGTAATAATGATGTTATAGGTGATATTGAACACGCTACACACGGTACACACGTGGCAGGTATTATTGCAGCACAACGCAATAACGGTGTGGGTATGAATGGTGTAGCCAACAATGTAGAAATTATGCCTATTAGAGCTGTTCCTGATGGAGATGAGTACGATAAAGATGTTGCTTTAGCTATTAGATACGCTGTTGATAACGGAGCTAAAATTATTAATACCAGCTTCGGAAAATACTATTCTCCAAATGCTGAGTGGGTATACGATGCTATTAAATATGCTGCAGAACACGATGTGTTAATTGTAAATGCTGCAGGAAACGAAGCTTACAATTTAAACGAAAGAGACGTTTACCCTAATGATGCTGTTAACAACGGCCCTGAAATTGCAGATAATTTTTTAACCGTTGGCGCATTAAACTTTAAATACGGAACCGAATTAATTGCCAACTTCTCTAACTATGGCAATATAGATGTTGACGTTTTTGCCCCCGGAACTAAAATCTGGGCTACTGTACCAAACAATGAATACCAATTTTTACAAGGTACTTCTATGGCTGCTCCGGCAGTTGCAGGGGTTGCTGCTTTAATCAGATCGTATTTTCCAAAATTAACTGCAGCACAAGTAAAGCAAATTATAATGGCTTCCGGGTTATCATCTAAAGCAAAAGTTCAGCTTGGGGGTAATCCTAGTAACCTAAAAAACTTTGTAGATATTTCTAAATCAGGTAAAATGGTAAATGCATATAATGCCTTGATTTTAGCCGATAAAGTATCTCGTGGTAAAATATCATTATAATTTTTTTGAGCCCTGTTTTAGGGCTCTCTTTTTTTAAATATCCTTATTTATGAAAAAAATACAATTTATAATTACGTTAGTAATTGGAGCTTTCATTGCAAACGCTCAAAACAATACATCTTATTGGCAACAACATGTTTCGTATAAAATGGATGTTGATTTTAACGTAGAAAACTATCAATATCACGGAAAACAAGAGCTTGCCTACACCAATAATTCTCCAGACACTTTAAAGCAAGTTTTTTATCATTTATATTTTAATGCTTTCCAGCCCGGAAGCGAAATGGATGTAAGGTCTAGAACCATTGCAGACCCAGACCCAAGAGTTGGAGACAGAATCAGTAAACTATCACCTTCAGAAATTGGGTATATTAAAGTAAATTCGTTAACTCAAAATGGTGCTCCGGTTACTTATCAAGTAGCTGGAACAGTATTAGAAGTTGCTTTAAACAAGCCTATTTTGCCTGGTGAGACAGTTACATTTAACATGGATTTTAATGGGCAGGTTCCTGTTCAAATTAGACGATCTGGCCGAAATAGTAAAGAAGGTGTTGCGCTTAGTATGACGCAATGGTATCCTAAAATGGCCGAATATGATTTTGAAGGATGGCACGCTCACCCTTACATTGGGAGAGAGTTTCATGGTGTTTGGGGAGATTTTGATGTTAAAATTACTATTGATGCAGATTACACTGTTGGAGGATCGGGTTATTTACAAAACCCCGAAGAAGTTGGTCATGGTTACCAAAAACCGGGACAAAAAGTAAAGAAGCCTAAAAAAGGAAAGCTAACATGGCATTTTATTGCTCCTAATGTTCATGATTTTACTTGGGCTGCAGACCCAGAGTATCTTCACGATATAGTTAACATGCCAAACGGAACAGAGCTGCATTTTATTTACAAAAATAATCCGGATATAATAGAAAACTGGAAAAAACTTCAGGACAAAACAGTAGAGGCCATGGAGTTTTTTAACAGAAATCTTGGTCCGTACCCATACAAGCAATACTCTGTAATACAAGGTGGTGATGGCGGTATGGAATATGCCATGTGTACACTTATTACCGGAGAGCGTAGTTTTGAGAGCTTAGTTGGTGTAATGGTGCATGAGCTGGCGCATTCTTGGTTTCAACATGTTTTGGCAACCAACGAAAGTAAGCATGAATGGATGGATGAGGGCTTTACCTCATTTATTTCGAGCTTGTGCATGAATCAGATTATGAATCAGAATAAAGAAAATCCTTTTGAAAACGCATACAGAGCATATCTTTATTTAGCAAAATCCGGTAAAGAACAACCTCTTACCACTCATGCAGACAGGTATGAGTATAACCAAGCATACGGAATCTCTGCCTATAGTAAAGGATCTGTGTTTTTAGCTCAATTAGGTTATGTTATTGGTCAGGAAAACTTAATGAAAACGCTCAGAAGATATTATGATGAGTTTAAGTTTAAACACCCTACTCCAAACGATTTTAAGCGTGTAGCAGAAAAGGTTTCCGGAATGCATTTAGATTGGTACTTAACCGATTTTGCACAAACAACCAACACTATAGATTACGGAGTAAAAGAGGTTGCTGAGCAAGAAAATAAAACCGTTGTTACTTTAGAGCGAATTGGATTAATGCCAATGCCAATAGATATTTTGGTGGTTTATAACGATGGCTCTCAAGAAACATTTTACGCACCGTTACAAATGATGCGTGGCGAAAAATCTAACCCATACCCAAACATAAATCGCACTGTTTTACCGGATTGGGCTTGGGCTTACCCAACATATACATTTACAATTAATAAGCCTAAAAGCAGTATAAAAGCTGTTGTTGTAGACCCTTCACAACTAATGGCAGATATTAATAGAGATAACAATATTTACCAAGCTGATTAATCAATTATTTAAGTGTTTTTAAAAGATCCGCTCTTTACAGGGCGGATTTTTTTATACCAAAATGTGTGCTTATATCTAAATGTTTGAGCTGCACGCTCTCTGTTGTGCATGTACACTTTGTTTTTATGTACTTGCTTATTTCTGTATCCTAATAAATGAAAAAATTGTTTTGCCATAAAACGGGCAACCGTTAAGTTAACCTTTAATACTTGTTTTCTTTTATCTGCCCAAGATATACCCGGTAATAAAACTAACAGGTTGTCATACTTTATTTTTCGTAATAACACCGAAAGCCATAGGTAAAATTTAGGAATAGGTTTAATTATAAAAAAACCTTCTTTCCCGTTAGGTTGATATAGTGGCATAAACAAAACCAAATTGTTAGGCGCATAAATTGTTTTATTATTGCTTATAGCAAGAGGTGTGTTTTTCTTTACATATTGAAAACTTTTAAAGCCTTCTAACATGGTAAATTTTTCTGAAGTTTTAATAGCATATACATTTTTAACTTCATACAATGTTGTGTTGTACCCTGATGCGGCTATTAATTGCTGATTTAATTTTTGTTGTAGTGATTGATTGTTTTTTAAAACTTGTGCTGTAAGTAATACTTGTTTAATAAATACAACACTATTGTTTATAGCGGTCTGGCTATTATGTTGGCCGGCTTCAAAACCAAGCGAAACAAATCCTAATCTGTTAATGTAGCTTAAAAGTGCTCCTTCTAAATATTCTTCTATTCCTAAAATAGCCGGAACATTAAATTGGTTAGAAAATCTTCGGTTTATTAATGCATCGTTTATAGTTATAAATGGTATGGTCTCTGCAGAAGTTGTGTGAATATCAATAAAATACAACGGACCGGAGTAAGTGGTAATAATCTCTTTTATTATGCTGTATATGATAACCAGTTGTGTTTCTTCTACTGTTCTTTGAGCAGGTTCTTTTTGGTGAATTTCTTGAATATTTTTTCTGGTCCAAAGTCTATTTAAATCGTTTTCTATAAAGCGCTTTTTATTTTTTAAAGCAGGTAAATTGCCTTTTATAGCAATAATATTTCCTGTTATTTCATTTTCTTGTATAGAACTAAAAACTTGCTCTAATGCAGTTACTCCTGCAGGTTCATTACCGTGAATACCCCCAAAAAAAACTACTGTTGGTGCATTTTTACTTATCTCTTTTTTAAAAAGTATGCGGCTTTCTGTTTGTGTTTGTAGCATAGTTGGGGTTGCTATCATAAATCTGTGCTTGTTATTATGCCGGTTAATTTATTTTTATATAAAACCGGAAGACTGTTTATGTTGTGTTGTTTCATTATTTTTAAAGCATTTGCAACACTTTCTTCTCTTGATACTGCAATAACTTTTTTAGACATTACTTCGTTACAAGAAACCGCCAAAGATTTGTTTTTTTTATAATGCGCTTCTATATCTTTTTTAGTTAAAATCCCCACCAATTCACCGTGTGTGTTTAATACAGGTAGATGTTTTATTTTTTTCCAGGTAAGCAACGCATTTGCCATGGCTAAACTATCTTTTTCTTGAACCGTATAAACCAGATTACTCATACAATGCTCTACTTTGAGTTTGTTTTTGGTAATTTCTTTAGATGCTGCTCTTGCAATTGGCCATGTTGCAATGGGATATCCTTTTTCTTGATTATTGTAAATATGCTCTGTGAGAGCTCTTAAAGCTATTTGCTTGTTGTTTTTGTGTTGTAAGTTTCTAAATGATTGTACCATCCATTGTGATCCGGTTTGTGTTTTTATTCTGTTTTCTATAATGGTTAAGTAATATTCTACATCTTCAGGGGTCACTTTCATTTTATAAAGTCCTTTATAAGCCATCGGCAACAAAACATCTAATAATAATTGATGACTTGGGATTAGTTTGTTATCCCAGTAAAACTGTGTAGCCATACCATATCTGGCTGCATTAAAAAAGTTGGTTTTAGCATCTTTAAAATCCATTTTTAAATGAATCTCATCATACTCTTGTGGTCTACCTACCATTATACCAACCCAAAACATAAAATTAGCTATCTCATCTGTAGTAGAAGGTCCGGCAGGAATATATCTGTTCTCAATACGCAAGTGGGGTTTATTGTTGGCTACGCCATAGCAGGGTCTGTTCCACGGGTAAACCGTACCGTTATGTAAATTTAAGGCCTTTAATTTTGGTGTTATATTTTGTTTTAAAAGTGATAAACTGTCTTCTTTTTCTTCGGTCATCAATAAACTCCTAAACTGAGCAATGTTGTTTTTAAAAATATTAGCAACAGAACCTGTTACCCAATCTGTGCCAAAACTTACCCTTGAAGATTTTTCGTTTAATGTAAACGAATTGGCTCTTGTATCTACACTTTGCGTAAATAAAGCAATACGGGTTTCGCTCCAGAGTTCTTTACCAAATAAAATGGGAGAATTGGTACATACTGAAAGAACAGGGCCCGAAATGGCTTGAGCCCAATTAAAACTCGACACAAAATCTTCTTGTGGTATTTGTAAGTGTAATTGAAAGCTGGTATTACAACCTTCAAACATAACAGAATCGTGTAAAATATTAAGCTCGTCTACTCCTTTAATATGAAACTCTATAATATGTTTTCTGCTCTCTTTAATAGCATCATTAAGCATATAATAACGCTCAAGTGGCGTCATATAAGATTCATCTAAATGCCTTAGTTTAATGGTTGGTAAAATACCTGCCAACAGTACTTTAGATTGGTGTTTTTTGGCAATTTTATTAGCTTTTTCTAACAAGGTTTTAAGTTGGTTGTGCATCTTAGAAAAGCATTTCTCTGATAGGTCTATGGGGTCTAAATTAATTTCTAAATTATACTTAGTAATTTCTGTTGTAAAATGGTCATCGTTAATTTCTTTTAAAATTTCTACTGCATTGTTTGCCGGCTCAAAATCATTGTCTACCAAACAAAACTCTTGTTCTGCACCAATCCTAATAGGCTCTTTCTCAAACCTTTTTTCTTGGAGCATTTGTTCTAATGCAGCAATGTCGGCAAGCAGCTGGTTGCTATACTCTAAAAAGTCTGATTTGTTAGCAAGCCTTTTAACTTTTAAGGTTCCCATAACTAACTATTTATTGTACAATTTAGGATAGTTTATACGCTAATACTATGATATTTATCATCCGCGTTTTATTTGAGGTGGCTTTTTTATATTTTTACCCACTTAGCGTTGTATTATGTTGTTTTCTTTTGGTAAACCCGAAAAGCTAAAAAGTAAAAAGCTTATAGAACAGTTATTTTCTGAAGGAAATACCATAACCGTTTTTCCAATACGTTTGGTTTATTTAAAAACAGAATTACCGGATAATGTGTTGTTTCAGGCAGGATTCTCTGTAGGTAAAAAAAAATTTCCGAAAGCTGTTAAGCGCAATAAAGTAAAACGTTTGTTAAAAGAAGCTTACCGCTTAAACAAGCCAATAATTTTTAACAATAGTACAACATCTTATGCTTTAATGTTTTTGTATCTTGGCAAGAAAGAACCCCATTTCTCTGCTCTAAACCAAACCATGAAAACTTTATTGGAACAATTTTTGACTAAAACTAAACCTAAAGAATCTAAGTAATAAAAGCACCCATGAAAACTTTTGCAAAACGTATTTTTCTACCCATTATAGCAGCCGGAATTCTTTTTGTAGGAACAGGTTTTAAAAACGAGTTTTTTGAAATTGCCAAACAAATAGAAATTTTTACAACGCTCTTTAAAGAGCTTAATATGAATTATGTAGATGAAACCAATCCGGCCGAATTAATGGATACCGCCATTAAAAGTATGCTAGATGAGTTAGATCCTTACACCGTTTATTTAAATGAGCAAGATGTAGAAGAATACAAAATAAAAAATGCAGGTGAGTATTCAGGTATTGGTGCGTTGGTTAGAAGCTACAACAACAAACTTTTAGTTGTAGAAGTTTATAAAGATTATCCTGCAGATAAAGCCGGGTTAAAAGCCGGCGATGAAATAATTAAAATTGGTGATATCAATATTGCCGATTTTAAAGACGATGCAAGCGAGCTGTTAAAAGGCGCTTCTAAAAGCAAAGTAAGTATTACTTATAAAAGACAAGGAAAAGAAAAAACAACCCTTTTAACACGCGATGAAATAGAGGTAGATGCTGTCCCTTTTTATGGTATGGTTAATAGCAATACCGGTTATATAGTATTATCTAGATTTAACCGAAAAGCAAGCACACAAACTAAAAATGCTTTAAAAGATTTAAAAAATAAAGGTGCCGATAAAATTATTCTGGATTTACGCGATAATCCAGGTGGGCTTTTAAACGAAGCCATTGAAGTTACCAACCTTTTTATTCCAAAAGGAGAGCTTGTGGTAACCACAAAATCTAAAGTGAAAAAGTTTAATAAAACCTATAAAACCAGAAATCAACCGGTAGATGATAATATTCCTCTTGTAGTAATTGTAAATGGCCGAAGCGCTTCGGCAAGTGAAATTGTTAGTGGTGCGCTTCAGGATTTAGACAGAGCTGTTATTGTTGGTTCAAGAAGCTTTGGTAAAGGGCTTGTGCAACGCCCCTTAAAACTTGCTTATGGCACACAGCTTAAAGTTACTATTTCTAGATATTACACCCCTTCAGGAAGATGCATTCAAGCTTTAGATTATTGGAACAGAGATGAAAACGGTAATGCTGTAAAAACCAATACAACCTCTGTTTTTAGAACAAAAAACAACCGTAAAGTTTACGATGGTGGTGGTGTAATGCCAGATATTCAAATTCCTTCATTACAAACCAGCAACCTTACTAAAGCATTAATTACTAATCATTTAGTGTTTGATTTTGCTACAGATTATTACTATAAGAATAACGTTTCTAATGTGTCTGATTTTAAGTTTACTGATAAAGATTTTGATCAGTTTAAAAAATATGTAAAACGAAGCAATTTTAATTACCAAACTAAAAGTGAACAGTTAATAAAAACTGCTTTTACAAATGGCGAAACCAAAGAGTTTGGTCCATCAGTTTTAAGTCAGTATAATAAACTTTTAGACGAAATAGAGAAAAGTAAAGTAGCCGCAATAGACACCTATAAACCTCAACTAAAAAAGGTGTTAACAGATGAATTAATTACGCGTTATTTTTATAGAGAAGGATTGTATAATTACTATTTAAAAAATGACGAAGCAATACAAACTGCTACTGCAATTTTAAATGATTATAAAAAGTACAAAAGCATTTTAAACTAACAATTATTCTATAATAATGAAAGCTTCTGAACTACCTGTAATTGTATCAGAAAATTTTTCTGTTAGTAAAGAAGTTTTATGGGATGTTATAACCAATCTTAACCACATGAAACAGTGGTTTTTTGAGGTCATTCCGGATTTTAAACCTGAGGTTGGTTTTAGTACACAGTTTGAGGTTGGCCCATCTGAAGACAGACAGTTTTTACATCTGTGGAAGATTGTAGAGGTAATTCCGTATCAAAAAATTGTATACAACTGGAAATACGAAAAATATCCGGGAGATTCTTATGTAACTTTTACAATTACAAGTAACAACCCAGATACTACTACATTAACTTTAGAAACAACCGTTTTAGAAGATTTTCCTGATGATGTTCCTGAATTTAAAAGAGAAAGTTGTGTAGAGGGCTGGAATTATTTTATTAAAGAACGGTTGGTTACTTACGTAAATTCTTTATAACATATTGATTATCAGAATTAAAATTGGTAGTCTGACATATTTTTTTTATCTTTTTTCTATGGTTTACACAGATAAAAAACAACATACAGATTTTTTCAAGGAAACTATAGAATACCTTAAAAGTAAAGGCTTTACTAACATTAAAGCCGATTTAGATGGTTACGATTCTCCTAAAGGTTATAAAAAAAAGGGGACCGATATTGTAATTACCCCAGACATTGTTGCTGAAAAAGACGGTAAAAAGCATTTTTTTGATTTGAGTTTAAAAACCGAAAAACCTAAGCTATTAAAGTCTAAATGGTTGTTTTTAGATATGCTCAGTCAGATTAAATCTTGTACGTTTAAAATTATTACTACAAGAGGGCATTATAAATTTACCGACGAAATGTTAAGCGACATAAGTTTACACCGAAAAGAACCTATTAAAATTTAATTTTTAATCATACTTATGTGTGGTATGCCATCTTCTAAATAAGGTTCTCCTGTTTCAATAAATCCGTGTTGGTTATAAAAACGGATGAGATACGTTTGTGCCGATATTTTAATTACCTGTTCGTTATAATGGTCTTGTATAGCTTTTATGGTATTAGCTACTAACGTATGTCCTAATCCTTTATTTCTAAACTTTTTATTAACCACCACTCTACCAAAACTGGCTACCTCAAAGTAATCGTTTGCTTTAAATGCTCTGGCGTATGCTGCAATATTATTATTGCTGTCTGTAGCATAAATATGCAATGCTTTATGGTCTTTACCATCTAAATCTTGGTAAGCACAATTTTGTTCTACAACAAAAACTTCTGAGCGCAATTGCAGTATATTATAAAGAGTGTTAGAATCAATAGAAGAAAAAAGTTTTGTATGCCACTGTAGTGTTTTCATTAATCTTGAACAATTAAATCTTTATCGTCTTCTTTTTTAAATTCCGGTTGAATATTTACATGGTTAATTCCGAATTCATCATGTAAAATCTGCTCAATTTTATTTAAAATAACATCAAACTCAGATAGTTTTATATCTTCATTAAAATCTATATGAGCTTCTAAGTGAATTTCTTCTTCGTTTAATTGCCATACATGCACATGATGCATATTTTTAACTTCTTCTATTGTATTTACACGTTTAACAATTTCTTGTACTTGTACATCTTGAGGTGTAAATAACATGAGTACTCTTAATGAATCTTTTAATAAATCGTAACCAACATAAATTAAGTACAGTGCTATTAAAAGGGTAAGTAAACTATCTACCCAATAAACGTAAAAGTATTTCATTAAAAATCCGCCTATTAACACCGCAATAGATGCTAACATATCTGTTAATAAATGTAAATAAGCAGATCGCATATTCATGTTAGCGTGTGCATCTTTTTTTAATAATAATACACTTAAACCATTTGCAACAATACCTAGTAATGATAACCAAATAACTAAATTAGATGCTATTTCTTGCGGGTTTTTAAAGCGTTTAATAGCTTCTATAATTAATAGTACAGCTATAATTATTAAAGTTGCTGCATTTATAAAAGCAGCAAGAATTTCTGCTCGTTTATAACCAAAAGTTTTGTTTGTAGATGCTTCTTTTTTAGCCAGTAAATTTGCTACATAGCTAATTACTAATGATAAAACATCACTAAAGTTGTGTAGAGCGTCTGATAATAATGATAAACTTCCGGAAACCAAACCACCTATTACTTGTGCAGCAGTAATAGTAATGTTTAATAATATAGATATAAATAAATTTGTTCCTTTAACAGTAGCTGTTTTGTGAGAATGACTGTGGGAATGATTTTTTCCCATGTAGTTATTTATTTAGGGGAATTTTGGCTATTCTTTTTTCGTGTCTACCTCCATCAAAAGGAGTTTCTATAAAAGTTTTAACCATTTCTATTGCCTGAGGCATAGATATAAAACGTGCCGGTAAACTTAAAATATTAGCATTGTTATGTTGTCTGGCTAAAGCTGTAATTTCTTTATTCCAGCAAAGAGCAGATCTAACACCTTGGTGTTTATTAGCTGTCATGTTTGCTCCATTACCACTACCACATATAATAATACCAAAATCTACCTTATTATTTTCTACATCTTCTGCCACCGGATGTACAAAATCAGGATAGTCTACACTTTCAATGCTATCTGTACCGTAGTTAACTATTTCTACATCTGGGTATTGCGAGTATAACCAACCCATTATAGATAATTTATAATCGGTACCGGCATGATCATTTCCTATGGCTATTTTCATGAAAACAAGGTTTTATTTGGCATAACAAAGGTACTAATTAACACCTTTTAACAGTATTGTTAATTTAAAAAATTAATCAATTTAATATCAACAAATTAACAGACTAATAAAATTGTTAGTAATTAGTAAAAATGTTTTCTATTAAAAATTTTGATTTATTAAAAAAAATTCAAATCAGAAAAACAATCTTTAAAAAGCAATTCTTTTTATTAGAACTTTATGAGAAGTTATTAAACTTTAAATAGCCACAATTTAACAGCTGTTAATACAAAAAATATTAAAAACTAAAGGTTAAAATTTGTTGTTAACTATTGTTAAGAAAATTCTGAAATAGGCTTATTTGCAATAAGTTAAATGTAAATTTATTGTTAATTAAAGTTTAATTAAACGCTAATTACGAGAAAACAAAATTTTATCCTAAAAAATTATACCGCTATTAACAAACAATAATAAACCATCAAAAAAATTAAATTTTAAATAAAGAATAATAATAAATGTATTAGTTGTTAATAGTTGATTTTATAACTGCTTGATTTTTAAATAAGTGCATTTCATCGAAAAAAAATGTTATTTTATCGATAGTTAGAAAAAAGTTTTATAGTTTCGATATATGAAAATCTCAAAACCCCCATATCATGAAACAACTTTACCTCTTAGCATGCTTATGCTTTTTCTCTGTTACTGCTCAACAAATAAGCATCCAAGATGCCAATTTTGAGCAAGCCCTAATTGATCGTGGAATAGATCAAGGAACTCCAGATGGTGTAATTAATAGTGCCAATGCAATTGGTATTACTCATTTAGATGTAAGTGGTAAAAACATTTCTAGCCTATCAGGTATAGAAGCTTTTACAGACTTAGTTAGCTTAAATGCCAGTAATAACAATTTAGAATCTGCAGATTTTAGCGCTAATACAGCATTACAAGAACTAATATTGCACAACAACCAATTACAAACCATAAATGTAACAGCTAATACCGCTTTACAAAAGTTAAATCTGTATAAAAACAAACTAACACATATACAATTAAGTAATAATACAGAATTAACATATTTAGCTGTTGCCGATAATTATTTAGGAGATTTAAATGTATCGGCTAATAAAAAATTAGAAAAAATATTTTGTCAAAACAACCAACTTACTTCTTTAGATGTAAGTAATATGCCTGCAGTAACTTTAATTAATGCAGAGCTTAATAACCTGTCAGACTTAAATGTTAGTAATTCTAGAAACTTAAAACAGCTTAATGCAAGCAATAATTACATTAGTTTCTTAGATGTATCAACTAATGTAAATTTAGAAATGATAAATGTATTGTTTAATAATTTACAACAAATAGATTTATCGTATAACACTAAACTATCTGCTATTTACCTTGCAAATAACCAATTACAATCGTTAAACATTAGAAACGGTAATAATGCAAATTTAACAGTATTACGTGTAGAAAATAATCCGGATTTATCATGTATTACTGCAGACGATGAAACGGTTGTAAACGGTGTAGCTGGATCAGGTAGATGGAATATAGATTTTAATACAAAATTCTCTGAAAACTGTGGAGATGTAGCTGATAAAGGAGATGATTTTGATAAAAACTTTACGGTTTATGTTGGTAATGACCGAACTCTAAACATAAAAAGCACTAAAAAAGCTAAAGCAAAAGTGTACAATTTACAAGGTATTCCTGTGATTTCTGCAGAATTAGACGAAGGTCATCAGGCAATTAATATGAACAATTTTATGAGTAATGTGTATGTACTACACATATCTAGTAAGCAAGGAAAGTTTTCTAAGAAATTTATTTTAGACTAAACAATACGCAAAGGAGGTATATTTGAATCTAATTTCTTAATGATAGCTTTGGTTGCCGGAACATCATTTTTGTGTACGCGTAATTTAATTCCGCCAAGTGCATTAGAATAAAATGGTGAAACGGCAACCATTGTTTCATTCTCAAAAATATACGGGATTCCTTCTTCATCTAATAAATGCTTTAAAACCGTATATTCGTGAGGGTACGTAAAAGTAGCAACCACCACAAAATTTTTCATCTTAAAATATCTTAATTAAGGTATATATTAAAGGTAATAAAAAAACAACAATTATTTTGTTGTTCTTACAGCAGTAATGCGGAAAGAAGTAGAATTTGAAGAATCTGCAGACCTTATTTTTTCTGTTTTTTCCATTGCGTAATTAATATACCCAATAAAGCCTAATACGCCCAGAAAAAATAGTACTACAAATAAGATTATTATTTTATAAACCTTCTTCATTTTAATTTTGGTGTATTTAATAGACGAAACAAAATGACGTTTGTTACAATTTTTTTAATAAATAATTAACTTTTTTTAACAAGTATAGTAACGTTATTAAATTTTGTACATTTCATCAGAAATTAAATTAATCAATGTCAAGAAAGAAAAAACGAGCAGGAAAGCAAAAAAACAACGAGATCACTAAAGGTATTTTTACCGTTTTAGAAAACAACAAAAACAAATCACTTAACTACAAACAAATAGCTTCAAAGCTTGGTATAACAGATACCAGCGGAAGAAATTTACTTATTAAAAGATTAAAACAATTAGTACAGAAAGAACGTATTTTAGAAGTAGACAGAGGTAAATACCAAGCAGTTACTACTACTAATTATTACACAGGTTTTGTAGAAATTACAGGACGAAGTAATGCTTATGTAATTTGCGATGAATTAGACGAAGATGTTTTTGTTCCCTTTAATAAACTTAATAAAGCATTACACGGAGACGAAGTAGAAGTGTATGTTTTCCCTAAAAGAAAACGAAAAAAGAAATTAGAGGGAGAGATAACTAAAGTTATTAAACGAAACCGAACAACGTTTGTTGGTGTACTACAAATGCAAAAAAACTTTGGTTTTGTAGTTACATCAGATATTAAAATGTACACCGATATTTTTATTCCAAAAAACAAAACATCAAAAGCTCAACACGGAGACAAAGTATTGGTAGAAATAAACGATTGGCCCGATAATGCAGAATCACCATACGGAAAAATAATTCAGGTTTTTGGTAAACCGGGAGACCATAATACAGAGATGCACGCTATTTTGGCAGAATACGGCTTACCGTATAAATTTCCTGAAGATGTAGAGCACTATGCCAATAAAATTGATACAAGTATAACGCCTGAAGAAATTAAAAAAAGGCGCGATATGCGTAATGAATTAACCTTTACAATAGACCCAAAAGATGCTAAAGATTTTGACGATGCTTTATCTTTTAAAAAATTAGATAACGGGTTGTTTGAAATAGGAATTCACATAGCCGATGTAACCCACTACGTTAAACCAAATACCGTTTTAGATGAAGAAGCATATAACAGAGCCACATCGGTTTATTTAGTAGATAGAGTGGTGCCAATGCTTCCGGAAATACTTTCTAACAATGCATGTTCACTAAGACCACAAGAAGAAAAACTCACGTATTCTGCAGTATTTAAAATAGATAATCAAGCCAGAGTAGTAGATAAGTGGTTTGGTAAAACCGTAATTTATTCTGATAGACGTTTTGCATATGAAGAAGCACAACACATTATAGAAACTCAAGAAGGGAATATTCCTGAAAACATATCATTAACCGGCAAAGAATATATTGTAGAGCCCGAAATTGTAGAAGCAATTTTAGAGCTTAATAGGCTGGCTCAAATTATGCGACAAAAGCGACTCAATTCCGGAGCAATATCTTTTGATAAAGTAGAGGTTAAATTTAATTTAGACCAAAACAACAACCCTACCGGAGTATATTTTAAAACTGCAAAAGAAGCCAATAAACTTATAGAAGAGTTTATGCTGTTGGCAAATAGAAAGGTTGCAGAATTTATTGGTAAAAAAAATCCACCGTTAACGTTTGTGTATCGTGTGCACGATGAGCCCGATGTAGACAAATTAATGCAATTAAACGGCGTAATATCAAGATTTGGATACAGTATAAACCTTAAAGACAAAAAATCTATTACAAGCTCTTTAAATAACTTATTAGAAGAAGTTCAAGGCAAGAAAGAACAGAATCTTGTAGATACGCTTACCATTAGAAGCATGAGCAAAGCAATTTATACAACCAATAACATTGGCCATTATGGTTTGGCGTTTGACTATTATACCCATTTTACATCGCCCATAAGGCGTTATCCGGACGTTATGGTTCACAGATTGCTTGATCAGTACTTAAATGGTGAAAAATCGGCCAATAAAGAAGAGTACGAAAAAAAATGCGATCACTCTTCAGAAATGGAGAGCTTAGCAGCCAATGCAGAAAGAGACTCTATTAAATACATGCAAGTTAAATACATGGAAGATCATAAAGATCAAGAGTTTGTAGGAGTAATTTCCGGAGTAACAGAATGGGGAATTTATGTAGAAATTATTGAAAACAAATGCGAAGGAATGGTTAGAATTAGAGATATAAAAGACGATTTTTATGAATTCGATGAAAAACATTATGCACTAGTTGGTCAAGAAACAAAAAACATGTATCAATTAGGCGATGAAGTAATTGTAAAAGTTAAACACACAGATTTAATTAAAAGGCACTTAGATTTTGAACTTATAGGCCCAAATGATTAAGTTTTTACTAAATAATTGGTAAGATTTTTGTGAGTAACCAGAGAAAAAAGAAGAAAGCATGAGAACACTTATTTTAATTTTAGCAATCGCTATAAGTAATTTTAGCGTAGCACAAGAACAAGTAAGAGAGCAAAACACCAGAGAATTTACAGTTGTTAAAGTATTTGATGGCATATCGGCTAAATTGGTAAAATCAACAGAAAACAAAGTAATTATTACCGGAGCTAATATTAACGATGTAGATATTATAGATAGAAACGGCACTCTAAAGATTAGAATGGATATAGAGAAAACCTTTAGTGGTTTTAGAACGTTTGCAGAAATTCATTATAAAGGTATTTTAGAAATTGTAGATGTTAATGAAAATGCCAAAATAGAAACAGAAACACCAATACAACAAATTGATGTTATTTTACGCGCACAAGAGGGCGGAGAAATAGAAGCAGATTTGCAAGTACAAAAACTACACGTAAAAGCTGTAACCGGAGGCAAAATAACAGCAACCGGTAAAGCAAAAGTTCAAAATGTAAACATTAATACGGGAGGTCGTTACGAAGGAGATCATTTAAAAACAGAACAAACAACAGTTAATGTTAGTGCCGGTGGCTTAGCTTACATAAATGCATCGCAAGTAGTAGAAGCAAGTGTAAAAGCCGGAGGCACTATAAGAGTTTTCGGAAAACCAAAAGTAGTAAACAAGAAAAAGTTTATAGGAGGAGAGATTATAGTGCAGTAATGTATTATGTTTAATTTTGCGTAAAACTAAGTAAATTACATGCAAGATATTTTAACAGCACTACCATGGGGAGTATTACTGGCTTTTACAATAGGCCCCGTGTTTTTTGTGCTGTTAGAAACCAGTGCAATAAAAGGCTTTAGAGCCGGTTTGGTTTTTGATTTAGGCGTAATAATTGCCGATATTATTTTTATTCTCATAGCGTACTTTAGTACCAACAAAATATTAGAAAAATTAAAAGATGACCCTGCCCTATTTATTTTCGGTGGGGTTTTATTACTAAGCTACGGTATTATTTCTTTATTAAGGCTTATTAAAAACTACAAGAAAGCTCAATTAGCTAATGAAGGAGAGCTAAACATTCCTAAAAACAATTACTTAGCACTTTTTTTTAAAGGATTTTTACTAAACTTTATAAATATTGGAGTATTAGGTTTTTGGTTAGGGATTATTATTGTTTTTGGCCCTAAATTAGAAATGCAAACAGACAGGATTATAACATTCTTTGGCACAATACTCTTAACATATTTAATTGTAGATTGTCTTAAAATATTGTTAGCTAAGCAGTTACGAAACAAATTAACTCCTTCACTCATATTTAGAGTAAAACGTGTTATAAGTATTGTACTTATAGTTTTTGGAGTAGGTTTAATAATTCAAGGAGTATTCCCTAACGAAAAAGAAAAATTAAAAGAAGCAATAGAAGACATCAGAACTAAATAAAAAAGCCTCCCGAATAGGAGGCTTTTTTGATGAGGCACCGAGCGGATTCGAACCGCTGTACAAGCTTTTGCAGAGCTCTGCCTAGCCACTCGGCCACGGTGCCATTAAACATGGCGCAAATCTAATAATTTATTTTAATTTAAAGAACAGTATTTGTCCCCTAATTTTTTAGGGCCTCACTCCTGGTTAGGTTCATTTTAATGGTTACCATTTCTACGTTACCACCAATAGGCGGATTTATTTTAGAAACCCAAACAGTAGCTTCATCGGCAATCGCTATTTCTTTAAAAATACGAATTAAAATTCGCTTGGCAACATGCTCTAACAGCTTAGAGCGTATGGCCATTTCTTGCTTTACAATACGGTTTACATGTACATAATCTACAGTATCTTTTAAATCATCAGATGCTGCAGAGGGTTGTAAATTAGCTTTAACGGCAACATCAACACGGTAATCACTACCAATCTTTCCTTCTTCAATTAAACATCCATGGTATGCATAAACCTGAATGTTTTTAATTTTTATTATTCCCATAAAAAAAAACGCTACCCCGCAAAAGTAAGCAGCGTTTTTTGTATATAAAAGTTTGATTTGGTTTTTAATACGTACATCTACAATTACTAATTCCTTGAAAGAGGTCTATACCAATTGTAACCATATGTGTTCCCGAATTAAACCCAGATAATTCGTTTAAAATAATTTGGTATGAATATGCAAAGTAAATGTTAGACTTTTTAATTCCGGCCATCGGACCTACATTAAGCGGATCTCCAATCTGATCATTCAAAAAACGATATGAGATACCGGCCCAGTAATAATCTTCAAAATCAAACACTCTAAATTTAACATTTACGTCTGTACTGGAACGCCCATCACTTTCAAACCACTGAAAGAATATAGAAGGCTCTACCTCAAAATTACTGGTTCTTGAACGTTTCCATCGGTAACCTGAATATACGTAGTAGTTTCTAAGTTTATTTGGCTCGCTGATATCAAAAACATTCAAATCTTTATCTAAAATATTTGAGGCATTAACGCTTAAATAAAACCCTTTAATTCTGTATAAAACACCAACATCAAAATTATGATTTGCTGTTTTTCTGTCGTTTAATCCTTGTGATGGAGGTGTCCCCGGAACTAAAACATCATCGGTAAACTCTGATGAATCAATTAAAAATTGATTAAAATTATACGATATTCCGAATGATATAAAGTGGTCATCGTACCTGTCTAATGTTAAATGGTGCGCAAACGATACACGAGCACCATATTGGTGCGTAGCCCCGTTTTTATCATTATAAAATAAAGCCCCAACACCAGAACGCTCACCTAAACGCACATCTCCTGCTATAGATTGTGTGTCTGGCGCATCTTTAATACCTACCCACTGTGTTAATCCGTTCATTCTAATCTTAACGTGATCGCCTATACCCGCATAGGTTGGCGATATCACAAAGGGGTTATCGGCCAGATATTGGGTAAAGGTAGGCAACGTAAGCTCTTGGGCGCTTGTAGAGGCAAACGTAGCCAAACAGGTAAGCAGGATTATAATTTTTTTGTTCATGGTTTTAGGGCTTTATAAACTATCTGTAAAGGGTCACATTTCCAACAAATTCTCTCGGATCATTTTCTCCTTTTAATTTTATTACATACCAATAATCACCAGAAGGTAATTCTTTGCCATCGTAGGTTCCATCCCATTCTTCTTGGTTGCGTAATTCGGCTACTAAACGGCCGTATCTATCATAAATTCTGGCAACCATATTAGGGAATGCTTCTCTATTTTTAGGGTACCAAGTATCATTTACACTATCGCCATCCGGAGTAAAATAGTTAGGAATTATAATATCTATAAACTCCATTTCTATTTGTGCACTCACCTCACAACCTTCTCTATCTATTACTGTAACGGTATAAATACCCGATTGGTTTATGTAATAGCTGTTATCATTACCGTTATTAACATTGTTAAAATAGAACGTATAGTCTCCGTATCCGCCTTGAGCCGTTGCCACAATTTCGTTTAAATTACCTTGTGCTACGGTTAAGGTAAGCGGACCGTTACTTTGGTCTACTTCTACTTCGGTTTGCGCAATACATCCGTTGCTATGAGCCACGTATATTGTATTGGTTCCTGAAGGCACATCGTTAAAGAACGGATCTATTTGATACTCTCCTAAATCATTAGGGTCTGTAGGGTTTAACGCATACATCACATCATTTATTACAGAAGCGTCTACAGTTATATCAACTCTGTTAAATGGAGTATCTACATTACATCCGTAGGCAACAGTTGCTTGAGGGTTTATAGTAACTCCTGCATTTATGGTTTCTACAAAACTTGTTTGACATCCGTTAGCATCACGTACAAATATTACATAAGTACCTGCTTCTAGGTTGTTAAACACAAACTGGTCTTGTACAAAATTAGCATCGTCTTGAGAATTTAAGCTTGTCCAATATGGTCCGCTTCCGGTAACACCACCGGTTACGTTAATTTCTATTGAACCGTCGCTATCTCCATAACAAACAACATCAGTTTTGTTTACTAAGCTTACAGCAACCGGAGCAGGATCTTGTATTGTGAAATCTAGAACGGTTGGTCTACAACCTAATTGATCTTGTACAAGTACTTGGTATGTACCAGGAGCTAAATCTTCAAACACATTCTTCTCGCTAATTTCTAAGAAGTTAGGGTTAGAAGGTGTTGCAATAGCATAAAGTATAGGACCTCTACCTCCGGTAGCTTCTATGGTAATAGTACCATCGTCTTCTCCCGGACATGTTGGGTTTGTAAATCTGCTGGTAATACTTATATCTTCAGGCTCATCTACAATAACTTGTTGATAAACCGGAGGACAATCTCCACTTAACACTTGAACGTAGTAAGTTCCGGCAGCATACCCATTAAAGTCTCCACTGGTATTGCTTGCTATTGGAGT
>JBPEWY010000080.1:0-15503 GCA_052032225.1 Flavobacteriaceae bacterium
GTATAATAAAGCATCAATCACAGTATTTCCGGTAACTAGTATATTGTTCTCTGCTTTATTTTCTTTTATTAAGTTGTTTTTTGATGTTGGTGTTGGTGCAAAATGATAATTTGAAAGTACTCCTGTTACAGTTCGGTTCATCTCTTCAGGAAAAGGAGCCTGAAAATTATATGTTCTTAACCCGGCTTCTACATGACATATTTTTACTCCACAATAAAAAGCCGCTAAAGAAGCAGCCATTGTTGTAGTTGTATCTCCATGAACATAAACCAAATCTGGTTTAAACTCTTCATAAACACTCTTAAGGCTTGTTATAATATCTGCTGTTAAAGAGTGTAAGTTTTGATTAGGTTTCATTAAGTTGAGATCATAATCAGGTTCTATTTCAAAAAAAGACAGAACTTGATCTAACATTTCTCTATGTTGTGCAGTAATACAAACCTTGGTTTCGAATATATTTTGCTCTTTCTCAAACTCTTTAACAAGAGGAGCCATTTTAATTGCCTCAGGGCGCGTGCCAAAAACTATTAAGTTCCTGATCTTCATCTGAACTAAGAAATTTGGACAAAAGTACGATAATTCCTTATCCTCACAATAAATAACAGATAAAGATTAAATGCTACTGCTTATCTTAAAACAGAATATTTGGGTCGCTTAGCTTTTGTAATTATTTCTTTAGGGTTTACCTCTACTTTTAAGCTGTTTTGGGCAACAATTTTTTTAGCAAAATCAAACCAAGTCATTACCTCATCATCAGAGAAATGATACATGCCATAAGGCGCTTGTTCATTAATTAACGACAGTAAAAAATAAGCTACATTAACGGTATTGGTCGGGCATCCTGTTTGACTATCTGTAACGTAAAGAACTTTTTCTTTTTTTGCTTTTTCTATAATGGTTTTGTAAAAGTTTTTTCCGAAAGTTTCATGGTATAGCCATGATGTCCTTACAATGTAATATTGCGTTAATAACTCTTTAATATATTGCTCTCCTTTTAGTTTAGATTTTCCGTACTGGTTTACAGGGTTAGGCACATCTGCAATAGTGTAAGGTGCTTTTTTCTCACCATCAAACACATAATCTGTAGATATTTGAATAAGCACACAGCCCATTTGAGCACAGTTTTCCGCTAAATACTTAACGCCCTCTGCGTTTATTAAAAAAGCTTTTTTGGGTTCTGTCTCTGCTTGCTCTACGTTGGTGTAAGCTGCGCAGTTAATGCAGTAATCCGGTTGATGTTTTTTAAAAGTGTTTTTTAATTGGGATTGATTGGTAATATCTAGGTCTGACTTGCTTAAAAAAATAAATTCATGCTGACTATATTCTCCAGCAATACTTTGCAGGCTCTTTCCTAACTGACCATTAGCACCGGTTACTAAAATTTTAGCCATACTGCTGTAGAAATTGTTGTAGTGAGGGTAAGTTTTTATCTTTTTCTGAAATAATATATTCTGATGGATTGCCGGGCCATTCTATATTTAATTCTGCATCATCAAAACGAATTCCGGTATCTGATTCTTTATGATAAAAAGCATCACATTTATAGCTAACAATTGTGTTTTCTTGTAATGCTAAAAACCCGTGAGCACATCCTTTAGGAATAAAAATTTGATTATTGGTAACATCATCTAATACTACCGTTATGTGTTTACCAAATGTTTTAGACTCCTTTCTAAGATCTACACACACATCAAACACTTTACCTTTTACAGCTCTTACTAGTTTACTTTGTGCGTGGATCCCTATCTGTAAATGAAGGCCTCTAAGCACATTTTTTTTGGAAAATGATTGGTTGTCCTGTACAAACTTAATAGAGAGCCCTGTTGCGCTTAAAAATGTTTTCTCATTAAACGATTCAAAGAAATAACCTCTATCATCTTTAAAAACTTCAGGCTTAACAATAAAACATCCATCTATTATTGTTGGCTCTATTCTCATACTAACTGCATTAAATAGTTGCCATAACCACTTTTAAGCAATGGTTTAGCTAAACGAACTAGTTGCTCTTTGTTTATGAAACCCATTTTATAAGCTGCTTCTTCTATTGCACCAATTTTTAAGCCTTGCCTTTTTTCTATTACGTGCACAAATTGTGAGGCTTGCATAAGCGAATCAAAAGTACCGGTGTCTAACCAAGCTATTCCTCTGTCTAATACTAAAACTTGTAATTTTTGTTGCTCTAAATACCGTTTATTAACATCGGTTATTTCTAACTCTCCTCTTGCACTTGGCTTGATAGATTTAGCTATTTCTACCACTCTATTATCATAAAAATAAATTCCCGGAACAGCATAATTAGATTTAGGGTTTTCGGGTTTTTCTTCAATAGATATAGCTTTGCCGTCTGAATTAAATTCTACTACACCATATCTGTTTGGGTTTTGAACATGATAGGCATAAATAATACCTCCGTTGGGGTTTGTGCTTTCTTGAAGCGTTTTATGCAATCCGGTGCCATAAAAAATATTATCGCCTAAAATCAAAGCAACACTATTGTCTGCAATAAATTCTTCTGCAATTATAAACGCTTCGGCCAAACCATTGGGCCGTTCTTGTACGGCATATTCAAATTTGCACCCTAATTGAGTCCCGTCTCCGAGCAGCTTTTTAAATAAGGGAAGGTCTTGGGGTGTTGATATGATTAAAATTTCTTGAATTCCGGCATACATTAAGGTTGAAAGCGGATAATAAATCATCGGCTTATCGTAAACAGGCATTAACTGCTTACTAACCGATAATGTTAGTGGGTGCAATCTTGATCCTGTTCCTCCTGCTAAGATTATCCCTTTCATTTTTTATTGCTGTATTTTTTTAAATACCAATGTACTGTTTTTTCTAACCCTTCGTTAAAGTTTACCGTAGGTTTCCAACCTAATTCTGATTGAATTTTAGAAGCGTCTATGGCATACCTGAAATCATGCCCGGGCCTGTCTTGTACAAACGTTATTTGGTCTGAATAACTTCCTGACGGTTTTGGTTTAATTTCATCTAAAATACTACAAACTTTTTTGGCGATGGTTAGATTTGGTATTTCATTGTTTGCTCCAACAACATAGGTTTCTCCTGATTTGCCTTTGTTAAAAATAAGATCAATCGCCCTACAATGGTCTTCAACAAAAAGCCAATCTCTAACATTGGTTCCTTTTCCATAAATAGGGATTTCATTCCCTAATAACGCATTCCTGATTATTGTTGGTATTAATTTTTCGTCATGTTGTTTTGGACCATAATTGTTAGAGCAGTTAGATGTAACCACATTAAGCTTGTAGGTGTGATAATAGCTTCTTACTAAAAAATCTGAACCTGCTTTGGTTGCACTGTAAGGGCTGTTTGGAGCATACGGTGTTTGCTCGTTAAAATAACCTTCAGGGCCAAGAGAACCATACACCTCGTCTGTACTAATATGATGAAATCTGGCGTCTTGGTAGTTTTGTTTATACGCTCCGGGACCTTTTAACCAATTGTTTCTTGCTGCTTCCAGAAGATTAAATGTTCCTAACAAGTTTGTATTTACAAAAGAGTTAGGATTTGCAATAGAATTATCTACATGAGATTCTGCTGCAAAATGAATAACCGCATTAATGGTATACTCTTTAAATATTTTGTTTACTAATTGAGCGTCACAAATATCACCTTTTACAAAGGTATAATTACTGTTGCCGGCTACTTCGGTGAGATTATCTAAACTACCGGCATAAGTAAGTTTATCTATATTCACTATATGAACCTCCGGATGCTTTTGTAAGTAGTATGCAATAAAATTACTACCTATAAACCCGGCTCCTCCTGTAACTAAAAGGTTCATTTTTTAACTATTTGCAAATTCTCTTGCAGTTGAAAATAAGTATTTTAAGAAGAAGAAGACTGAAACTGTTATAATTAAAAATAGGGGTGCTTGTATAACCTTTTTCTTTAACAACCTTTTTTTAACTAAAGCAACCTCATCTTTTTTAACCACTTTCAGCACTTCATTTTTTATTTTTAAATTTTCTTCAAGCCTTTGTTGCTCTTCTAAAAGGCTTGTTTTTTGTAAAATTATATTAGCAACATCCGGCTCTTGTCCCTCGCTATAAAGGGTAAATTCTTTACGGGCACTTAACGCTATGTCTGACTCTTTATTTAAGCTCTCTAAATAACTGTCAATTAGCGCAATAGATTTTTTGTTTTGTTCTATTCTGTATTTTAGGTTCTCTGCTCTTATTTGGCCAAGCTCTTTATAGTATTCACTGTCTTTTAAATATTCCAGTAAGTTTACCGTAATTTCCTCTGCATTGGTACTATCTTTAAACTCTACAATAAGTTTATGTTTAGAGTAAAACTGCACGTAAGCAGGATCGTTTAATATTTTATCGTCTATGCTTTTTAAGTTATCTCCTAAAATAGCTTTGGCCGCATCATTGTTTATATTGCTTAAAAAGTCTGATGTATTAATTATTGGCGTAACTTTAATTTCTTTAATGTTATCCCATTGCTCTTGGGTTATGTTAACTTCAGGAATCGGGTTTTTTCTATCTACCGCTTCAACTAACTCTTTAACATTATCATAAAAATAACTAACGCTTCCAAAATTTGGCTCAACAATAACTTCTTGCTTATAAGAGGTAGGATTATCTAAAATCACATAATCAATTACATACCCCAAGCCTAAACCAACAACAAACAACCCAACAAAAAGCATCCATTTTTGTTTATAAAAATCAACCGCTTTAAAAATTAAGCGTAAGACCTTTTTAAAAAAGTTGCCAATCAAATTAAAAACTTCTCTTAAGTCTATTTCGTCTGATGTGTTATTTAGTTGAGGTTGATTGCTCATAGCTTTTAGTAATTAAAAATGTAATGTAAAATTTTGTCGGTTATTAAATATGTTGGTTTAACTCCGGTGGTTCCTAAACCTCCAGAGGCTAACGTGCTTCCGGTTTCTAACGGATTATCTGATGCATAGTACGCATATAAAACCTTAACATCTTCGCGAATACTTTTACGTATTTTAGATGCTGATTGGATGGCTTTTTGGTAATGTGCTCCTTCCATTTCTAATCCGATTACATTCCAGGTAGATTCATTAAAGAATTTTAGCAAGTCTCTGTTCTGTAATGATGTTCCCAATACTGTTACCATAGAGCCTTCAAAAACTTTGAGCCCATGCCCTTCAAAATCTTCTTTATGCAGTTCGTTTTTAAACGGATAGTTATCTGCTGTTCCTTCAAAAATATGAGCATTCGGAATCATTAAGTCTCCTTTGTCTCCTTCTAAAATACCGGCTTTCCCCATAATTGAGATTGAGGCTACGTTTAAAAACTCCGGCTTCTTGCCATTGTCTTTATAGGGTTTTAAAAGCTCGTCTATAGTTTCATACGCTTGCTCACCAAACGCATAATCCATTACAAAAATTACGGGCTTTTCATCTTCTTTTTTATCTGTAGCAAATTTGTAGGGTATTGGCACATTAATTTTAGCTGTATCAAAAATCTGAACATCTATATTTGTTCCCGAAACGTCTTCTAACGCAATCATTCCGTTTTTTAGGGCTAGCGTGGTTACTTTTTTACGCAACGCATCGTTTTCGGGTTTACTTAATGCTACAAATATGTCGAAATCCGACTTGCCTTTAAACTCTTTCTCTAACGCTTTGCGTGCAAAAAGAGAGTTCATTACACTGTGCATGTTTGCACTAATTATGTGTATAGGCCTATTTAAAAGTTTATGTTTTTTGAGTGTTTTTTTAATGTTATTTGCCCAAATTTCACCATGAATATGATGTCCTAAGCGCTCTCTTAATACCGGACTAAAAGTAATGGTACGTTTTTTACCTTGTACCTCTTCTTCTATGGCTAGTTTTCCTAACCAATACACAATGTGTAAAAAACGTTCAGGCTGTTTTTTGGTAGCAAAAAATGTGTAAACAGATTGTATTTCTTCGAAAGTTCTTCCTAAAATACCGGCAACATGAATCATAGCCAACTCGCGCTCTTGTAAGGTAAGTTTTGGCTTTTTAACTACTTCGGCTAAATATTTCCAGTCTCGAGTTGTTTCTCCGCTATCAGAAATTAGTACGCGATTGCTAATTTTTTGAGACTCTATAAATAAAAATGTTAAGTGCGTTAAAATATCGTATATATCTGAGCGCCCTCGGGTAATTTCAATATTCATTTGCTCTTTATCTACCCTGTAGCAGTTTCGCCTTCTTTTGGGCGGAACAATAGGAGTAAAGTGCGATTTTTTATAGCCTTCGTCTGAAATTAAATTTATATACCTGCATTGCTCTATGCCTTCAGGAAGCCTGTCTAACACATACATTAAACCATTTAGCTCTGCTTTTTCTTCAGCTACAGAACCATAAATTTCCGGTCTTAATTGTAATAATGATTGTCTGAGTGTCTCTCCAGAAACACCCATAGGTTTGTAAAATCCTCTGTTAAATAAATGGCGCATTGTAATGTACATGCGCTCTATGGCATTGGTAGATTCTTGTGCTCTTGTTCTTCCTTTATGCGTTTGTTTACTCATATATTATTTTAACCTGCAAAGGTAAGCGATTTTTTACAATTTTATTTAACAAATGGTTGCAAAGCATCTGCAATAGAACGATCGTTAGCTAATCGTTGAATTTTATTCTGACCGCCTAATTTGCCTTTTTGCTTCATAAAATTATGAAAACCTCCCGGTTTTATGCGTGTAATTTTTAAGGTTTGAAGAATTTTTCCATCAATTAAATCAAAATAATAACTGTTTTGCTCCTGCAATCCCTTATCTATTTTCTTGGCAAAATCAGTTAAATTTTCAGGTTCTTTTTCAAATTCTATAAACCACTCATGGTATGGGAGCTCTCCTTCCGGAGGATTTACTTGCGGTGCCACGGTAAACTCTGTTACACTTACGTTAGTGTTTTTTATAGCTTGTTGTAGTGCTTGTTCTACCTCGCTGGCAATTACATGTTCACCAAAAGCAGATATAAAATGCTTTATTCTGCCTGAAACTATTACCCGATACGGTTTTGTTGATGTAAACTGCACGGTGTCTCCTACGTTATAACTCCATAATCCGGCAGATGTAGATACAATTAGCACATAGTTTACCCCAACTTCTACATCTTTTATTGTTATTCTTTTAGGGTTTTCGTTAAAAAACTCATCGGCTTTAATAAACTCATAGAATATCCCTGAATTTAACTGCAGTAGCATTCCGGGCTGTTTTTGAGTGTCTTGAAAAGCAAAAAACCCTTCGCTTGCCGGAAAAAGCTCTATGCTGTCTACCTTTCTTCCTATTAATTGCTCAAATTTATTTCGGTATGGCTCAAAGTTTACGCCTCCATAAATAAACAGTTGAAAGTTTTTAAAGAGTTCTCCTATTTTTTGCCCACTTTTTTGCTGTAGTTTTTCAAAATACATTTGTACCCACGATGGGATTCCGCTAATAACAGTCATGTTTTCATTAAGGGTCTCTTCTACAATGGCATCAACCTTAGTTTCCCAATCATCTATACAATTGGTTTCCCAACTTGGTAATCTGTTTTTTTGGAGATATCCGGGTACATAATGCGCAACTATTCCTGAGAGTCTTCCGGTTTTAATACCATTAGTTTCCTGTAAAATTGGGCTTCCTTGTAAAAAAATCATTTTCCCGTCAACAAAATCAGCATTTCCGGTTTCGGCTATATAACAAAGCATAGCATTGCGGGCTGCTTCAATATGGGTAGGCATAGAATCGGCTGTAATAGGAATATATTTTGCCCCCGATGTAGTACCCGAAGTTTTGGCAAAGTATAGTGGCTTTCCGGGCCAAAGCACATTTTCTTCTCCTTTTTTTATTCGCTCTATGTAAGGCCTTAAGCCCTCATAATCTCTCACAGGAACACGTGCAACAAAATCTGAATACGATTGAATGTTTTTAAAATCGTGATCTTTGCCAAAAGCGGTGTTCTGTGCCTTTTTTATAAGCTGTTTAAAAACTCTTTCTTGAGTTTTTACCGGTTTATTGGCCCAAGTGTTAATTTTATTTTGAGTGACTTTGGCCAGTATTTTTGCTCCGAAAGTTTTTAACGACATATGTCTTATTCGAATTCTATATAATGTTCTGGATTTATTGGATATCCGTTATTCCATAGTTCAAAATGTAAATGCGGTCCCGTTGTGAGCTCTCCTGTATTACCAACGGTAGCAATTACTTCTCCGGCTTTTACAATTGCTCCCTGCTCTGTTGTAATTGAGCCATTGTGTTTATAAACAGATATTAATCCTGAGGCGTGCTCTATAATTACCACAAATCCGGTTTCGGCTGTCCACTCTGCAAAAATTACCGTACCATCTGCAACTGCTTTTACCGGAGTTCCTTTGGGGGCAACCACATCTGTGGCAAAATGCTTTTCTTTAGGATTGTATGTTTGAGAAATGGTTCCTGAAACCGGTGTAAATAATACAAAGTTCAGATTCGTGATTTCGCTTTCAAAAAAGCTGTATTTTTCTTCTTGTGCTACTTCTTCTCTTAATAAGGAGTCTTGTTTGCTGGGTCGTAAATCTACTTCAGACGGATCTAACTTAAACTGCGCGTACAATGAGTCTTTATTTATACTTGTGCTGCTAATTTCTCCTTTTAATACTTTTTTTATGTTCTCCAGATATTGATTGTTGTAGCGTAAAACATTTACCAAAGAATCTGTTTTAAATGTAAGCTCTGTGGCTTTTCGTTTTAATTCGGTAGATGAATACCCCGGAATGTATTCTCTAAGCGGGGTGAAAGCAATTAAAATGGTGGTTGCTGCTATTAAAAATATGGCAAAAAGTGTTCCTACTACAAAAACGTTTAATCGGCTTAATTTAAATGAGAGTTTCTCTTCGTAAGTATCTTCATTTAAAATTACCAGCCTGTATTTATGTAGCAATTTACGTTTTATGCGCTCCCTTTTCTCTCTCTTTTTTGCCATCATGGCACAAATATAATCAACCCTAAAAAATGCACTTCTTAAAATTAGCACAAATAAATGCGCTTTTAAACATTTCTTTATACCTTTGTTGTATTAAAATGAAAGTATTATGACTGCGCAACATATTTTATTAGGTATGCTCGGGCCTTGGCAAATAGTTCTGATTGTGGTAATTGTATTGTTGCTTTTTGGCGGTAAAAAAATACCTGAACTAATGCGAGGACTTGGCAGTGGTATTAAAGAGTTTAAAGACGCCACAAAAGAAGATGACAATCAAAAAATTGAAGACAAAAAAGAGTAACTTTTTATAAACTACTCAAAAACCACGTTTAAAAGCGTGGTTTTTTTATGCTCGTTTTTTTTTTACCGATATTTTTTTACGCTTTATCTAACGCCTTTTCTTTTCGTCTATTTTTAAGTTAGTTACGGCTATTTTTTAACATATCCTTATAAGGTATAATTAGCTTTGTGTTGCTATTAATCTTAAATGTACCTTATGACAACAGTTTTACTTATCAGAGAGCTTTATGTAAAAGCGTTTAAAAATTTGGGGCACTATTTGGTAGTTTCCTATTTTAAAGCTTTATCATGGCTATGTTTTTTAACCATAGGAATCATTTTATACGCTTTTGTGTATAGATTGTTTACCGGATTTGCATTTTAATTCCCCCTTTAACATAAAGCATTAAAAAAGCGCTTACTAAGTAAGCGCTTTTTTTATTGGTAATATGCCTGTTGTTTTGTGCTATAAAAACTTGATAGATTGTAAAATAGCATCCAACTCAAACATAATATCTCTTTTATCTATAGAAGGGGCAAAGGTAAAGCCTTCTATAACAAGTGTTCTGTTGTTTTCTTGGTCTTTAATCATATAATTTATAAATGGTCCGGCCATAAAAAAGTTTTTTACTTCCCACATTCCTCGGGTTTCTATTGCCGGTTTAGTGGCTATTTCAGCATTGAAAACATAGGGAGCATAGGCTTTTTCTGTAATCATGTACATGCCTTCTTCTCTTCCGGGGATGTGCTTCTCTCCGATAGAGTCTCTCATTTTTATTATTTTTTCTACTGTAATGGTATCTTTCGGAAAATAATTAAGTGGAAGCTCATATACTAAAACACTCATGTTTCCTTTTTTGGTTTCACGCCTAATCCAAACAAAATTATCTTCTTGCTTAGCCACTCTGTAAACCGAAGGCATGGTTAGTTTTATACCAAATTTTTCTTGCAGAACAGTCTCTTTATTGAGTGATTGTGTGAATCTTTTTTGATTTTCTTTAAGTTCTGATGCTTTAAGTTGCGGTATGTATTCCGGTGCTTTTTTATCTATAATACGCTTTAGGTCTTCGTTAGTTTTACCGGTAATATAGATTACTTGTTGTGGGGTGGCATAAATGTCTTCTTGAATGGTAAACCCATTTGTTGAATCTTTTTTTATGATAAAAATATTGCGCCCATGTGTTACAAAACCACTAAAAACATCCGGAGATATTTGATTTAATGTAAACAAAGGCTCATCTATTGGTAGCCCAATTACCGGTGCTGTAAAATGCTCTCGTATTTTATCGCCAACCTCACCTTTCCAAAGGTCATCATCTATAACAACATATAATGTATTAATGGCGCCTACAGAGTTGGGAAGCCTTTTTTTTGTGTCTGAATTACACGATACAAGAAGTCCTACTGCTAAGAGTAAGAAAGTAATTTTTTTCATAGTTTAATTGTTTTGATGGTACATTTAGCATCCGTTACAAAGCTTTAGCTTTTGTCCCGGTTTTAATTTTGTACCACTAATACCGTTCCATTTTTTAATATTCTCTACAGAAACTCCCGGAAATTTTTGAGCAATCGTCCAGAGCGAGTCGCCTCTTTGCACAATATAAATGTTGCCATTATTGGTGGTTACCGTTTGTGATTGCTTTTTAGGTGCACTATAGGCTGGTTTTCTTGGATAAATTGTAAGGCGTTGTCCCACTCTAATATTGTTATTTCTTAACCCATTCCATCGTTTAATATCGCTTACTCTAACACCGTATCTGTTAGCTATTTTTCCTAAATAATCTCCACTTCTAACACGATAACGAATTCTTGAGGGGTGATTAAAAAGTTGTGGTAACGGTTTTTCTCTTTTAGCCAGCTCTGCTTCAACAAAAGCATAAATACTGTCTTCGTGTGCTACAAATTTACCCATTTCTTTTACGGGCAATCTTAGCGCATAGTTTTTATTTTCTACGTACGGAATAATATCAAGCTTATACGATGGATTTAAAAACTGTAGTTTTTCTACCTCAATATCTAAAAGTTCAGAAATCTGATCGAATGTGATAGTTTTCTTTACATGAACGGTGTCTGTTTTAAAATAAGGTATTTCTGCTTTTTTAGGATTAAATCCGTGTTCTTGGGCGTATTCAAAAATGTACATTGTTGCTAAAAATGCCGGTACATATCCTGCAGTTTCTCTGGGTAAAAACGGACGAATATTCCAATAGTTTTTATACCCTCCGGAACGTCTGATTGCTTTTGTTACATTACCCGGACCGGAGTTATATGCTGCAAGCGCTAAATCCCAATCGCCAAAAATCTCATATAGTTTAGCTAAATATTGGCAAGCTGCTTTAGTAGATTTAATCGGGTCGCTTCGCTCATCAACATAACTACTTACATCTAATCCGTACATTTTACCCGTGCTAAACATAAATTGCCATAATCCTGTTGCGCCTACTCTTGATTTTGCTCGTGGGTTTAAAGCAGATTCTACAATGGCTAAATATTTAATTTCTAAAGGGATATCGTAATTGTCTAATTCTTGTTCAAATAGCGGAAAGTAGTACTGACTCATGGTCATGAGTCGCTCTAATGTTTTACGTCTGTTTTTTAAAAACGATTTTATAACGCTTTCTAAAGATGGGTTATAAGCTATATTAAAGGGGGTTTTTTGATTGAGTTTTTCTAACCGTTCTTTTAAAAGCGCTGTTGGTAAATTATCGTACGCAACCGTATCGTAACTTAATGTGGCAACCGTTTTATAAATAGTATCGTACAAAGAAGTGTTGTAAAGCTCTTGAAGCCAAAGACTGTCTAACGTTGCTGCTTCTTCGTAATCTGATAAGTTGTATTTACCTTGTTTTTTAAAAAAGACTACTTTTTTGTTATCTGGTAATGTGTCTTGGTGAGCGCTAATTAATTTAGTAGAAGCATCATTAATGGCTTGTATAGTATCTGCAGATAATGTTGCCTCTTCTGTTACTATAGTTTTAGGCTTTTGTTGTGCATTTAATAATGAGCATGTTAAAAATAATAGAAGCCAAAGGTTTCGCATTCGTGTTGTTTTTACTTGTTGTTTATATACCATTACGTAAATATGATAGGGTTTAGTATGCTTAAAATGTTAAAATCTAAGCATCTAAAATTGCTGCTATGCCCGGCAGTGTTTTCCCTTCTAAACTTTCTAACATTGCACCTCCTCCGGTACTAACGTAACTTACCTTATTTTCAAACCCGAATTGTTTTACGGCTGCTACAGAGTCTCCTCCTCCAACTAAAGAGAAAGCACCTTTTTCTGTAGCTTCTGCAATGGCATTGCCTAAAGCAATTGTTCCTTTAGCAAAGTTTTCCATCTCAAAAACTCCTAAAGGACCATTCCACAAAATAGTTTTAGATTGTTTTATAACTTCTGCAAAAAGCGCTTCGGTTTTAGGACCAACGTCTAATCCCATCCATCCTTTTGGGATAGTATTTACTGCCACAACCTTAGTTGCTGCATCATTTTTAAAAGCATCTGCCACAACGGCATCTACCGGCAAATGTACTTTTACTCCTTTAGCTTTTGCTTTGTCTAATATAGAAAGTGCTAATGCCAATTTATCGTCTTCAACTAAAGAATCTCCTATTTCTCCTCCTTGTGCTTTAATGAAGGTAAATGTCATTCCTCCACCAATAATCAAGTGGTCTATTTTATCAAGAATATTTTCAATTATCGTTATTTTAGACGATACTTTGGCGCCTCCTAAAATTGCTGTTACCGGTTTAACACTATCGTTTAATACTCGATTAAGACTTTCAATTTCTTTAGCTAACAAATACCCAAAGCATTTTTGGTTTACAAACTTAGCAACCACAGTTGTAGAAGCATGTGCTCTGTGGGCAGTACCAAAGGCGTCATTAACATACACATCGGCTAGTTGTGCTAATTGTTTTGCAAACTGCTCGTCGCCTTTTTCTTCGGCTTCATAAAATCGTAAGTTTTCTAACAGTAAAACTTCGCCCGGAGCAAGTTCGCTAACAGCTTGTTCAACGCTATTGCCAATACAATCTGCTACAAATTTTACTTGTACGCCAATTATTTCTGACACCTTATTTACAATGTGTTGTAGAGAAAGTTCTGGTGTAACTTTTCCTTTTGGTCTTCCTAAATGACTCATTAGTATAGCGCTACCACCATCTTCTAGAATTTTTAAAATAGTAGGTTTTGCTGCTAAAATTCTAGTTGCATCTGTTACCTGAAGTTCATCATTTAAAGGAACATTAAAATCAACTCTAATAAGGGCTTTTTTATCTTTAAAATTAATGTGTTCTACCGTTTTCATAATTGTAATTCTCTAAAATAGTGGCTGCTAAAATAACCAATTTATAACACACTGTATTAGTAGCTGCAAGAAAGCCGAAAATTACCGCATTCTTACCTCAAAAATTATATATTTGCTCTTATGCTGTTTTCAAGAGTTTTAGGGCAAGAACATATTAAAAAACACTTATTAGCAAGTGTAAAAAATAATAGAATTCCGCACACACAACTATTTGTTGGTCCGGAAGGTAGTGGTACCTTGTTAACTGCCGTAGCATACGCTCAAGAAGTGCTTTGCCACTTTGCTCCGGATGAAGCTACAAAAGAAGCCACAAAGAAAAAAGTTGAAAATTTTACGCACCCCGATTTACATTTTGCATACCCTGTTGCTAAAAATGCCCAAGCAAAAAAAAATAATGTTAAGCATATTGTAAGTGATTACTATGCAGAAGAGTGGCGTGAATTTTTAACCACTCAGCCTTATGGTAATTTATTTGATTGGTACCAGCTTATAGGAGTTGAAAATGCACAAGGTTTAATTAGTGTTCATGAGGCAAATGATATTAACAAAAAACTCTCTTTAAAAGCATATGAAGGCGGTTATAAGGTTATGATTATTTGGATGGCCGAAAAGATGAATGCAGAAGCCTCAAATAAACTCCTTAAACTACTTGAAGAGCCTCCGCATAAAACGCTTTTTATTTTAATTGCTGAAGATGAGGAGCTTTTGTTGCAAACCATTAGATCGCGTTGCCAGATTTTACATTTTCATCCTGTTGCAGAAGAGGTTATTAAAGATTGTTTAATTAATGTGCATAATGCCTCTCCGGCAACTGCAGCTTTAATTGCACACCAAGCCAATGGTAATTTTAATAAAGCGCTTGATTTATTACATAACGATTCTGAAGATTTAGTTTTTGAGCAATGGTTTGTTTGGTGGGTTCGCTCTGCTTTTAAAGCTAAAGGAAATAAAGCTGCTATACACGATATTTTATCCTGGAGTGAAGAAGTTGCAAAAACCGGAAGAGAAACTCAAAAGAAATTTTTACACTTTTGCTTAGAAGCCTTTAGGCAAGCTATGCTTTTAAATTATAAAGCAAAAGATCTGGTTTTTTTAGCCATTACTGCAGAAGATTTTAAGTTTGATAAGTTTGCTCCTTTTGTACACGAGCGCAATATTGTTAGTATAACTAAAGAGATAGAAACTGCTATTTACCACATAGAGCGCAATGCAAATGCCAAATTGGTGCTAACAGACTTGTCTATAAAACTTGCGCGATTGCTACATAAAAAAGCAGCATAAAAAAAGCGCCCCAGAGGGCGCTTACTTATTTTTTATTTGAATATTCTTCGTTGAGTGCTTTTAAAATTTCTTCGGTAAGGTCTTTTTCGTCACTCCCATACAAAACGCTTCCCGCATCATTAGAGCCAAAAATATAGGTGTAGCCATTTTCTTTTCCGTAAGTTTTTACAAAATCTTTAACCTTTGTAATTACAGAATCTATTTTGGCCTGCCCCTCCATTTGTAAGCGTTGTTGCTCTGCCTGTAATTGCTGACCCAAATACTGCCCCTTTTGAGCTAATGCCTGGTAAGCTTCTTGTACTTTCTTTTGAGACATGCTTTTGGCATCAGACTGGAATTTTTGCTCTTCTATTTGAAAAGCCTTAGAAATACTATCTCTTTTAAGATTAAATTTTTCTGTTTTAAGTTTAAATGCTGCTTCAGCATCAATCATTTCTTGATAGCCTTCAACTAATTTTCCGGTATTTACATAACCGGTTTTCTCTAAATTACACGATGCAAAAACTACTAATGCAAGTACTAATAATGGTAAACGTTTCATAAAATGTAAATTATTAAGATGGACAACAAAAATAGAAAAGTAGTTGCTCTGTACAATAAAATAACCGAAAAAGAGCTTTATAAGCATTAGTTATTGATGTGTTGATTGATAATAGTTATTATTTATTATACAAGCGTTAAATATTTTGCTTTTACAGCAACTTTTAAGTTTTAGC
>JBPEWY010000081.1:0-42526 GCA_052032225.1 Flavobacteriaceae bacterium
AAGGACCTGTTGGACCTGTTGGACCACAAGGACCGAAAGGTGATCAGGGCGAACAAGGACCGGTTGGACCTGTTGGACCGCAAGGACCGAAAGGTGATCAGGGTGAGCAAGGACCTGCCGGACCTGCTGGACCCCAAGGACCGAAAGGTGATCAGGGTGAACAAGGACCTGTTGGACCTGCTGGACCGCAAGGACCTAAAGGTGATCCGGGTGAACAAGGACCTGCCGGACCTGCTGGGCCGCAAGGACCTAAAGGTGATCAGGGTGAACAAGGACCTGTTGGACCGCAAGGACCTGTCGGGCCTTCAAATGCTTACGTTGGGTATTTTATTATTACCTCATCAGGAAACCAAGTAATATCTGGGCTACCATTTAAGCCTTCTAAAGTAAGTTTTGTGGCTCATGCAAACGTTGAACAACTGAATATTGACAATGACAACCAAGTAGGAAATAATGCAAGAGGAATAAGTAATTCTTATGGTACCATGAATGGTTTTGCCAGAGATGATAGTGGTAGTATTACACAGCAAGTTATTTATGTAGGCGGACATGGTAATTCCATTAACGATATTTCTAGATACGCATCGAGCTCAAATTGCATCGGTTTACGTTATGGCGATCAGAATGGTAATAGCCTTGGTAAAATTACAGCCTCTTTAACAAGCTTTAATACAGACGGTTTTACAATAAGCGTTACCTACACCCCAGGAACTGTTACTAATAACAGCGCTAACCCTGTTCTAAGGGTTCAACCTAATGACATTTATAATGAAAGGGTTGTTGTTATATTCCATGCTTATGAATAGTTTTTTATTTTACATAACTAAAACTTTAACAAGGCTTATACCGCTCTTTTGTTCTTGTTTGGTTATTAGCCAAACTGCATTTTACAATGCCGGCAATGTAACTATTCATGAGCAAGGAACTGTTGGTTTTCATCTTGACATTATTAATGATGGTAATTTTGATGAAAACAAAGGGCTTGTTGGCATATACAGTTCTGGTACATTACAAGTTTCAGGGAGTAAAAAACCTGTTTTCTATAATCTTGATCAAGCTGCATCAAAATTAATTTTAAATGTACCTGTTGGTGTGTATAACACTAATAATTTTATGTTGGGAAATATTGTAACACCAAAAAATAATTCTTCTATCTCGTTTGATTTTATTGATGATGCTTATTACGTAGGAGCCTCAAATAGTGCACATGTAAATGGTTACGCATCTGTTAATGGTGTTAGTACTTATACCTTTCCAGTTGGTGATGGGAGTTTTTTACGCCCATTAATCATAGAAAATGCTGATTTTGAAACCACTTATAAAAGTGCTTATTTTAGAGAAAATCCTAACACAACAAATGTTTTTAATTTTTCGATTACTACTTCAGAAAAGCACCCTGAATTAGACAATATTAGTACTACAGAATTTTGGGTTTTAGAAGGTACTCAGGAAACAAATATTACGTTAACCTGGGACCCTAATAGTGCTATAGCATCGCTCACAGATGATTTAGACGATCTTATTGTTGCCGGATGGAGCATAATAGATAACCAATGGATTAGCTTAGGTAATACGTTTGTTGCAGGATCATTAGAAAATGGCTCAATATCTTCAATAGAAATTATTCCGGACGATTACGCTGCCTTCACATTTGCCAGTCAATCATCATTATATTTAGATGCCGATACCGGTGAAGGTCTTTCAAATTATTTTATCTCTCCTAATGGCGATGGGTTAAACGATTTTTTAGAGTTACCCGGCATTGAAGATATTGGTGCAAATACACTAAGCATTTTTAATAGATGGGGAAAGCTGGTATTTAAAAAAGAAAGTTACGATAACTCTTTTAATGGCATAGCCAATGTTTCTATGGTTGTAAATAAAGACTCTCAGCTTCCTATTGGTACTTATTTTTACATTCTTGAAATGCACGATTTAGGATCTCAGCACCAAGGATACATTTATATATCAAGATAAACTTATTGATTGTCAGCTGGTTTCATGTCAGTTTTCTTTAAAATAATAGTATTTTTATAGGAAACACAGTCACATGAAAATATTCCAAACACAAAATAACAATAAAGGTGCTTTTTATATTGATATAAATAACACCAAAGTTGCAGAGGTAACCTATTCTATAGCCCAGCCTAACACCTTAATAATTGATCATACAGAAGTTAATGATGATTACAGAGGTAAAGGATTAGGAAATGAGCTTATAAAAAATGTTATAACATTCTCTGAAACTCACAGCTACAAAATATTGCCCCTTTGCCCCTTTGCCAATGCTTATTTTAAAAAGCATACAGAATATAATTCGTTGCTTAAATAATGAATGTAATTGCAGAGACATCCAGATTATTGCTTAGAGAGTTTAGTTTAGATGATGCCCCATATTTATTTAAATTAAATGCAGATGAAGAAGTTTTAAAGTATACAGGAGATGTTCCGTTTAAAAATATTGCTGAAGCAAGATTATTTGTTAAAAACTACCGTCAATACCAATTGTATAAACGAGGTAGATGGGCTGTTATATTGAAAGGACACAATCAATTTTTAGGTTGGACAGGCTTAAAATATCATCCGGATAAAAATTATACAGAAGTAGGATACAGATTTTTAAAGCATCATTGGGGTAATGGTTATGCTACAGAAGCAACAAAGGCATCTTTTGCATATGGCTTTAAAAAATTACAATTAAAAGTAATCTACGCTCATGTTCATCAGCAAAATTATGCATCCATTAGAGTTATAGAAAAATGCGGAATGAATTTTGTTAAAAAATTTATGTACAATAATATGCCTGCATTGCTTTATGTAAAGCATAATTCTCCTTAAAAGTATGAAAAGAAGAACGTTTATAAAAAATTCGTCATTAGCAACATTTGCAATAGCAACACCAAGTTTATTTATTTCTAACAACTTAGCTGTACAAGAATATTCAGATTTAGAGTTAACCGGTAAGATTACACCTAAGCTTTATGGCGAAGGTAATCATTTAAGAAAAGAAGCATACGAAGCTTTTTTAGAAATGCAACAAGCTGCTAAAGCAGATGGGGTTAACATTAATATTGCGTCTGGCTACAGAAGTTTTGAACGCCAAAAAAATATTTGGGAGCAAAAATATTTAAGTTACACACAAGAGGGCTTAGAGCCTGAAGCTGCATTACAAAAAATAATAGAATACTCTACAATACCAGGCACTTCTCGTCATCATTGGGGTACAGATATTGATGTTTTTGATGCATACACCAAACACTCTGGAAAAATATTAATTACAGAAAACTACACAGAAAAAGGGCGTTATAGCGCTTTAAGAGAATGGATGGAAGCCTATGCAGATATTTATGGTTTTCATCTAGTATATACTGATAACCCCAATAGAAAAGGTTTTAAATACGAACCTTGGCATTACAGCTATGCCCCTTTATCTAAACCCATGCTTAAGCAGTTTAGGAAAATTAATATTATGAAATTTTTAAAGCACGAGAATTTTATAGGTAGTGAGCATTTTTCTACCGGGTTTATTAAAACATACATCAAAGAAAATATTTTAGACATTAACCCTTATTTGCTTTAAAAATTAATTAATTGCTTATCTTTTAGTAATCATGAGAAGAACAAAATCTAAAGTTAAAATTTTAATTGGGTTGGCTATTGCTGTATTTGCTGTAGTAAAGTATTGTTCATCTACAGAACTAAATACGTATACCGGTAAAAAACAAGCAATTTCTTTAACACCAAAGCAAGAAATAGCCATAGGCTTGCAAAGTGCTCCGCAAATGATGGCGCAACATGGCGGTTTACATCCCGATAACAGGCTTCAAGCTTTTGTAGATATGGTGGGGCAAAAACTGGTAAATAACACTATTGCTAAACAAACCCCTTACTCTTTTGATTTTCATTTGCTTGCAGACAATAAAACCATAAATGCGTTTGCGCTCCCCGGCGGACAAATTTTTATAACCTATGCACTATACAATAAGCTAAGTACAGAAGATGAATTGGCTGGAATTTTAGGGCATGAAATTGGTCATGTTATAGCCAGACACTCTGCAGAAAGGTTGTCTAAACAAGAGCTAACTCAAGGTATTTTAAGTGGTGTAGCGGTAGGAACAGAAAGTCAATCCACCACACAAATGGCGGCTTTAGTAGCTAATGTTATTAATATGAAATACGGAAGAGATGACGAGCTTGAAAGTGATGAGCTTGGTGTAAAATTTATGATTAAAGCAGGCTACAACCCCGAAGCACTTATAAGCGTAATGAAAATATTAAAAAAAGCTAGCGGTTCTAGTAGCGTTCCGGAGTTTCAAAGTACGCACCCCGATCCTGAAAACAGGATAGCAAAAATTAATGAAGCAATAAAAAAATACAGAAATCAACAACCATAACTATTTGTAAATCAAGCATATTAGTTTAATTTGACAACTACTAAAACAAATCATTTGTCTAAAAAATTTTGCATTTAATCTTATTTTTATAACTTTACTATGTGCATATAATAATTTTGCGCGCTAGAGAACACTTGCATGAGTTACTTCATCATTGTTTTCTACCTTTTAAAATGTTGCCTCAAACTTGTTGTGTAACCACTTAGCTATGCCTTATGTTTAATTACAATACACAACTATATGGGAACATTTTTACTTTTAAAAGAAATTTACGAAGAAGCATTTAAAAACACTACTCCTAAGTATGTAGTTGCATTCTTAAAAACCTTTTCTTGGTTTTGCTTTTTTTGCCTAGGATTACTGTTTTATGCATTCTTTTATAGACTATTAACAGGCTATACTTTTTAAAAATTTTCCATTGTTTTAACAACAATGGTTTTTTTGAGAACACTATATGTATATGCAAAAAGGCTGCTTTAGTAGTAAAGCAGCCTTTTTTTATTAACTAACTAAAATTTAACTACTCAAAGCCTCGTCAATAATTGCAACAGCCTTATCTGCACCAGATATTTTTGCAATTTTTCTGGCAGTTAAACCATTAACATTTACGGTCTCTAAATTTGCGCCATTTTCTATTAAAAGTTTTAAAATAGCCGTTCGGTTGTATCTTGCGGCATACATAGCAGGGGTAAGATCTTGAGATTGTTCGTTTACATCTGCACCTAAAGCAATTAATTTTTTTACAGTATCTAAATCTCCTTTTGCAATAGCTAAACAAAAAGGAGAAATCTTAAAACTAACAGCACTTATAGTAGCTTTTTTATTAATTGCACTCTCTAATAATGCATTACTTTCGGCAGCCTGCAAACTTGGTAAAATAAAAGCAGCTGCAAAGACAACAGTTAAAATTGTTTTTTTCATGATGAATGTTTTAAAAGGTTTTTGATTTATATATAAAATGACGAATAATATTTAGTAGTGTTTCATTAAAAAATATTAAATAACATTACTTTAACCTTTATTTATAAAGAGTTGTTAATTCTTATACTAATTTTAACTTAACAAGTGTTTGTTTTAAAAATACTTTAGTTTTCTGGCAACTACTTTTATCTTTGAGGCTCAATAAAAAATTGTATGAATAAGAACGTAATATTGATGATTTTAGATGGCTGGGGAATCTCTCCAGACCCTAAAGTTTCTGCCATAGACAACGCGAACACTCCTTTTATAGATAACTTATATAAGCAATACCCTAACAGTACTTTACTAACAGACGGAATGAATGTAGGGCTACCCGATGGCCAGATGGGAAACAGTGAGGTTGGTCATATGAACTTGGGCGCCGGACGTATTGTTTATCAAGATTTAGCTAAGATTAATCTTGCCGTACAAAACAAATCTCTTAAAGATGAGAAAGTTTTAGTTGATGCGTTTACTTATGCTAAAAACAATAACAAAAAGGTACATTTATTAGGTCTGGTTAGTGATGGTGGTGTTCATTCTCACATAAATCATTTAAAAGGATTGTTAGATACAACACATTATTTTGGGTTAAAAAATGTGTTTGTGCACGCCTTTACAGACGGACGCGATGTAGATCCTAAAAGTGGGAAAGAATTTATTAAAGATATTGCTGAGTATTGTAACAGCAAAAACGCACAACTTGCGTCTATTATTGGCAGGTATTATGCCATGGATAGAGACAAAAGGTGGGAACGCACAAAACTTGCTTATGATTTGTTAGTAAACGGTAAAGGAAATCCATATACAAATCCTGTTCAAGCAATAACAGATAGTTATAGTAAAGGAGTAACCGACGAGTTTATAGAACCTGTTGTATTGTGCAGCAATGATAAAACTCCGATTGCTACAATTAGTGATAATGATGTAGTTGTGTTTTTTAATTTCAGAACAGATAGAGGAAGACAATTAACTCAAGCATTATCACAACAACACTTTCATGAGTATAACATGCACAAATTACCGTTATACTATGTTACAATGACCAACTATGATGAAACTTTTAAAAATGTGCATGTGGTATATGAAAAAGAAAACATAACACAAACGTTAGGTGAAGTTTTATCAAAAGCTAATAAAAAGCAACTACGCATTGCAGAAACCGAAAAATATCCGCACGTTACTTTCTTTTTCAATGGAGGTCGTGAAGAACCTTTTCCGGGAGAAGAACGAATTTTATGTCCGTCTCCCAAGGTGGCAACCTACGATTTACAACCCGAAATGAGTGCTTACGATATTACAAATGCTATAATTACTGAATTAGAAAAAGAGCATTTTAATTTTGTATGTTTAAATTATGCCAATCCGGATATGGTTGGGCATACCGGCGATTTTAATGCTGCAGTAAAAGCCTGTGAAGTTGTAGATGAATGTGTAAGCAAAGTTGTTAGCAAAGCAGTAAAACACAATTATTCGGTAATAATAATAGCAGATCATGGCAATTGTGATACTATGTTAAATCCTGATGGTAGCCCTAACACAGCACACACAACCAATCCTGTACCTATTATAGTAGTAGACAACGACATTAAAAAAGTTAACTCCGGAATTTTAGGTGATGTAGCACCAACTGTTTTAAAAATGATGGGAGTAGAAAAACCTGATGCTATGACCCAAAATTCATTAATCTAAAGTTTATTATACATCATGAAAAAACTAAGTTTATTGTTAGTTTTAGGAATACTTACTGCCTGCGCTTCACAAAAAAAATTAACATCAGAAAATAATATAAATAAGACAGTTCCTTACAAAGACACCGTTATTTTATTGGGTAAAGCCAATAAGCAAGGATTTTTACAGCCCCCTTTCTCTAGTTGGTTTACAGAAAATTATAATTTATACCATGCAGACAATAATACCTTAAATGAGCTTAAAACAGCACTAAAAGATGTTACAATAAAGGTGTTTATGGGCACATGGTGTAAAGACAGTAAAAGAGAGGTACCGTTTTTTTATAAAATACTTGAGACTGCTTCTTTTAATTCTGAAAATTTAACGTTATATGCTGTTAGCAGAGATAAAACCACTCCTGAGCAACACGAAAAAAATCTAAACATAGAGAGAGTCCCAACCTTTATTTTTTACAAAGATGGTAAAGAATTAGGCCGTATTGTTGAATACCCAATAGAAACGTTAGAAAAAGATATGCTTACTATTGTAACCAACCAGCCTTATAAGCATGCCTATGAAGAATAATTAACTTATTGCATTGTAATATTCTCGTTCTATTTGCTCTCTGTGGTTAGGATGTGCAATGTTAACCAATGCTTTTACACGTTCCTTTAATGTTTTACCGTAAAGGTTAGCAACGCCATATTCTGTAATTACATAGTGTACATGCGCTCGTGTAGTTACAACCCCTGCTCCTTTGTTTAAAAATGGTACTATTCTACTGATTCCTTTTTTTGTAACCGATGGGAGTGCAATTATAGCTTTTCCTCCTTCACTTAATGAAGCTCCTCTAATAAAATCCATCTGACCACCAACCCCGGAATACATATCATAACCAATAGAGTCTGCACAAACTTGTCCGGTTACATCTACCTCTATGGCCGAATTGATTGCTACCATTTTCGGGTTCTTTTTAACTCTAGATACATCATTAACAAACGATGCATCTCTCATTTCTATAAAAGGATTATCATCTACAAAATCGTAAAGTCTTTTAGAGCCTATTAAAAATGTTGCCATTGCACGCCCCGGGTTAACCCCTTTGTAATTACCGTTAATTACATCTTTCTCTATTAAATCTATTACGCCATCAGAAAACATCTCTGTATGAAGCCCCAAGTTTTTATGATTATGTAGTTTGCTTAGTGCTGCATTAGGTATAGAACCAATACCCATTTGCAGCGTACTCTCGTCTTCAATCAATTCGGCAATATAACTACCTATTTTTTCTTCTTCCGGGCTTATGGGAGCAACTTTGTGTTCGTAAATTGGTGTGTTTACTTCTACCAAAGTATCTATTTCAGAAATATGTATTATCCCGTCTCCATGTGTTCTTGGCATTTGAGGATTTATTTGTGCTATTACATGTTTAGCGTTTTCTATTGCTGCCTGAGTTGCTTCAACAGAAACCCCTAAAGAACAATACCCATGCCTGTCTGGAGGAGATACATGAATTAATGCAACATCTAACGGAATAATATTTTTTCTAAATAGCCGTGGCAACTCACTTAAAAAAACCGGAGTATATGACCCATTTCCTGCCTTTAATGTGTGGCGAACATTTTTTCCAATAAAAAATGAATTTACATGAAAACTATCTTTTAAATCGGGGTTAGCATATGCAGCTTCACCCTCTGTATGTAAATGACACACTTCAACATTTTTAAGCTCGTGAGCCCTATTTGTCATTGCATTAGCTAAAATTGTGGGTGCTGCAGCTGCTGCTTGTAAATAAACTCTATCATTAGACTTTATTATAGATACTGCTTCTTCCGGAGTTTTGTATTTGCTCATTGTGATTTTTGTTGTAAAATTACAAGGCATTACCTTGCAAAAACATGATATTTTTCAGGGTTTTAAAAAATTATTAATTAAGCAAAAATTAAATATTCGTTACCTTTGCAGGCATGATACACGTTAAGACAAAAGAAGAAATTGAAATTATGCGCGAAAGCGCACTTTTAGTGTCTAAAACCTTAGGAATGCTGGCTAAAGAAATTAAGCCCGGCATTACTACTTTATATTTAGATAAACTTGCAGAAACTTTTATTAGAGACCATGGTGGAGTTCCTGGGTTTTTAGGACTTTATGATTTTCCTAATACTTTGTGTGTTAGCCCTAATGAGCAAGTTGTACACGGTATTCCTAATGATGTTCCTTTAAAAGAAGGCGATATAGTATCTATTGATTGCGGAGTTTTAAAAAACGGGTTTTACGGAGATCATGCCTATACTTTTGAGGTTGGTGAGATAAATCCTGAAACTAAAAAACTGTTAACCGTTACAAAAGAGTCTTTATACATAGGTATTAGAGAATTTAAAATAGGTAATCGTGTTGGCGATGTTGGTTATGCTATACAACAACACTGTGAAGCTCATGGGTATGGCGTTGTTAGAGAGCTTGTAGGACATGGTTTAGGCAGAAAAATGCACGAAGACCCAGAGATGCCAAATTACGGAAAAAGAGGAAGGGGTAAAAAATTTGTTGAAGGTATGGTAGTTGCCATAGAACCTATGATTAATATGGGAACCAAAGAGATTAGGCAACATCGTGATGGTTGGACAATTACTACCAGAGATAAAAAACCAAGCGCTCATTTTGAACATAATGTGGCAATAGTAAACGGTAAGCCAGAGCTATTATCTACATTTGCTTATATATACGAAGCGTTGGGTATTAAAAGCAACGAAGAAGATGAGTTTAGACAAACACAATTAGTGTAGTTTTAAAACTCTAAGTAGCAAGCATTACGGTTTTAAAAAACTATCTAAAGCATTTACCGGATTTTGAAAAAAATAATAGGCTTAGTTTTAAATACTATACCAAGACCTGTTTTAATTAAATTAAGCTATTTAATTAGGCCTTTTTTAGCATTTGCTTTAAAAGGCAATACCTACACCGACCCTATTGATGGGAAAAGCTTTAAACGTTTTTTACCTTACGGATATGGTACTCAAAGAAGTAATGTGCTTTCTCCCTCTACGCTCTCGTTAGAACGCCATAGGTTACTTTGGTTGTATTTAAAAAACGAAACTCCTTTTTTTGAAAAAAAATTAAAGGTGCTCCACATTGCACCTGAGCAAGCATTTTACAGCAGGTTTAAAAAAATGGAAAACCTTACCTATACCACTTGCGATTTGCATTCTCCTTTAGCTGATGTAAAAGCAGATATTTGCAACTTACCGTTTAATGATAATTTGTTTGATGTAATACTTTGCAATCACGTTTTAGAACATATTACAGATGACACTAAAGCAATGGAAGAACTCTATAGAGTGCTGAAACCCGGTGGTTTTGCCATATTGCAAGTTCCTTTAGACAAAAACAGAGAGGTAACTTTTGAAGACAATAGTATTACAGATAAAAAAGAAAGAGCACGAATTTTTGGTCAGTATGATCATGTTAGAATTTACGGTAAAGATTATTTTTCTAAATTAGAAAGTATTGGTTTTAAAGTATTGCAAGTAAACTACACAGCCACCTTAAGTAAAGAACAAATTTTACGGTATTGCTTGGCTGAGGGCGAAATAATTCCGGTGGTTAAAAAATAAATATTACTATTTTTCCGGAAAATTATTAATAGAGAGCGTTTCTAACTCGTTTTTAGAATTTTCAAAAATTAAATACGCCTTAATATCTGGTTTTAGCTTTAAAAAACTTTTTATTTTTTGTATTCCCATAGCCTGAAAAGCTGTTGCATAAGCATCTGCCTCCATACAGGTTGGAGCAATAACCGATACGCTCAAAATATTTGTTTTAGAAGGATATCCGGTTTGTGTATTTATAATATGAGCATATCTGTTACCATGCTCATCTATTTTAAATTTTCTGTAAGTACCCGATGTAGCCATTGCGGCATTGGTAAGTGAAATTACCTTGCTGTAATGTTGCTCTCCAGAAAAATTAGGATCATCTATGCCAATTTTCCAATCGCTATTTTTTTCTACATTTTTTCCGGAAACCCTAATTTCTCCTCCTATTTCAACTAAAAAATTCGTAACACCTTTGGTTTTTAAAAACTCTGCAACAACATCTACGGCATACCCTTTAGCAATAGCATTAAAATCTATAAAAGTTCCTTTGGGTTTGGTAATTATTTTGTTGGTTAATTTCACTTTGTCAAGACCAACAAACTGCATTAAACTATCTATTTTAAGGCTATCTAATTGAGCAATTTTACCTTCAGGGCCAAAATCCCATGCATTAACAACAATACCAATGGTAGGATCAAAATAACCATTAGTTTCTGTATAAATTTGTTTAGAGGTATTAAAAACTTTTTTAAAGTGATAATCTACAGAATCTAATTGATTGCTATTTACTTTAGATATAATTGATGTAGGTATGTAGGTAGACATAGATTTGTTTACTACGTAAAACAAACTGTCTATTTGAGCCTCAAAATTTATATTATTTTCATGGCAGTATTGTATGTTATAAGATGTTCCAAAAACCGGCCCTGAGAGTTTTACAGCACTTGGGTTATTACAGCTAATAAGTAAAAATAAAGTTATAAAAACAGCTAAACGTTGCATGTACTCTGTACTAATTAAAGTTTGTATCTATAAATTGTATGCCGTTATATTCTAGTAAATACTCTTCATTTAAATATATAGGCAAATCTTCTCCGTTAGGATTACCCAAACCAACACCGGCATAAAGCACTTTTGCATTGTGTTTTTGAGCGTGCTTTTTAAAAGTTTCCATCCAAACTACATCATAATTATTAGGGTTTTCAGGTAAAATAACTACCCTAACTATTACAAAAAAATATTGTTTGTTTTTGTCTATACAAACGAATTGCGGATGCTTTTTTAATTTGCTGTTTACTGCAATAAACTCAAACCCTCGCTTCTCTAAATCTCTACCAACCAGATTCATTGCCAGGTTGTGCATTTCTTGCTTTGTTAGTGGTCTGCTCATATTACAAAAATAACATATAATTGGGGCTTAAAAAACTAAAGGTTTTTTGTTAAGAACAAAAAAACCGAGGTGAATACCTCGGCTTTTTTTTTGAATGGAGTTAATAATTCGATTTTAACCTCCGAAATCATCAAATCGAATATTTTCATCTGGGATACCAAAATCTTCTCCCATTTTTTGTACCGCTTTGTTCATTAATGGCGGTCCACAGAAATAAAGTTCTATATCTTCTGGGGCTTCATGGTGATTTAAGTAGTGCTCAATAACACAATTGTGTACAAAACCTACAAAACCATCACCTTCTTCATCGTTAATATCTTTCTTAACTTTCCAGTTATCTTCCGGAAGTGGTTCTGAAAGCGCTACAAAGAATCTAAAGTTAGGGAACTCTTTTTCTAACTCTCTAAAGTGATCTAAGTAAAACAGCTCACGTTTAGAACGACCACCATACCAGTAAGTAACTTTTCTGTTTGTTTTTAATGTTTTAAATAAGTGATATAAGTGTGAGCGCATTGGAGCCATCCCTGCACCACCACCAACATATAACATTTCTGCATCAGACTCATTTATAAAGAACTCACCATAAGGACCTGAGATTGTTACTTTATCCCCCGGTTTTCTAGAGAAAATATATGATGATGCAATACCTGGGTTTACATCCATCCAATCGTTTTTGTTTCTATCCCATGGTGGAGTAGCAACACGAACGTTTAACATAATTTCTCTACCCTCTGCCGGATAAGATGCCATAGAGTAAGCACGCTCTACAACCTCATCATTTTTCATTACTAAAGACCACAGGTTGAATTTATCCCACTCTAATTTAAACTTATCTGGCTCACCCGGGTGTTCTTGTGGGTGCGCAGTAATATCTATGTCTGTATATTTAATTTCACAAGGAGGGATTTCTATCTGAATGTAACCTCCCGGTTTGTAGTTCATATCTTCAGGAATCTCTACTACAAACTCTTTAATAAACGATGCTACGTTATAGTTTCTAACAACAGTTGCTTCCCATTTTTTAATACCAAATACTTCTTCAGGAATGGTAATTTCCATATCCTGCTTTACTTTTACTTGGCATGCCAAACGAGCCCCTTCTTGCAATTCTTTTCTTGTAAAGTGAGGCGTTTCTGTTGGTAAAGGCTCTCCACCACCGGAAAGTACTTTACACTCACATTGAATACAGGTACCACCTCCACCACATGCAGAAGGTAAAAATATTTTGCTGTTACCAAGGGTAGATAGTAATGATCCTCCCGAAGCAACTTCTATTTCTTTTTCACCATTTATGGTAATTTTTACCGGTCCGGATGGCGATAATTTTTGCTTAACAAACAATAGCAATGCAACTAAAAGTAAGGTAACAAATAAGAATGCTGCTACTGTTGCTGCTACGATTCCGAATGTACTTGCGGCTAAAATCATGTTATTCTACTACTTTAGTTTTATTATCGGCTAACGATTTGTTTTCTTGTTTTTTTGTATCGGTTTTTACAGCTTCTGTTTTAGGTTTTGCCTCTTCATCACCTCCGGTAAGCATTCCTCCAAAACTCATAAAACCAATAGCCATAAGCCCTGTAATTATAAAGGTAATACCAAGTCCACGTAAGGGAGCAGGCACATTAGAGTATCTTATTTTTTCTCTAATTGCTGCAATAGCAAGTATGGCTAAAAACCAACCAATACCAGACGATACTCCGTAGTTAAATGCCAACCCGAGTGTTGCTATTTCTCTTGATTGCATAAATAGAGACCCTCCAAGTATAGCACAGTTAACTGCAATTAGTGGTAAGAAAATACCAAGCGAGTTATATAGTGCCGGAGAAAATTTCTCTACAATAATCTCTACAAGCTGTACCATGGTTGCAATGGTAGCAATGAACATAATAAACGAAAGGAAGCTTAAATCATAGCTAGCAAATTCTTCGCCTAACCAAGCTAAAGCTCCTTCTTGTAAAATATATTGATCTAGCAACCAGTTTAATGGTACTGTAATAGCTAATACAAATATTACTGCTGCCCCAAGACCTACGGCAGTTGAAACCTTTTTAGAAACAGCAAGGTAAGAACACATTCCTAAGAATGTGGCAAATACCATGTTATCTATGAATATTGATTTAAAAAATAATTCTATGTGTTCCATAATTTTTTAGTTTTCTGTAATCGATTGTTTTATACGATTAACACATTCAACTACCTTAGTCTTCTATTAAGGCTCTATTTTTATAGCGTTGAACCCAAATGATAATTCCTACTACTATAAGCGCCATTGGCGATAACAACATAAACCCATTGTTTTCATAACCAAAAGCATATAGTCCGGTTTTCTCTATTGGATCTCCTAAAACTTTAAACCCTAATAATGTTCCTGATCCAAGTAACTCTCTAAAAAATCCTACAATAATTAAAATTACTCCGTAACCCAATGCATTACCTATACCATCTAAAAATGAGCGCCAAGGACCATTACCAAGAGCAAAGGCCTCAAAACGTCCCATAATAATACAGTTGGTAATAATTAACCCAACAAATACAGAAAGAGTTTTGCTGAGCTCATAAGCAAAAGCTTTTAACACTAAGTCTACAATAATTACTAAAGATGCAACTACTGTTAATTGTACTATAATTCTAATTTTTGAAGGAATTATATTTCTAATTAAAGAGATAACTACGTTACCAACTCCCATTACAAAAAGTACAGAGATTGCCATTACTATAGAGGCTTTTAACTCTGCTGTAATTGCCAAGGCAGAACAGATACCTAATACTTGTATGGTAATAGGGTTGTTATCTGCTAACGGATCTAAAATTAACTTGGCATCTTTTTTTGATAAAAGTCCCATAAAAAATTAGTTTTTTAAGTTTTTAAAGAAAGGAACATACAGTTTAAGATCGCTTTTAATCATTGCCGAAACACCATCTCCGGTAATAGTAGCACCTGCTATGGCATCTACTTCATTATCGGTTTTATCTTCGTTTTTAGGATCTGCGTTTCCTTTGGCAACAGTTATTCCTTTAAAGTTTCCGTTTTCATCTAAAAGATGTTCTCCGGTAAAATCATCCATAAAAAAACGCTCTTTAATATTAGCTCCTAAACCGGGGGTTTCTCCTTTATGATCAAAGAATACACCTTGAACAACCATATTCTCATCCATAGCTACATATCCCCAGATAGCATCCCATAATCCTTTTCCGTAAATTGGTGCTACGTAATATGTTTTACCGTCTTTTTCTCCAACAAAAAGCGGTAATCTTCTACTATACGATGGGTCTTTTGCTAATGCTTTCTCTTTTTTAACATCTATTAAGTAAGCTTGGTCATCTTCTGTAACCTTGCCATCTTGTATTACTAATTGTTTTTTTATGTATTTAGAGAATAGCTCGGGAGCTTCGGTAGTAGATACAAATTCTACTCCGGTATCTTGATTGTTGTTAATTCCCATTGCATACAAAATGTTTTGTTGCTTCTCTAAGCGCTTATTTTCTGTAATAGTGTCTTTAAGCGATGCTGCAACAAAAGCTAACAATGAGCCTACAACAATTACCATTCCTACAGCAAAGAGAACGGTATATGAATTTTTTTCAGTTCTGTTTTCCATCTCTTAGGCAGTTTTTGCTTTTAAACGTTTCATTCTTCGTTTTACGTTGGCTTGTATTACGTAATGATCTATAGTAGGCGCAAACACATTCATTAATAAAATTGCCAACATTACACCTTCTGGGTAAGCCGGGTTAAATACTCTAATTAAAATTGATATGAAACCTACTAAGAATCCGTAAATCCATTTTCCTGTATTGGTTTGTGAAGCTGTTACAGGATCTGTAGCCATATATACTGTACCAAATGCAAAACCACCAATTAACAGGTGTTGCCAGAATTCAGTACTCATTAAGCCGTAAAACTTGCTGCTCTCTGTTATAATACCTGCATCTACTACATAGTTAAATATTAGCCCCATAGCTATGGCTCCTAATACAGATGAGAGCATAATTCTCCAGCTTCCAATTTTGGTGAATATTAAGAATAATCCTCCTAAGAGAATAAGTAATGTTGAAGTTTCTCCAACCGAACCCGGAATAAAACCATAGAACATATCTGCAATAGAGTAGCTTACTTCTTGGTTTTGAGCCAAGCTACCTAAAATGGTTTCTCCGGAAATAGCATCTGGAGTTCCTGCACGCTCAACTGCACCGTGAACCCATACTTTGTCTCCACTCATCCAGGTTGGGTAAGCAAAGAATAAAAAGGCTCTTACAGTAAGTGCAGGGTTAAGAATATTCATTCCTGTACCACCAAATACCTCTTTCCCTATTATTACTCCAAATGCTACTGCAACAGCAAGCATCCAAAGTGGTAAATCAACAGGAACAATTAAAGGCACTAACATTCCTGTTACAAGGTATCCTTCTTCTACTTCGTGGCCTTTTATTACAGCAAAAATAAATTCTATAACAAGACCCACTCCGTATGATACTACAACAAGAGGCAATACTTTTTGTAAGCCAATTATAAAGTTATCTAAATTCCAGAATGCAGTATCAAAAAATCCGGTAGCAGCATCAATAGTTCCTAAAGCTAAATAATGCTGATATCCTGCATTAAACATCCCGAAAATTAAGCAAGGTACCAACGCCATAATAACGGTGTTCATGGTACGCTTAAGATCATCGGCTGCTTTAATATGAGTTCCTCCGTGAGTTGTTTCGTTAGGAGTGTATAAAAACGTATGAATGGCATTAAAGGCCGGAGCCATTTTAGTGCCTTTATACTTTTCTTTTAGCTTGTGCAAATTACTCTTTAAACCCATGGTTATCCTATTTCTTTAATCATTAAGTCTAAACCTTCTCTAATTATTTTTTGGTGTGGTTGCTTAGATACGCACACAAACTCTGTAAGTGCAAAGTCTTCTGGCGCTACTTCGTACATACCTAACGCTTCCATCTCGTCTAAATCCTTGTACATGCAGGCCTTGAGCAATTGCATCGGGTAAATATCAAACGGGAACACTTCTTCATAATTTCCGGTTAAAACAAAAGCTCTGTGCTCTCCGTTTGTATTGGTATCTAAATCATATTTTTTATTCGGGAATAACCATGAGAACGTTAGTGCTCTAGTGGTAGAAACCTTGTCGAACACCGGCTTGTTCCAACCAAAAAACTCATAGTCATCTCCTTCCGGTATTACTGTTATGGTATTGCTGTAGTAATCTAATGCACCGTCCGGCTGAACTTGCTTACCGGTTAGTACATTTCCGGAAATAATACGAACATTAGCGTCTTTTTCAACACCTTTATCATATATCATTGTTGCAACCTCACTACCTATTTTTGTTACAAAATAGCGTGGTTTTTGTATTGCCGAACCTACTAAAGCAACAATACGTTCTGCATTAAATTTTCCGGTTAATAACAAATCTCCAATAATCACTAAATCTTGCGGAGTTACAGTCCAAACAACTTCTCCTTTGTTTATAGGATCTATTTTGTTGATTTGAACACCAACATTTCCGGCCGGATGCGGACCAGAAACTTTATGTAGTGTAATTCCGTTTAAGTTTGCTAATGGTGAGTTAGATTTTTTACCAACACAAACATGAACTTTTCCTGAGGTTAATTTACCTAAAGCTGTAACTGCAGCTTGCAATTGCGCTTCTTTACCTTGTAGCACATAATCGTAATCTGCTGCTAACGGTGCTGTAGCATAACCCGAAATAAAAATGGCTTTAGGTGTTCTGTTTGGTTTAGCAATAATATCATAAGGACGTTGCTTGATAAAAGGCCAACATCCTGTTGCTAATAAATGCGATTTAATCTCGTCGGCACCTGCCGCATTAACATCTATAACCGCATTTTCTTGATACACCTGTTCTTTATCGGCCTGAATTTTTATGGCCAATATACGTCTCTTCTCTCCACGAACTACATCAACTATTTCACCAGAAACCGGCGAAACAAATTTTACATCTTCGTTAGACTTATCGTAAAAAACAGTCTCTCCTGCTTTTACTTTTTCGCCTACTTTTTTAACTAATTTTGGAATAACACCGTGGAAGTCTTCAGGTCTGATGGTGCAAAAATTGCTAACAATAGCTTTTTCTGTTGCTTTTTCTGCTTCACCTACTAATTTTATGTCCAGACCTTTTTTTATTCTAATGTCGTTTGACATAAGCTTTTATATAAGATTAGTGTTTATTTTGAAAAAGTCGTGCAAATTTACGAAATTCTATATGAAAATAAGGGAGTACATATATAAGTTTATTATTTATAATCATTCTAAATAAATAATCGTGCTTAGGCTGGTAATTTATGTATATTTACCTCTGTAACTCATAATACCATCATGCATACAAATAAGTTTATTTGGCTGGTGCTTTTATTTTCTATATGTACTTACAGCCAAGAAGCTATACAAGAAGTAGAACCTCCTAACTATATTAAAACCATTATTTTTAAAGGAGATAATGAAGGAGATCAATTTCCGGTTGTTAAACTTGGAGAACCTATTTATTTAAGTTTTGATGATATTTCTGCTCAAGAAGAAGATTACTATTACAAATTAATACATTGCAATTACGACTGGACACCCTCTAATCTGGTTAAATCGCAATACTTACAAGGTGTAGACAACCAACGTATTTTAACCTATCAGAACTCTTATGGCACATTACAACCCTACTCTCATTACGAGCTTAAATTACCCAATAGCAGAACTAAATTTAAGCTTTCCGGTAATTATGTATTAGAAATATATAACAGGTTTGATGAGCTTATGTTCTCGCGACGTTTTGTTGTTTACAAAGATTTAGTTTCTGTTGGTGTAACTATTAAACGCTCGCGCGATTTTAATTATATAAACACTCATCAGGTTGTACAATTTACCATAAACTCAAACAATTTTCAGATTGTAAATCCTAAACAAGAAATTAAAATAGCCATATTACAAAATTACCATTGGCCTACTGCCATTTTTGATATTGCCCCACAATTTACTGTTGGCAGCAATTTAATTTATAGGTACGATAATGAAACCCGATTTGAAGGCGGTAATGAATATTATAATGTAGACACTAAAGATTTAAGAGTAAATACAGCATCTATAGGAAAAATAGAACTTAAAGAACTTTACAATCATTACCTATTTACAGATTATGCGCGAAATAAAGACCCATACACTTACTTTCCGGATATAAATGGTGATTTTTTAATACGTACGCTGCAAGGCACAGAAAATAGAACAGAAGCAGAGTACACCAAAGTACATTTTAGCTTGGGCTATAACCAAGATATTGGTCTACAAGATGTGTATGTTTTTGGTAAGTTTAACAATTATGCGTTAACTACAGAAAACAAACTAACCTACAATGAGAGCACTAATACTTTAGAAGGCTCATTACTTTTAAAACAAGGATTTTACAACTATAAATATGTATTGGTTTCGCCAAACGGAGAAATACGTTACAATGCTCTTGGAGGCAATCACTACCAAACAGAAAATAATTATTTAGTGTTGGTATATTATCGAGATTTTGGTGGTCAGTACGACAATATTATAGGGATAGGAAGTGCAAACGGAGAAACAATAACCAACTAACTATCACAATGAGCTCTAACAAACCCATCCCGTCTAAACGTTACGCCAAACAATACCGAGGTGTAAAATGCTTAAATTGTAATCATCCGTTAGATATTAGCGATAAATACTGCCCTAATTGCTCTCAAATAAACAGCACAAAGAAAATTAGTTTTAAAGATGTTATAGACGAGTTTTTTTCCAGTTTTATTTCGTACGATTCTAAGATTAGAAAAACACTGGCAGCCCTAATTTTTAAACCCGGTAAAATCACCAAAGAATATATTAACGGTAAGCGTGTTGCTTACACCAATCCGTTTAGATTTTTACTAAGCTTATGTATAGTGTATTTTTTAATGCTTAATTGCACAAGCAACTTAAGCGATATAGATAGATTTGGTGACAATTTAACAAACCAAACATTTACAACTGCTGCAAAAAGCCCAATTAAAGCCAACATAAAAAACCCCAAAGAGCAAGCACAGGTACTTGGAGCATTAGATTCTTTAAATTTAGATTCTATTCAGAATTTAAAAAGAAACCAAGACTCAATTAATTTAGCCAGCCCTAAAAAATTTTTTAAACAAACTGACTCTTTAAGTTTTGTAGAACGGTTAAGTGTTAAAATAGATTTTTTTCAAAACGCTATTAAACAAAAAAAGTATTACACTTTTACCGAAGCCAAAGACTCACTACAAATTACTAACACTTTTGAAAATCGGCTTTCGTTTAATATGAGTAAAAGCATTCTTAAAAGCATGCAGCAACCAGGATCTTTTATAAGCTCTTTAATATCAAAACTTCCTTTTTTAATATTTTTCTTTTTACCTGTTTTTGCAGTATTTATTTGGTTGATTTATTCTAAACGAAAATTTAATTATATGGACCACCTGGTGTTTAGTTTTCACACCCAATCTATGCTTATAATTTTACTGATTTTTTCGTTTATTATTGACACCTTTTTAGAGGTAGATTCTTCGGGTATTTTTCTGATTTTGTTTTCGTTATACCTTTTAAGAGCCATGTATGTATTTTACGAGCAAAGCAAAATCAAAACATTTGTTAAATTTATGTTTCTTAACACTATTTTTTTTACCTTAGCAAGCGTTTCGGCCTTAATTTTCTTAATAGGAAGCGTTTTTACGTATTAGTGGTATGATTACACAAGTAACCAAAGGCATAAAAATTTCTGTTGAAACTAGTTTTGAAGGCACTTTCTTCAAAAACTACAAAATGAACTATGCTTTTGGATACAGAATCTCTATAGAAAACCAAAGTAAAGACACCGTACAACTCACATCGCGCCACTGGCAAATTTTTGATTCTTTAAACGATATAGAAATTGTAGATGGTGAAGGCGTTATAGGAAAAAAACCGGTTTTAAAACCCGGTGAAGTTTATACCTATAGTTCCGGGTGTTTACTTACTTCTCCTATTGGCTCTATGCGAGGTTATTTTAACATGATTAACTTCACTACCACACGTCGTTTTAGAGTATTTATACCTACATTTAAACTCTGTGCTCCTTTTGCAATAAACTAATCTTTTATTACTCTCATTAAGATTGATAAAGCTTTCATAATGAAGTTAGAAAAAGCGCATGCGTTTTCTTACCTTTGCATGCAATTAATCATAAAAACACCATATAACCATGGGAAAAGGATTTTTTCAAGTACCAACTGCTATAAATGAACCTGTTAAATCTTACGCTCCGGGAACACCTGAACGTGAAGCCGTTTTAAAACAATACAAAGAGTATTACAATGGCAACATGGAGGTTCCGCTTTACATTGGTAGCGAAGAAATAAAAACAGGCAACACAAAACCAATGTCTCCTCCACACGACCATAAACATGTGGTTGGCCACTATCATACAGCAAACAAAGAACATGTAGAAAAAGCCATCTCAGAGGCGCTTAAAGCCAGAAAAGAGTGGGCTGCACTTACTTGGGAGCAACGTGCAGCAATTTTCTTAAAAGCTGCAGAATTAATTGCCGGACCTTACCGAGCTAAACTAAATGCAGCTACAATGATAGCGCAATCTAAAACCATACACCAAGCAGAGATAGATTCTGCTTGCGAGCTTATAGACTTCTTGCGTTTTAATGTAGAGTTTATGGCTCAAATTTATCAAGAGCAACCTGAATCTTCAGAAGGAATCTGGAACCGTGTAGAGTACAGACCTCTAGAAGGTTTTGTGTATGCTGTTACTCCTTTCAACTTTACAGCAATTGCCGGTAACCTACCAGCAAGTGCAGCCATGATGGGTAATGTAGTTGTTTGGAAACCAAGTGACAGCCAGGTATTCTCTGCTAATGTAATTATGGAAGTATTTAAAGAAGCCGGATTACCGGACGGTGTAATTAATATGGTTTGCGGTGATCCTGTTATGATTACAGATACTGTTCTGGCTAGTCCTGATTTTTCTGGAATACATTTTACAGGATCTACTTTTGTATTTAAAGAACTCTGGAAAAAAATAGGTAACAACATTCATACCTACAAAACCTATCCAAGAATAGTAGGAGAAACAGGAGGTAAAGACTTTATTATTGCACACCCTAGCGCCAATGCTAAAGAGGTAGCTACTGCTATTACACGTGGAGCATTCGAGTTCCAAGGTCAAAAATGTAGTGCAGCCTCGAGAGTTTACTTACCAAAATCTAAAGCAGACCAAATTTTAGAGTTTGTAAAAGAAGACGTAAAGTCTTTTAAAATAGGCTCTCCGGAAGATATGAGTAACTTTATTACTGCAGTAATTCATGAAGCTTCTTTTGATAAGCTTGTGAGCTATATAGAACAAGCTAAAAAAGATAGCGATGCAGAAATTATTGCCGGTGGTAGTTACGATAAATCTAAAGGATATTTTATTGAGCCAACTGTAATTTTAACAACTAACCCTAAATACACAACTATGGAGACCGAGCTTTTTGGTCCTGTAGTAACGGTTTATATTTATGAAGATGCCGAGTGGAGCAATACATTAAAATTAGTAGACGAAACTTCAGAATATGCATTAACTGGAGCTATTTTCTCTAAAGACAGATATGCTATAGATGAAGCTACTAAAGCTCTAGAAAATTGTGCAGGTAACTTCTATGTAAACGACAAACCAACAGGAGCCGTTGTTGGACAACAACCATTTGGTGGAGCAAGAGCTTCCGGTACAAATGATAAAGCCGGTAGTGCCCAAAACTTATTACGTTGGGTGTCTCCAAGACTCATTAAAGAAACTTTTGTACCACCAACAGATTACAGATATCCTTTTTTAGGTTAATATAAAATAGGCTGCCAACAAAGGCAGCCTTTTCTTTATTTATCCTTTAAACTTTAACGGCAAATGAACCACTTTTTTAGTCTCAAAAAAAGGTTCAGAAAAAAACTCAGAAATATTATAAAGTTTAACCGTTTTATACTGTGATAATTCTTCGGTTAAATCGCCTCCTTTTAAATATAAAATTCCGTTTTTAAGCTGGTGTTCTGATTTCTTTTTTACTTTTCCTCTTACCCACTTCACAAAATCAGGCATATTGGTTACTGCTCTGCTTACAATAAAATCAAACTGATCTTTTACTTTTTCTGCTCTAATATGTGATGCTGTTACATTTGTTAAATTAAGCTCTTTTGCCACAGCATCTACCACTTTTATTTTTTTAGCAATTGCATCTGTAAGGTAAAAGTTGGTTTCAGGAAATAAAATTGCCAATGGTATGCCCGGAAATCCTCCTCCTGTACCAACATCTAGAATATGTGCTCCCGGTAAAAAAGGCTGAACTTTTGCTATAGCTAAAGAATGTAGTACGTGCCTTTCGTATAAAGAATCTATATCTTTTCTGGATATAACATTAATTTGAGCATTCCAATATTTATACAATTCTTCTAACTGAAGTATCTGATTTTTTTGGTTGGACGTTAAATCGGGAAAATACTTAAACACCAGGTCTGCACTCATAATTTGCTTAATTTTTAGCAAAAATAGTGTTTTTAGACTTCGTAAAATTTTATTAAATAAAAAGGTTGTTTGGTTTAAATATGTATTTTTGACACAAATAAATATTATTAAGTTACAATTATTTTTATGTCTCAACCTACACTTAGATTCTCTAGGAAAGAGCGATCAGATTTCTTCAAAACCCTTAACAAACGTGTAAATCAGTACTTTAAAGACAACAACATAAAACGTACAGGCAACTGGAAATTATATGTGAAAACTGCTGTAATGTTTGCATTGTTTTTAACTCCTTATTTTTTAATCCTAACAATTAATATGAGCCAATGGATTCAGTTGCTTTTAACCATTGTAATTGGTATCGGAATGGCCGGAGTTGGTATGAATGTAATGCACGATGGTAATCATGGTTCTTATTCATCAAAAAAATGGATTAACAACCTGATGGGAGGTAGCATGTATATTCTTGCCGGAAATGTTTACAATTGGAAAGTACAACACAATGTACTACACCACACCTATACTAATATTCATGGGCATGATGAAGATTTAGATGCCGGTAGAATAATTAGGTTTTCTAAACATGCTAAATGGCGCTATTTTCACCAATTTCAACATTACTACTCTATTCTGCTATACGGTTTACTAACCATTAACTGGGCAATTACTACAGATTTTAAGCAAATGCGCAGTTACTTAAAAAGAAAATTGTCTTATGGAAAGTTTCCTAACCCTACAAAAGAGTGGAGCGTTTTAATAATAACAAAAATAATATACCTTTCTATTTGGATTTTATTACCCATACTCATTTCAAATATAGCTTGGTGGAAAGTATTAATTGGCTTTTTTGTAATGCATTACACTGCCGGATTAATTTTAAGTATTGTTTTTCAGTTAGCGCATGTTGTTGAAGAAACAGAAACCCCGTTACCAGACGAGGGCGGCACCATGAAAAACTCTTGGGCAATTCATCAGTTATTTACAACGGCAAATTTCTCTACTAAAAACAAGATTGTTAATTGGTTTACAGGTGGATTAAATCATCAGGTAGAGCATCATATTTTCCCAAATATTAGTCATGTTCATTATAACAAAATTGCCAAAATTGTTAAACAAACCGCAAAAGAATTTAATTTACCCTATAACGAGTATAAATCTACCAGAAAAGCTATAATTTCGCATTTTAAACATTTAAAAGAATTAGGTAAAAAACCAGATTATCAATTATCATAGTTATGGCTGTTCAAACTTCAAAATCACACCTTTCTAATAGGATTGAAAGCATGGCAACATCGGCTACTTTAGCAATGGCTGCCAAAGCAAGAGAACTTAAAGAGCAAGGCGTAGACATTATAAGTTTGAGTTTAGGCGAACCAGATTTTAATATTCCGGAGTTTATTAAAGAAGCCGCTATACAAGCCATACATGATAATTACAGTAGTTATCCGCCTGTAAATGGTTATACCGATTTACGCGAAGCTATTTCGCATAAATTTAAACGTGATAATAACTTAGATTATTCACCCAATCAAATTGTAGTATCTACAGGTGCAAAGCAATCTTTAGCTAACGTTGCCTTGGTAATGCTAAATCCGGGTGACGAAGTTATTTTACCTGCCCCGTATTGGGTAAGTTACAGAGATATTGTTAAAATTGCCGAAGGTGTTCCGGTTGAAGTTCCTACAACTATTAAAACCGATTTTAAAATAACTCCAGAGCAATTAGAAGCTGCCATAACACCAAAAACTAAAATGTTGTGGTTTAGCTCTCCTTGTAATCCAAGCGGATCTGTTTACAGTAAAGAAGAGTTAGAAGCCTTAGCCCAAGTGCTACAAAAGTACCCCGATATTTATGTAGTTTCTGATGAAATTTACGAGCACATAAATTTTACAGGAAAACATGTAAGTATAGCCGGCATTGATGGTATGTACAACAGAACTATTACTGTTAATGGAGTCTCTAAAGCTTTTGCAATGACTGGTTGGCGTATTGGTTATATTGGCGCTCCCGAGTTTATTGCTAAAGCTTGTAGTAAAATGCAAGGACAAATTACCAGCGGAGCTAATGCTATAGCCCAAAGAGCAACCATTGCTGCTGTAACCGCCACTCCCGATAAGATAAAGTATATGGTAGACGAGTTTAAGGCTCGAAGAGATATTGTCTTAAAACTTTTATCAGAGATAGACGGGTTTAAAGTAAATGTGCCGGAGGGTGCTTTTTATGTGTTCCCAGATGTATCTGCTCTTTTCGGGAAGACTTTTAAAGGAAAGAAAATTAATAATGCTACAGATTTGTCATTATTTTTATTAGAAGAAGCCAATGTAGCTACTGTTACCGGCGAAGCTTTTGGAAGTCCTAATTGCATCAGAATCTCATATGCAGCATCAGAAAAAGAGTTACGTGAAGCTTTAAGCCGAATTAAAAAAGCTTTAAGCTAACCGCTTTCAATCTGCTTTATTTAGCATAAAAATGTTTTTTTGAGTTAAAAAAAGCATATAGCTCTTATGACAGATTTCTAATTAAATCTGCTAAATTTAATTAACTAATTTGTTTTGTAGGCAAGTTTTATTTTGTAGAATAACAAAAACTAAAGATTAACTTTAGTTTATTCGGCAGTAGTGGGGTCTATTATGGTAGCTACTCTACTAATTTTATTAGCAGGAAATCCTCCTAACTTAGCGTGCTCTCTCACCATATCTTCGTTTGGTGCATTATAAACACAATACACCTTATTGTCTGTTACATAGCTTTGCACCCACTGTATTTTGGGTCCTAACTCATTTAAAACTCCGCAAGAAGTTTCAGAAATTCCCTTTAACTGTTCTGAAGTTAAATTACCAGCACCCGGAATCTCTCTTTCAATAACATACTTTGGCATCACCTTGAACTTTAATTCCTACTCCTATGGTTTTTTCGGATTTACCCCGTTTTTTGTTGTGGTATCTGGACTCCACATTCACTATAAAGATACAGAAAATTACTTGTAGAAGTTATTCTCTATACGCTAAAAGCCAATCTAATAAGAATATAAAAAAGGATTATGCCACTTACAGCTATGAAAGAATTTGGGAGTGTTTGGGTATATTGTCTAAAAAACTCTCTTACTCCAAAAAATATGAACACGTTTAAACTGCTAAATAAAACTAAACACCATGCAGCACTAAAACCAAAATAAGAATCTTGACTCCAACTATCTTTATTAAAAACGCTAAGCACCTCAAAGTTTGCAAATAGGTAAGCCAAGAAGGTTACTACTACCACAAAAAACAACAAAAAAATCTCGTTATGGCTTGGGTTCTTAAAAATCTGCATGCGTTTTGTAGTATAATTCACACGCAAATATGTTTAATATTTTTCTAAATAACAAACTTGTTTTCAGGGGAATATTCCCCTTTTTAACAAAATATTAACTTTTTTTCCAAAAATATGGGGTAAATAATATAAGAACCGTAAACAGCTCTAACCTACCAATAAGCATTAAAAATGAGCACCACCACTTACCAGCATTGGGAAGACTATTAAAATTACTTAACGGATTTAAATCTCCAAAAGCCGGACCTACATTACCTAATGAAGATGCTGCACCTCCTATGGCTGTTTCAAAATCTAACCCCATTAAACTCAAAACCAGCGCTCCTATTATAAATGATAGCATGTAGAGCACAAAAAAACCAAGAATGGTGTAAACAATGCTTTCAGACACTGTTTTATTGTTAAATCTAACCGGAATAATAGCATTTGGGTGTAGTGTTCGTTTAAATTCTAACAAGCCGTTTTTTATGGTGAGTAAATGGCGAACAACTTTTATTCCACCGGCAGTAGAACCTGCCGAACCTCCTAAAAACATTAACCCGAAAAAAAATACGGTTAAAAAAGGTGTCCACGATGTAAAATCTGCAGTAACAAAACCGGTTGTTGTAACAACAGCTACCACCTGAAAAAGTGCATGCCTTATTGAACTTTCAAGTTCTCCAAAAACCATAGGGTGATAATCAGATACGGGAACATTTGCTTTAAAATAAATTACTAAAGCAGTAACAATTGTAAAAAACAGTATAAAAAGGGAATAAAACTTAAATTCTTCGTCTTTAATTATTTTTTGAACCTTACCCTTAAACGCAAAGTAACTAAGCACAAAATTGCTCCCGGCCAAAAACATAAAAAAGATAACAATGTATTGTATTATTGGTTGATTGCTCCAATGCGCTAGACTATCATTTTTTGTAGAAAACCCTCCGGTAGAAAGCGTTGCCATAGAATGATTGATGGCATCAAAAAAGCTCATCCCGGCCAATTTTAACAAAAGAGTTTCTGCTAAGGTATAGCCAACATAAATAAGCCATAATCTTTTGGCAGTATCTGTAATTCTGGGGTGAAGCTTGTCGGCACTCGGACCGGGTGCTTCGGCTGCAAACAATTGCATCCCTCCTATTCCTAAAATTGGTAAAATGGCAATTGCTAAAACTATAATTCCCATTCCTCCAATCCAATGGGTCATGCTACGCCAAAACAAAATTCCTTCAGGTAACGATTCTACATCATCTAAAATAGAAGCTCCTGTAGTTGTGTAACCAGACATAGTTTCAAAAAAAGCGTTAGTAACATCCGGAATAGATTTAGAAATTAAGTAGGGTAACATTCCGGAAAGCACCATTATAAGCCAACCACAAGCAACAATTATATATCCTTCTCTTTTTTTAACCTCTTTTTTATGGTCTCGAGTATTATACATAAGCAACCCGCCCGCAAGTACAGTTGCTAAAACAGATATGCTTAATTGCATGGTAATGCCATCATTATAAATAGCACTTACCAAAGCAGCTAAAAGCATAAAGCCACCGTTACATACTAACAGTAGCCCCATTAGGTGAAAAATAATTTTAGAATTTAGCTTTTTCATGTTTTATAAGAAAAGCTTCTCTACTTTATTTATAGATCGCGGTAAACAGCATACTACCACTCTATCTCCGGTTTTAATTAAAAAGTCTCCCAGCGCAATAATACCTTCTCCGTTTCTTACTACACCTCCTATTATGGCAGACCTCGGAAAATCTATTTCTTTTATGATTTTTCCGTTTACTTCTGATGTTGGTTTAACCTCAAATTCTAAAATCTCTGCATTCAAATTGTTTAATCGGGTTAAAGCAACTACTTCTCCTTTTCTAACATGCCTGAAAATATGATTGGCCGCGAGAAGTTTTTTGTTGATTAAAGTATCAATTCCAATAGATTGCGATAGCTGAAAATAATCCATATTCTCAACCAAAGCTATGGTTTTCTTTACGTTTTTTGATTTAGCAACCAAGCAAGACATGATGTTTGTTTCTGAGTTTCCGGTAACAGAGATAAAGGCATCCATTTCTGAAAGGTCTTCTTCGTCTAAAAGCTCAACATTCCTGCCATCTCCGTTAATTACCAGTGCATTGGGCAAGGTGTCGGCTAAATCAAAGGCTTTTTCCTTATCTTTTTCAATAAGTTTTACAGAGAATTTATTTGTGCAAAGATCTCTGGCAGTTTTAAATCCTATTTTACTTCCACCTAAAATCATTACACGCTTAATATCTTCTTTAGTTTTTCCGGTTAGCGTGTAAAGTTTTTCTACCCCTTCGGGAGTAGTTATAAAATACACAATATCTCCTTCTTTAAATTGGGTATCACCTCTTGGTATTAAAGTGTATTGTGTGCCAAAACGCTGTACTGCAATTGGCATAAAGTGTAATTCAGGAAAAATATTTGCTGCCTCTTTAACCGATTTACCCACAAATGGAGCTGTGCGTTGCAATGATGTCCCTACCATTATTAAAGCACCGTCTTCAAACTCGTAGGTGTCACTAAAAGCAGATTGGTCTAAAAGCAATTGAATTTCGGATGCTGCCAGTTGTTCCGGCGAAATGAGTTCGTCTATTCCTAAATCGGTAAATTTTATTTCTTCTTTATTGTAAACAAATTCCGTGTTAGATATACGTGCAATTGTTCTTTTACATCCAAGTTGCTTAGCAAGCAAACAAAGTGTAATGTTTGTTGTCTCAGACGATGTTACTCCAATAACCAAATCAGAGTTTTGTACGTTAGCTTCTTTTAATACAGAAATAGAAGTTGCGTCTCCTTTTAAAACTTTAATGTCTAAATGGTTATCGGCATAAAGTAGGCTCTCTTTATGAGTATCTATTAGCGTAATATCTTGTGCCTCGTAAGAAAGAAGTTTTGCCAAGTGAAAACCAACTTCACCGGCACCTGCTATTATTATTTTCATGTAAACGTAAGCAACTAATTTGCAATTGTTATGCAAATATAACGCATTTAAGTAATGAATTTATATTCTATACGTTAAGTGGCATTGTATTATCTTTGCCAAAAAATTTTACATGCCCAAAAATGTAACTCCATATAAAGAGTCTAACCTCGGAAAAAAACAACAGGTTACTAAAATGTTTGATACCATTTCTGAAGATTACGACGGGCTTAACCGTGTAATCTCTTTTGGTATAGACATTAAATGGCGTAAACGTGTTGTTGCTTTGGTAAAAAAACAACAACCCAGTACCGTTTTAGATATTGCCACCGGCACCGGAGATTTAGCAATTAGTTTAGTTAAAACCGGTGCAAAAAAAATTATAGGATTAGACATCTCTAAAGGGATGCTTGAGGTGGGCAAACAAAAAGTAGCTAAAAAAGGACTGCAAAATGTTATTGATTTGCAGTTAGGAGATAGTGAAAATTTGCCCTTTAAAAATGATGAATTTGATGCTATAACTGTTGCTTTTGGAGTTAGAAATTTTGAAAACTTAGAAAAAGGGCTTTCAGAAATATATAGAGTTTTAAAACCGGGGGGAGCTTTTGTGGTTTTAGAGACCTCTGTACCCACTAAAACGCCTTACAAACAGGGTTATTTTTTATACACTAAATACATTTTACCTACTATTGGCAAATGGTTTTCTAAAGACAATGCTGCCTATGGTTATTTATCTGAATCTGCTTCTGTATTTCCGTATGGAGAACAGTTCAACAATATTTTGCGTAAAATTGGGTTTATAAATGTGAACCATCTGCCTCAAACCTTTGGGGTAGCAACAATTTATGTAGCGTCAAAATAATTGTATGAAAAAAATTGGCTTTCTTTTACTATTAATCTTAGTTGCTCCGTTAGCAAGTGCTCAATTTAACGAAGACCCTATTATTAATCTTGAGAATTTTGATAAAAAAACAATAAGCTGGGGGTACTTTTTAGGTGTAAACCAATACGACTTTAAGTTTGAGTACAACGAAAACACCAGCGAAGTATTGGTTTCTAAAACCATGGGATTTAATGTTGGTTTAATAGGGAAGTTGCGTTTAAATGATTATTTTGATTTACGTTTTGAGCCAGGTCTTTACTATACAAAAAGAGATTTAGGTTTTAAAGGTTTTACAGAACCCAGAGATGCTGTACGAGAAGTAAAATCTACTTACATTCACTTTCCGCTATTATTAAAAGCAAATGCTAAACGTTTAGGAAACTGGAAACCTTACCTTGTTGGCGGGCTATCTACTTCAATTAATTTAGGCAGTAATGAAGACAGCAAAGAAGATAACAGCTCCGGACAGTTTAGAATGAAAAAAAACACCTTTTACTACGAAGTTGGTTTTGGTATAGACTTTTACTTAGAGTATTTTAAATTTTCTCCTTCTATTAGAGGGGTTTTTGCCTTAAGCGATGAGCTTATACCGGATGCAGACCCAAATAGCCCTTGGACCGGAAATGTTGCCGGAATGTACTCAAGAGGGATTTTTATAAACTTTACTTTTGAGTAGTTTTTTTACCTTCTTTTAAATTCGCTTAACAGTATAGCTGTTGCTGTTGCTACATTTAAACTTTCTGTTTGCTGCATGTTTCCAAACCTTGGTATTGTTATTTTTTGAGAAAGCATACTTTCTACTTCATGGCTAATTCCGTTAGCCTCGTTTCCCATAACAAGTACTGCAGGCTGTTTTAATTTTGCTGTGTACACATTATCGCCGTCCATACAGGCGCCATAAACCGGCATAGAAACCGATTTTAAAAAAGAATCTAAAGGCTTATAATAAACATTAACTCTAGTTAAAGAACCCATTGTTGCTTGTACAACTTTTGGGTTATAACAGTCTACCGTTTCTGTAGAGCAGATTAATTGTGTTATTCCAAACCAATCGCACAACCTAATAATTGTTCCTAAATTACCGGGATCTCTAACATTATCTAACGCTATTGTAAACTTATTATCTTGTATAGGTTTAGGCTCCGGAATTTTAAACGTTGCCAGCGCCTTATTAGGTGTTACAAGACCACTTATTTTACGTAGCTCTTTTTCTGTTATTAGATTTTTTTTATGAGGAGGAACATCAAAAACAGTATTGTCTGTCGTATATAATGCATCAAGTTTAAACGAAGAGTTTAAAAATTCCGAAATACCTTTTAACCCTTCAACTATAAACAAGCCGGTTTTATTTCGGTATTTTTTTTGATGTAAACTTGTTATTAGTTTTATTTGGTTTTTGCTAACCATACAAATAGTGTATTTTTGAGCAACTAAGCAGATTAGAGTATTGAAAAATATAGCAACAAAAATAGGTGTATTTATTGTAATACTCTTTTTAGGCGCCTGTAATGCCACAAAAAGAGTTCCAGATGAAGGATTACTGCTTAAAAAAAACACAATTTATGTTGATGGTAAAAAACTACTAAGCGAAGACATTCAGAGCTTAATTCATCAACAACCTAATAGTAATTTATTAGGATATCCGTTACGACTTCATATTTATAATTTAGCAAAACCGGAGCCCGATTCTTTCTACATAAAAAAACTAAACAACAAACTTAAAGACACCTCGTTTGCACAAAAGCTATTTTCTAAAAAACAACTAATAGCCTTTACTAACGCAAAAATAGGGTTTAACAAATGGTTAATGGAAACCGGTGAAGCCCCGGTAATTATAGACACCTCTTTAACCAATAAATCTGTAAATCGTTTAGAGGCCTATTACTACAGTAAGGGATATTTTAACAATAAGGCTAATTACACAATAAATAAACTTAAAAGAAAACAAAGAGCCACAATAGATTATAATATTACGCTAAACAAACCCTATATTTTAGATTCTATCTCTAAAAATATTGCATCTGCAGATATAGATTCTATTTACCGGCAGCATAAAAAAAATTCGTATTTACAAAAAGGTAAGCAGTTTAATTTAGCCGATTTTCAGGCAGAACGTAACAGACTTACAGGTTTATTTAGAAATTCTGGAATCTATAACTTTCAAGAGAGCTCTATAGATTTTGATGTTTTAATGGATACAATTCCTGAAAACAACGACAGAAAGCTTCCTATTACTGTAAATATTGCCAATGCCACACAACGTGTTAATAATAACGTTCAAGAGCTTGAGTACAAAGTACACACCATAAATAATGTAAATTTATTTATAGATGCTACCTCTAATAATTATACAGATTCATTAAAGTATAATAACTACACGCTTTACTTTAAAGAAAAATTGCGCTATAAGCCCAAAGCAATAACCAATGCCGTTTTTTTAAACAAAGACTCTATTTATAGAGATCTTAATTATTCTCAAACATTACGGCAACTTAGCAACTTGCAGGTGTTTAAATACCCAACTATACAGCGTAATGCAAACAAAGAAAATGCAACGCTTAACATGGATGTTTTTTTAACCTCTAAACCAAAATTCTCTTTAGGGTTAAATACAGATGTTACACACTCTAACATTCAAGATTTTGGATTATCATTCAGTACATCATTAATAAGCAGAAACATTTTTAGAGGTGCAGAAACCTTAGAGCTTGGTGTAAGAGGGTCTTTAGGATCGTCTAGAGAAGCCAGAGGCGGAGACAGTCGGTTTTTTAATGTAAACGAAATAGGGGCCGATGTTAAACTTAACTTCCCAAGAATTTGGTTCCCGTTTAACACACAAAGTATTATTCCAAAACAGATGTCTCCTAACACTAAAGCCTCTTTAGGTACCAGTATTCAAGAAAATATTGGGTTAGATAAACAGACCTTTAATAGTATTTTACAATATAATTGGTCGCCATCTAATTATGTGAAAAATATTTTAGAGTTGGTAAACGTACAGTTTGTAAGAAACGTAAACCCCAGTCGCTTTTTTGAAGTTTACCAAAACACCTACGAAAGATTAGATGATGTTGCCGATGCAGTGCAAAACAACCCTGACCAAGCTGATTTATTTGTAGAAGATACTAACAACGCTTTAGACCCATTACGTTTAAGTATTCCGTTTGGTACAGATAATTTTATCAGTAGAGTACAAAACGGTGAAATTACGCTTCAATCAGACGATATTATAGAAGTTAATAGAGTTGAAGAAAGACGAGAAAGGCTCACAGAAAACAACCTGATTTTTGCTTCAAATTTTAGCTATATAAAAAACAACAGACAAGGTTTTAACGACAACAGTTTTTCGCAATTTAGAGCTAAAGTAGAGTTTGCCGGGAATTTGTTATCTACCCTGTCCGGCATTATAAATTTTGATAAAGACGAAGATGGTAATAACCTTATTTTTGGAGTACAATATTCTCAATATGCAAAAACTGAGTTTGATTATATAAAACACTGGCAAATTGCTCAAAAAAACACTTTAGCGCTAAGAGCTTTCTTCGGTATTGCCATTCCGTATGGTAATTCTAACAGCATACCTTTTTCACGAAGTTATTTTGCAGGAGGTTCTAACGACAACAGAGCTTGGGAGGCTTACTCACTTGGTCCGGGAAGCACAGAGGCTGTAAACGATTTTAACGAAGCAAACCTAAAATTAGCCTTAAACGTAGAATACAGGTTTGATATTTTTGGTGATTTAAAAGGAGCTCTTTTTGCCGATGCAGGTAATATTTGGAATGTATTTGATAATGTAGATGATGAAAAAGCTACATTCTCCGGACTATCATCATTACAAGATATAGCACTCGGAACAGGTCTTGGCTTACGTTACGATTTTGGTTTTTTTGTATTTAGGTTTGATACCGGCTTTAAAACCTACAATCCGGCAAGAGAACTAAATAAAAGATGGTTTAGAGAATATAATTTTGCTAATGCAGTATTTAATATCGGTATAAATTATCCGTTTTAAGGTTGTATTTTTATTACTTTTGTAACCTAAATCTATAATTAGTAAAAACACAACTAAATGAGTCATAATATAAAACCGGGAGTTGCAACCGGAGACCAAGTTCAAGAAATTTTTAAATACGCAAAGCAAAAAGGCTTTGCTTTACCTGCCGTAAATGTAGTAGGCTCTAATAGCATGAATGCTGTATTAGAAACTGCTGCTGCATTAAACGCTCCGGTAATTATTCAGTTTTCTAACGGTGGTGCGCACTTTAATGCAGGCAAAGGACTAAGTAATGATGGGCAAAAAGCTGCTGTTGCAGGTGCTGTTGCCGGTGCAAAACACGTGCACGATTTAGCCGAAGCATACGGAGCTACCGTTATTTTACATACAGACCACTGTGCTAAAAAATTACTCCCTTGGATAGATGGAATGCTAGATGCTAACGAAACACACTTTAAACAAACAGGCAAACCGTTGTTTAGCTCTCATATGATTGATCTATCTGAAGAGCCTTTAGAAGAAAACATAGCAATCTGTAAAGAGTATTTGGCTAGAATGAGTAAGATGGATATGACGTTAGAGATAGAGCTTGGTATTACCGGTGGTGAAGAAGATGGTGTTGATAATACAGGCGTAGATGATTCTAAACTTTACACTCAACCTGAAGAAGTAGCTTACGCCTATGAGGAGCTTATGAAAGTAAGTCATCGTTTTACCATTGCTGCAGCATTTGGTAATGTTCATGGGGTTTACAAGCCGGGTAATGTTAAGTTAACTCCTAAAATCTTAAAAAACTCACAAGAATACGTTTCAAAAAAGTTTAACGTTCCTCACAATACCATAGATTTTGTTTTTCATGGTGGTTCTGGTTCATCATTAGAAGAAATCAGAGAAGCCATAAGTTACGGTGTAATTAAAATGAATATAGACACCGATTTACAATATGCTTTTATGGAAGGTGTTAGAAATTACATGAAAACCAACGAAGCATATTTACAATCACAAATTGGTAATCCTGAAGGAGACGATAAACCTAATAAAAAATATTACGACCCAAGAGTTTGGCTTCGTGAAGGAGAAAAAACATTTGTTGCCAGACTTAAAAAGGCTTTCGAAGACTTAAACAACGTTAATACGTTATAATTAAAGTAACACAAATTGTAATACAATGGCTTGGTTTAAAAGAAAAGAAAAAGGAATTCAAACGGCTACAAAAGAGAAGAAAGACACTCCAAAAGGGCTTTGGTATAAATCGCCTACCGGGAAAATTGTTGAAGCCGAAGAATTAGCCAAAAACTTTTACGTAAGTCCGGAAGATGACTACCACGTAAGAATTGGAAGCAAAGAATATTTTGAAATAATTTTTGATGATAATAAGTTTAAAGAATTAGACAAAAACTTAACCTCTAAAGATCCTCTTAACTTTGTAGATACAAAAAAGTATACCGATAGATTAAAAGAGGCTCAAGAGAAAACAAAACTCAAGGATGCTGTTAGAACAGCCGTTGGAAAATCTAAAGGCGAAGATTTAGTAGTTGCTTGTATGGATTTTGCTTTTATTGGGGGCTCTATGGGAAGTGTTGTAGGAGAAAAAATAGCCCGTGCTATTGATTATGCCCTTGCAAACAAGATTCCTTTCTTAATGATTTCTAAATCTGGTGGAGCCAGAATGCAAGAAGCCGCTTTATCGCTTATGCAATTAGCCAAAACCTCATCTAAATTAGCTAAGCTGGCAGAAGCTAAAATACCTTACATTTCTTTATGTACAGATCCAACAACCGGTGGTACAACTGCATCATATGCAATGCTTGGTGATATTAATATTAGTGAGCCTGGTGCACTTATAGGGTTTGCCGGACCGAGAGTTGTAAAAGATACTGTAGGGAAAGACCTTCCTGAAGGTTTCCAAACAGCAGAATTTGTTTTAGAACACGGATTTTTAGACTTTATTGTTCACAGAAGTCAACTAAAAGATAAAGTAAATCTTTATTTAGATTTAATATTAAACAGGCCTGTTAGAGCATAAAAAAAGGCTTGCCAATGGCAAGCCTTTTTTAATATCATCATTGCTTATCTAAGAAACCTTCTTAAAAAAACTTCTTTTGTTGTTCCGTCAGGATATGTTAAAATTCCTTTTGCATCACAACTTCCATCACCAAAGTCTAAACTTGCAGTAACATCATTTCTAGATATTTCTAAAACACCACTTACAATAAATCTACAAGCCAATTCTCTACGTAATGGTTCTACAATTGTTTTAGTAAACACATTCCCTTGTTTTCCGGTAAATGTTCCTTGCCCAGTTATTAAGAAAACATTGTCTCCCCAATAACCGCTTCCGTAACCTTCTATCCATTCACGTGTACGGTTACCAACAAAACTTGCCGTGCTTCCGTCAGGCCAAGTTGCGCTAAACTCACTTGAAGCATCAGATTGCGGATTACCATTCTCGTTAGCTCTCATTCTAACAATAGATGCGCCGCCCTCTACAGCAACACCATTAAATGTAAAATTCTCTAAAGACAGGCTAATGGTTTTAGTAGCCATTTCCATGTCTTTATTATAACTCAAATAAATAATACCGCTTAAAACGTTACCATTTGGGAGCTCGCATCCGTCACCAAAATCAATTGTTTTTTCTTTGCTTGTACTTGTTACTACCGTAGTAATTGTAACACAGTCCGGTAAAAAGTCAGATCTGTATTCTCCTTTACCACTTGCAGAGAGTTCATCGGCAGCATAAACTTCTTCTCCAATAGCCACAACATCTTCAGAGATAAGTTCTGCTTCATCGCTTAATGTTAATTCTGCCACATCTATGGCTTCATCATTTAATGTTATATCATCTTGTGCATTATCTTTACTACAAGACACAATTAATAACATTACTGTTGCTATTGTAGCAACCAAATACTGCTTTTTGAGATTTGTTTTCATAATTAATATATTTTTAACAGTTAACGTTTATAAGACTGAGTTATTGATAAAAGGTTTAATCAAAAACAAAAAAAAGTTTACAATAGCTTGATTTTAAATAATATTTTTATCTTTGCGGCTTGATAGATGGTCTATCAAATACATAAAAATTATTTAAATAATATTGGCATGTATTTAACTAAAGAAGTAAAAGCAGAAATTTTTAAAAAGTACGGTAAGTCTGAAAAAGACACCGGATCGCCTGAAGGGCAAATTGCGTTATTTACGCACAGAATTAATCACTTAACTCAGCACTTAAGAAGAAACAAAAAAGATTTCAACACAGAGCGCTCGTTAGTGAAACTGGTAGGTAAAAGAAGAAGCCTACTTGACTATTTAATGAAGAAGGATATTGAAAGATATCGTGCAATTATTAAAGAACTTAATATTAGAAAGTAACAAAAAGAGGCTTCGTGCCTCTTTTTTTGTTTATAATTAATTATTAAATTACCAGTCGTAAAAACGTTCTTCACACATTAAAAGCTTTACACTGAAGTTTTTCATTGGGTTACACAACTACGCAACAACAACACAACACCCTTTGTTTAACTGTACCTGTAAAAAAGCAGGTTAATTAAAATTTTATATGATTCCCGAAGTAAAACGAGAAATTATTGATTTAGGGGATGGTAGAACCATCTCTCTTGAAACCGGAAAATTAGCAAAACAAGCAGACGGATCTGTTGTTGTTAGAATGGGCGATGCAATGCTCTTAGCAACAGTAGTTTCTGCCAGAACAGCAAATCCCGGTATAGATTTTTTACCCTTAACGGTAGATTATCGCGAAAAATTTGCAGCAGCCGGAAGATTTCCGGGCGGTTTCTTTAAAAGAGAAGCCAGACCAAGCGACCAAGAAGTTTTAACCATGCGTCTTGTAGACCGTGTATTAAGACCTCTTTTCCCAAAAGATTATCATGCCGAAACTCAGGTAATGATACAACTAATGTCTCATGACGATAACGTTATGCCTGACGCATTAGCTGGGTTGGCAGCATCTGCCGCAATTCAACTATCAGATATTCCTTTTGAGTGCCCTATCTCTGAAGCTCGTGTGGCAAGAGTAGATGGTGAGTTTATAATAAACCCCAGCCCGGCTCAATTAAAAGAAGCAGATATTGATATAATTGTTGGCGCTTCAGAAGATTCTGTTACCATGGTAGAAGGAGAAATGAAGGAGGTTTCAGAAAAAGAAATGGCCGATGCTATTAAATTTGCACACGAAGCAATTAAATTACAATGCCAAGCTCAACGTCGTTTAGCAGAAGCTGTTGGTAAAAAAGAAACCAGAGAGTACGAGCCTGAAAACGAAGATGCAGATTTAGAGAAAAAAATATTTGAAGCGGCTTACCAAAAATGTTATGATATTGCTAAACAGGCTTTATCTAAACAAGAAAGAGGCGAAAAATTTGCTGAAGTTAAAGAAGAAGTAGAAGCACTTTTTACTGAAGAAGAGTTAGAAGAAAAAGCCGAATTAATTTCTAAATATTTTTCTAAAGCTCAGAAAGAAGCTGTTAGAAACTTAGTGCTTAACGAAAACATTCGTTTAGATGGTAGAAAACCTACCGATATCAGACCAATTTGGTGTGAGGTAGATTATCTTCCTTCTACACATGGCTCTGCAATATTTACAAGAGGAGAAACCCAAGCGCTTGCCACTGTTACCTTAGGAACATCTAGAGAAGCCAATGTAATTGATTTACCTACTGAGCAAGGTGAAGAAAAGTTTTATTTACACTACAACTTCCCACCATTCTCTACCGGAGAAGCTCGCCCAATTAGAGGAACATCAAGAAGAGAGATTGGTCATGGTAACTTAGCACAACGCGCCTTAAAAGGAATGATTCCTGAAGATTGCCCTTATACCGTTCGTGTTGTATCAGAAGTATTAGAATCTAACGGTTCTTCATCTATGGCAACGGTTTGTGCCGGTACAATGGCATTAATGGATGCAGGTGTACAATTACAAAAACCTGTATCTGGTATTGCTATGGGATTAATTACAGATGGTGAGAAATTTGCAGTACTATCTGATATTTTAGGCGACGAAGACCATTTGGGCGATATGGACTTTAAAGTAACCGGTACGGCAGACGGTATTACAGCGTGCCAAATGGATATTAAAATTAAAGGTCTATCGTACGAAATCCTTATCCAAGCTTTAGAACAAGCAAGAGAAGGAAGGTTACACATTTTAAGTAAACTAACCGAAACTATAGAGAAGCCAAGACCAAATGTTAAAGCTCATGCTCCAAAAATAATTACTACTGTAATACCAGGTGAGTATATTGGAGTTTTAATTGGTCCGGGAGGTAAAACTATTCAAGAGTTACAAAAAGCAACAAATACCACTATTGTAATTGAAGAAGTTGATGAAAAAGGTGTGGTAGAAATTCTTGGAACTGATCAAGACGGAATTAATAGAGTGCTCGATAAAATAGCAGCTATTACTTTTACACCTCAAGCCGGAGAAATTTACGAAGTAAAAGTAGTTAAGTTATTAGATTTTGGTGCTGTTGTAGAGTATACCCAAGCACCCGGTAATGAAACCTTACTTCATATCTCTGAACTTGCTTGGGAACGCACAAACAATGTTACCGACGTGGTTAATTTAGGAGATGTCTTTGAAGTTAAATACTTTGGGTTTGATCCTAAAACTAAGCGCGAGAAGGTTTCAAGAAAGGCTCTTTTACCAAAACCCGAAGGTTATAAAGAAAGACCAAGAAACCCAAATAACAGAGGTAATAATAGGCCTGGCGGAGACAGAAAGCCAAGACCAAACAGAAACAATTAATTATTACTACATAAAACGCCTTCAAGTTGAAGGCGTTTTTTAATACAAACAATTTTTTTATACTTTTTTGTAACATAAACTCCAATTTGTACGTATAACCATATGCGAGCAACAAACAATCACTAAAATTTAGGAGTTTATATAGATGAGACAACTTAAAATTACGAAGCAGGTAACCAACAGAGAAACTGCTTCCCTGGATAAGTATCTTCAAGAAATAGGTAAGGTAGATTTAATTACTGCAGAAGAAGAAGTAGAATTAGCACAACGTATTAAAGCCGGAGACCAAAGAGCGTTAGAAAAATTAACTAAAGCCAATTTGCGTTTTGTGGTATCGGTTGCTAAACAATACCAAAACCAAGGATTAACCCTACCAGACTTAATAAACGAAGGTAATCTTGGCTTAATAAAAGCAGCACAACGTTTTGATGAAACCAGAGGTTTTAAATTTATATCGTATGCTGTTTGGTGGATTAGGCAATCTATCTTACAAGCACTTGCAGAACAATCCAGAATTGTAAGATTACCGCTTAACAAGATTGGTTCTATTAATAAAATTAATAAAACCTATGCTTTTTTAGAGCAAGCTCATGAGCGTGTACCAAGTGCCGAAGAAATTGCTAAAGAGCTAGACATGAGCGTAAACGACGTAAAAGAGTCTATGAAAAACTCTGGTCGTCACGTATCTATGGATGCTCCTTTAGTTGAAGGAGAAGACTCTAACCTATACGATGTATTACGAAGCGGAGAATCTCCTAATCCTGACAAAGAATTAATGCACGAATCTCTAAGAACAGAGATTGAACGTGCTTTAGAAACATTAACACCTCGTGAGGCAGATGTTATTCGTCTTTACTTTGGTTTAGGCGATCAACATCCAATGACTTTAGAAGAAATTGGAGAGACGTTTGACCTAACTCGTGAGCGTGTTAGACAGATTAAAGAAAAGGCTATTAGAAGACTTAAACACACTTCTAGAAGTAAGATATTAAAAACCTATTTAGGATAAATTTCGTATATTACGCAAAAGCAGTTACAAAGCATAACTGTTCGTTTTTTGATTGATGAATGAACCCCGGTGCAAGCCGGGGTTTTTTATTAACTCTGTTTATAATAATTGGTGTATTTTTGTGCCTAAACCAATTAAAAAAATGAAAACAATAATAGCTCCCTCTATACTTGCTGCAGATTTTGCCAACTTACAACAAGACATAGAAATGGTAAATAACAGTAAGGCAGAATGGTTTCATTTAGATGTCATGGATGGTGTTTTTGTTCCGAATATTTCGTTCGGAATGCCTGTTATACAGGCCATTGCCAAGCATGCAAAAAAGCCTTTAGATGTTCATTTAATGATTGTAGATCCTGATAGATATATTGAAACCTTTGCTAAAATAGGAGCTAATATATTAACCGTACATTATGAAGCTTGTACGCATTTGCACCGCACAATTCAGGCTATTAAAGCCAACGGAATGCAAGCCGGTGTAGCCTTAAATCCGCATACTCCCGTAACTGTACTGCAAGATATTATTAATGATATTGATTTGGTTTGTGTAATGAGTGTAAACCCCGGTTTTGGAGGTCAAAAATTTATTGCAAACACGTTTAACAAAGTACAACAACTACGCGAATTAATTATAGCCAAAAATGCAACTGCTAAAATTGAAATAGATGGCGGTGTAAATAGCGCTAATGCCCCTGAGTTAACTAAAGCAGGAGCAAATGTACTTGTAGCCGGTAGCTTTGTTTTTTCTAGCAACAATCCGGTAAAAACTATTGAAGATTTATTTGAAACTACTAACGTTTAATAAAACTGTAAAAAATACTTTATTACATCTGTCGTAGTAACAATTCCGACTAAATCTCCATTTTCAACAACTGGTAAAGCATGAAACTCTCTTGATGCCAAAATTTCCGCAACTTCTTTTATAGTAGCTTTTGGCGATACTGTTACCGGATTATGCATCATTACTTGCGGTACCGAAAACATATCATAAACAATACTCTCTACAGTTTCATCATCTTCATCTATTGTATCTGCATAACTGATTCTCAATAAATCTGTATAGCTTAAAATCCCTTTAATTTTATTCCCTTCTACAACAGGAAGGTGTCTA
>JBPEWY010000082.1:0-22945 GCA_052032225.1 Flavobacteriaceae bacterium
TGTTCATAACTAAAGGTTTTTACCCGATTTGGTATACCAAAGGTGCGAATAAAAGGGATAAAGGGCAAATTTTTTCGACGAAATGCACGTTGAATTGTAACTTAACATCGATGAACTGCACGCTTAAAAAGTGTATTTAATCGATGGTGTAAGAAAAACAAAGGCGTAAGAGCGATTGTAAGTAAAATGTTTAAAACGTAGTTTAAAAACTAAAAAATCATAAAAAACATTAAAAACTTACAACCTTATAGTATATATTTTATAATATGCTTTTTAGTAAAGAGCTATTAACCTCATGCTTTCCTTCAAAAGAATAAATGGCTACTTTATTGCCAAACAGCTCTCTAGCACGATTAATTTCATATTCCATTCTGGAGGCATCAAAATACTCATCATTAGTACCATAAATAAGAGATATTTTAGTAGTCTCAGGTAAAAATTCAAAATCTGATGCTGTTAATTCTTTAGGTATTCCACCAGACATAATAATTAAATGTTTACAATGTAATTTGCGTTTTGCAACATATCGCATTGCAACAGAAACGCCTTGAGAGAAGCCTAGAACAATTAAATTATCGGTATTTTGTATGTTTTCTAAGGCAAAAACAGCATCAAAATAACGCATTACATTTTCAGTTTCTTTAATAGTATTCTCTTTTGTAAGCCATGATGCTCCAACATATTTAAATTTTGGGGGTAAGTAGTATTTGCTTTGAGCTTGCGGAAAAATAAAATAGTTTTCATCTGCATTAAAACTACTAAAATACCTAGCAAAATATTTACTTAAGTATCCCATACCATGACACGCAAACCAAATATTTTGTGTGTTAGGTGTTAGCGCATTTAAAGTTGTATACGTATTAGATGTAGTGTAAAAAACTTCTTTTTCTGAAGAATTTAGCATTTTTGCGTTGTTTTGTACTTTTACAAACCTAACTACAAATTACATGACTACAAAACTTAGTAAAGAAGCAATACTAAAAAAGGCTAATGCTATTTGTAAAAATACTTTAATGGAAACTTTACAAATAGAGTTTGTTGATTATGGCGATGATTATATAGTTGCAAAAATGCCGGTAAACTCCAGAGTGCATCAGCCGGATGGAGTTTTACATGGTGGTGCAACAGTAGCTTTGGCCGAAACCACCGGGAGCTTTGCTGCACAATTATTTTTAAATACAGACGATTTTTTTGTAAGAGGAATAGAAATTTCTGCTAATCATGTTAAAAGTATAAAAGAAGGAACCGTGTTTGCCAAAGCAACTTTTATACATAAAGGCAGAACTACCCAGCTTTTTGATATTAAAATAACAGATCAAGACAACAATCTTATTTCGGTTTGTAAATTAACAACAATAGCGTTACCAAAGCGTTCATGAAAATAGATTTATTTGCAGGTATTGAGCACCATTTAAAGCAAAAATTACCCTTTGTTGCTTTTAAATTACCTAGTGAGAATAGTATAACTGCTTTTTTTCAAAACACAACTAAATTATATACATTAGAAGATTGTAAAAACCAGTTAGGGTTTGTTTTTGCTCCCTTTACTATAGACGAAAAAGAGGTGGTTATACAGCCCGACAATATTCTTAAATGCAGACTTAAAAACAATCAAAAGTCATTAGGCAAAACTAACAACAACATACTTCAATCAGTCACAAAAAATAAGCAACAGCATATAGATTTAGTTAATAAAACCATTACAGAAATTAAAAAAACTAACATTAAAAAAATTGTAGTTTCTAATAAAGTAACATGTGTTGTTAATAATCCTAATCCTACTGAAGCTTTTAACAATATAGTATATAAATACCCCGATGCGTTTTGTTACATATGGTTTCATCCAGCTGTTGGATTGTGGATGGGAGCAACCCCAGAAACTTTACTACAAGTTACCGGTAATGTTGTAAGCACAATGTCTTTAGCCGGTACTCAAAAGTCAGAAATGCAATTTCCGGCTACTTGGGGTGCAAAAGAACAAGAAGAACAGCAATTAGTAACAGATTATATTATCAATATTATAAATAAATATTGTACAGCGGTTAATATACAAGAGCCTAAAACCGTTAAGGCAGGAAGTTTATATCATATTAAAACTCTAATACAAGGCAAATTAAAAAACAATAAAGATGCTTATAAGCTTGCAAAAGCTTTACATCCAACACCTGCAGTTTGTGGATTACCAAAGCAACAAGCCTATGACTTTATTTGTAATAATGAAAATTACAAAAGAACATATTATACCGGCTTTTTAGGAGTAATAAATAATTCTGAAAACCATAATTTATATGTTAATTTGCGCTGTATGCAATGGGAAAAAAATACCGTAAATATTTATGTTGGTGGTGGTATTACGGCTCAGTCTAATGCAGAATTAGAATGGCAAGAAACACAAAACAAAGCACAAACCATGCTTAGTGTTTTCTTGTAACACTATTGTTCGTATTTTTACGGGCTGTATGAAGCACTCAACTATTCCTTTAGCGCAAACCTTGGTACAACTTTGTAAGGCCAAGAATATAAAACATATAGTAATTTCTCCGGGATCCAGAAATGCACCACTAACCATAGGTTTTACTCATAACCCTTTTTTTACATGCTACAGTATTGTAGATGAACGAAGTGCTGCTTTTTTTGCTTTAGGAATCGCACAACAAACACAAAGCCCCGTAGCAGTAGTTTGTACTTCGGGGAGTGCATTATTAAACTATTACCCTGCAGTAGCTGAAGCTTTTTATAGCGACGTTCCGTTGGTAGTAATCTCTGCAGATAGACCTGAATTTTTAATTGATATTGGCGATGGGCAAACCATAAGGCAACCAAACGCCTTGGCAAGTCATGTGTTGTGTTCTGTTTCTGCTAAATTAGATGTACAACCTAATTTAGATACGTTGCTTTCAGAAGTTTACTTAAAAAATAAAGCTTTAAACCAAGAGGAGCTCAGTACTTTACAGTATCAAATTCAACAATATAATGAGCAAGAAATAACAAAGGCTTTAGATATTTGCATTTTAGAAAATGGTCCGGTACATATAAACGCGCCTTTTCATGAGCCTTTGTATCAAACACAAGAACAAACAACCGTAAAAATTAGTGAAAGCATACCAGCCCAAAAGCTAACAGCAGAGATAGATTTAACATCGTTTGTAAAAAGGTGGAATAGTGCCACAAAAAAAATGATTTTGGTAGGGGCATTGCCACCAAATCAAATTAACAAATCGGTTTTAAATGAATTAGCAAAAGACCAATCTGTTGTAGTATTTACAGAAACTACATCTAACTTATATCATGATGCCTTTTTTGAAAGTATAGATAAAATTATTGCTCCAATTGAAAAATCTGAAGATGCTGATGCTCAATTTAAAATGTTACAACCAGAGTTGCTCATTACTTTTGGAGGGATGGTTGTTTCTAAAAAAATAAAAGCCTTTTTACGTAAATACAAACCCAAAGAACACTGGCATATAAATCCCAAAAAAGCCTACAATACTTATTTTAGTTTAACAGAACATGTTAAAAAAGCTCCACAAGATTTTTTTACAGAGTTATTACCTAAAACCAAAAAACAATCATCAGATTATAAAACTTATTGGCAGAGCGTAAAAAAACATAGGGCACATCGTCATGAATCATATTTGCAAAAAATTCCGTTTTCTGATTTGAAAGCATTTAGCATTTTGCTAAATAGCATTCCAGATAATTACAATGTGCATTTAAGTAACAGTTCTACTATTAGGTATGCACAGTTATTTACTTTAAACCCAACATTAAAAGTTTTTTGCAACAGAGGTACAAGTGGTATAGATGGTAGTAGTTCTACAGCCGTTGGATACGCTAAATTAGATAAAGATCCTACACTTTTAATAACAGGAGATTTAAGCTTTTTTTACGACAGTAATGCTTTCTGGAATACCTATTTGCGTGAAGATTTTAGGATTATTGTTATTAATAATAGCGGTGGAGGTATTTTTAGAATTTTACCGGGCAATAAGAATACTCCAGAGTTTGATACGTTTTTTGAAACCAAGCACAACTACTCATCAAAAGCAATGTGCCAACATTACGGGTTTAGCTATTTAAAAGCAGAAAACGAAGATGAGCTACAAAAAGCCATTGCTGATTTTTATAACAAAAGTAACAAACCAAAGCTTTTAGAAATTTTTACTCCAAGAACACTAAACGATGAGATTTTACTAAACTATTTTACGTATTTACGCTAACATATATAAAACTTTAAAGTGTTATTTTATCATATAACGGTTAAGTATTATTTTTGCTCAAAACCGTAACAAAATCTACACCAATGAGTAAACGTGAATGGAAAACAATTAAAGAGTATTCTGATATTAAATTTGAATTTTTTGAGGGGATTGCAAAAATTACCATAAACAGACCAAGAGTCTACAATGCTTTTAGACCGGAAACTAACATGCAAATGTTAGAAGCAATGGACATTTGTAGAGAACGTACCGATATAGATGTGGTAGTATTTACAGGTGCCGGCGATAAAGCATTTTGTAGCGGAGGAGACCAAAATGTAAAAGGAATAGGAGGTTATGTAGGAGAAGACGGAGTACCAAGACTAAATGTTCTAGACCTTCATAAAAAAATTAGAGAGTTACCAAAGCCGGTTATAGCAATGGTAAACGGTTACGCCATAGGAGGAGGGCATGTGCTTCATGTAGTTTGTGATTTAACAATAGCAAGTGAAAATGCAATTTTTGGGCAAACCGGACCTAAAGTGGGAAGCTTTGACGGTGGTTTCGGATCATCATACTTAGCAAGACATGTTGGCCAAAAGAAAGCTCGCGAAATATGGTTTTTATGCCAACAATACTCTGCACAAGAGGCATTAGAGATGGGATTAGTAAATAAAGTTGTACCTTTAGAAAAATTAGAAGATACTGTAGTAGAGTGGTGCAAGATTATGCAAAAACGTTCGCCTTTAGCGTTACGTATGATTAAGCGCTGCTTAAATGCAGAATTAGACGGTCAACACGGTTTAATGCAATTAGCCGGAGATGCAACATTAATGTATTACTTAATGGATGAAGCTCACGAAGGAAAACAGGCATTCCTCGAGAAGCGAGATCCTAACTTTAAACAATATCCAAAATTCCCATAAAAATTACTTGTTATGCCTTTTGTAGAGGAACAAGACTTGTTACAGCTTCATAAAGATATAGACAAAGCAAAAGCTGTTAACGAACGTCTTTTAGATCAAATTAAATACAAAAATAAAGAGTTAAAGAGAAGCAAGCGCCAACGCAATGTGTTGGGGCTTGTTACCTCTTTATTTGTGCTCTTAACGTTAGTTCTCGTATCTTTTTCTTTTGGAGTTAATAGTGCTGTTAAGCAACTAAAATTTCAATCAGATCAAACAGTTTTAGTATCTATAGATAGTTTAGATGCTATTAAAACTAAGTTAGAAACCTTGCAAGAAGAAAAAGAAGATTTAGACATTATTAAAAACTTTTACTTAGCTAAAAACTTTTTAGAAGGAGAACGCATTTACGCTGTTCAGGTTACGGCATTTACAGAGAATAATATTCCTTTAATATCTAACAGTCTTGCCAATTCGCGTTTTGTAAAAGAAAATCCGTTTTATTCATATTCTCTAGGAAATTTTGAAACCTTAGAAGAGGCCCAAAAATTTAGATATGAGCTAGTAAAAATGGGATTTAAAGATGCTTTTGTGGCATCGTACAAAAACGGAAAACGTATAGAAATAGAAGAACCGTATTAATTGCATGAGTACATTTAAAGCGTGGGTTCGGGCAGCACGTTTGCGTACATTACCCTTATCGGTATCCGGAATTATTGTAGGTTCGGCCATAGCAGCCGGCAACGGTTACTTTAACACTACAATTTTTTTATTGGCTTTACTCACCACAATACTGTTTCAGGTGTTATCTAATTTTGCCAACGATTATGGCGATGGTATAAAAGGGACCGATAATAACGATAGAGTAGGGCCGATGAGAGCGCTACAAAGTGGAGCAATCTCTGCTAAAGCCATGAAAAGAGGCATTATTATTACTGCTGTTTTATCACTAATTAGTGCCATTTTTGTTATTATTAAAGCTTTTAACGGGAACATTTTTTATACTACAATATTCATTTTGCTGGGTGTGTTAGCTATTGTAGCAGCCATAAAATATACTGTTGGTGATAACGCCTACGGATATGTTGGTTTAGGCGATTTGTTCGTGTTTTTATTCTTTGGCTTATTAGCTGTCGCCGGCAGTTATTTTTTATATACAAAAACATTACATTTTGATGTCTTTTTGCCTGCAATAACAGTTGGTTTACTTAGCGTTGGAGTGCTTAACCTTAATAACATGCGCGATATGAAGGCTGATAAAAAAGCAGGTAAAATTACACTTGCCGTGAAGCTAGGCGAAAACAAAGCTAAAATGTACCATTTACTAATTTTAGCAATAGCTTTTTTAGGTTCTTTACTCTATTTAGCACTTAATTTTTCACATTACACTAATGCTATTTTTTGCTTAGCCTTTGTGCCAGTTTTTATTCATGCAAACCGCATAGCAAAACAAAAAAACTTACAAGAGATAGATCCGGAGTTAAAAAAATTAGCTATTAGCACTTTCATTTATGCTGTATTATTTTTTATTGGATTTAATATTTTTTTGTAGATTTAACATAACAAACCACTAACAACAACTTGCCTTGGAAGAAGCTATTAAAATTCTTATTGTAGAAGATAATGTAATTATTGCAGACGATATTCAGTCTCAGTTAGAGGAGATTGGATATACAATTGTTGATAATGTAATAGATTACGAGCAAGCAGTAAGAGCACTAAAAAACAACAAGGTAGATTTAGTGTTAATAGATATTATTTTAGCTTCAGAAAAAACGGGTATTGACCTTGGTAAACACATCAGAAAAAATTACAATATTCCGTTCATCTTTGTTACCTCAAACTCAGATAGGGCTACTGTAGAAAAGGCTAAAGACGTTAAGCCTAACGGATACTTAGTTAAGCCTTTTGAGCAACAAGATCTTTACACAGCTATAGAAATAGCAATTTCTAATTTTAATTATGAGGTAGAAGAGCGTTTAAAAGAAGATGAAGAAAGCCAAGAAGACGAGAAAGATAAAATTATATCAAATGCTGTATTAAAAGATTCAATCTTTGTAAAAAAACAACATTTGTATTATAGAATACAATTTGATGATATACAGTACATTAAAGCAGATAATGTATATCTTGAAATTAATACCGAAGAAAAAAAATACCTGGTACGTTCTGCTTTAAAAGACTATTTAGAGAAATTACCATCAGACAAGTTTTACAGAGCGCACAAATCTTACATTGTAAATTTAGATCACATTCAAGCTATAAACTCTAAAGATATTATGATTAACGGAGAGTTAATTCCTATATCTAAAGAGTTTAAAGAGTTCATTCTTTCTTCAATGAATTCTTAAAAAAGCAATCAGTAAACATCACACATTACACTATTTACAACAAAAACAGAGCTGTTTACAACATAATTTTTGTAAACAAGCTTTTCTGTTTTATGTTTATACTGTTGTTTAACAAAAACAGCACTTTGAAAAAAGACCCAAATCTTATCATTTTCATATAGTGTTCTCTTAAAAAGGATCTTAGCATTTAATGTTCAGGTCCTTTTTTGTTTTGTAATCCCTTTATATCCCTTTATTTACGCACTATTTCAGAAAATTATATATTGTAATAAAATAAAAGTGCATTACGTCTAACAGACAACTTTTAAGGATAAGTACACAACAAAAAAAATCTCTTTTACAACAAAAATTTATACAGTAGTTTTATTTGGTTTATGTTTGAAGTGTTGTTAGTGATATGGTATTTATTACCAAACCCAATTTTACGTTTAGTATATGTGTTTGAAAAAGAGCCTAAATACAATTACATTTAGGCTTTTTTTTAGAAAAAATCATTAACACTTTTTTTGATTTATTTAATATTGTTAGCTTTACTTTACAATGTTTAAAATACTAGAAAGGTGCATTAAATTTTTCGCTGTTTTTTTAATGGCGACTTCGTGTTTTGTTATATATGCTCAAAACGCATCGGCTGATGTATTTTCTAAGTTTCAAAACCTTTCGGATTACGAGAGCAGATTTAATCTTTTCTTTAAGAGTAATGACAGATATTCTCTAAGTTCTGCAAGCCTTTGGGAAGCCAAGGTAGATGAGTACATGAAAACTGCATTGGCAGAGGAAGACTCTATTGCTGCAGAACATTATAGAATTATGCTTTCCCAAATTCAGTACGATATGGGGAACTTTGATAAGAGTGTAATACTGGCTAACGATTTATATAATAACAATGCCGATAAAATTGCAGACTCTACCAAGATAGTTTTATTAGATATTTTAGATAAATCGTATGCAGAGCTACAATTGTATGACAAACAATTAGAGATTAGAAAACTTAAGAAGGCTTTAGGAGACAGAGACGTTTCACTATATGATATTTATGCAAATTTAGGTTTGTATAACCAAGCTAGAGTAGATTATGTTATAGAAAATGGCAAAGATTTAAAAGACGGAGACCATTTTGCGCATGCCAAATACAATAATAAGCTAGGAGAATATTTACTGTTAGACGGTATAACCTACACTGCTAAGAAGCATTTTAATATGGCATTAAGCTATATTGATTTGTATATAAACGATTACAACAAGAAAAAAACAGATAAAGAGCTTAACGAAGCCTTGTTCTTGCAAGGCGTTATAAAAGGTAATATAGGCCGATGCGATATGGAAATGAAAAAGTATCGTGAGGCAATACCGTTATTAGAAGCTAATGCAGAAAGCAGCAAGGCATATGATAAAGGCAGGTATTTAAGCAATACCGTTCAAGTATGGAAAGAACTTGCAAAATGTCATCTGGAGTTAGGTAATTTAGAAGAGGCAAAAGCCTATTTAGATAGCATTAAGCTAAACAGCTCTAAGGCAAACAGAATGGAAGAGTTTAATAAACTCTTAGCAGATTATTATGTTAAAGTTGCAGATCATGAAGCTGCCACATATTACTATCAAAATTATATTAAACTTAGAGACTCTGTTGAAAAAATCCGAAAGAAAAAACAATTATTAGGTCTTGTTGTTACTTACGATTTAGAGAATCAAAAAGAAATGATAGAGCAACAAAGGCTTGATATAGAAAAAACCAGAAGTGAGATAGAGGCAAGAGACAAAAAAATTAATTATGGTATAATTGCCTTGATTTTCACGCTTTTAGGTTTGGGAGGTTTAATTTTAGCATACAGAAAAAGTATTACTAACCAAAAACTTATTGCAGAGCAAAAGAAAATTATTGAGAATTCATTAATAGAAAAAGACTCGTTACTTAAAGAAATTCATCACAGAGTAAAAAATAATCTTCAAATGGTGTCTAGCTTGCTGAGTTTACAATCTAAAAACACCAAAAGCAAAGCTGCAATAGAAGCATTAGAAGAGGGTAAAAGCAGGGTTAAAGCTATGGCGTTAATTCATCAAAAACTATATCAAAATGATGATTTATCTGTGATAGAAATGCAAGGGTACATAGAGTCTTTAGTTACCAGTGTGCAATCGGTTTATAAAAAAACAAATAGCCCTGTAGAAATAACTATAGATGCAGAAAATACAGAATTAGATATAGATAGAGCTATACCTATTGGGTTAATTTTAAACGAGTTGGTTTCTAACTCTTATAAGTATGCTTTCCCTGAAAACCCTGAAAACGGTAAAATTTACATCAATATCTCAGAAATAGATGACAACGAATTCTATTTTGAGTATTCAGATAATGGGGTTGGATTACGTGAAGATAATGGTAATATAGGCAAGGGATCTATGGGGCTTCATTTAATTCAACGTTTAGTAAATCAACTTCGTTCAAAATTAAATATAGAGAGTAAGCCTGGAGAGGGTGTAAAATTTTGGTTTAATTTTAACTAATGCGTAATTTAGTTGCACAGACCAAAATACTAAACAACCCATGAAAATCACATACTTAGGTCATGCCAGCCTGGCAATTACCATTAAAGATACCCATATATTAGTTGATCCGTTTATAACCGGAAACCCTAAAGCAGAAGGTAAAGTTGATATAAACTCACTTAAGGCAGATTACATTTTAATCACGCATGCACATCAAGACCATATTTTAGATGTAGAAACTATAGCAAAGCGTACCAATGCAGTTATTGTTTCTAATTTTGAAATAGCTTCATACTTTGGTAATAAAGGATTTGACCATCACCCAATGAATCACGGTGGAAGTTGGGATTTTGAATTCGGTAAAGTAAAGTATGTACCGGCCATGCATACATCATCTTTTCCTGATGGTTCTTATGGCGGGCAGCCGGGAGGTTTTGTTATAGAAGGAGAGCATAAAAATATTTACATTGCCGGAGATACCAGCTTGATAATGGATATGAAGCTAATCCCAATGTTCACCAAATTAGATTTGGCAATTTTACCAATAGGTGACAACTTTACCATGGGAATAGATGAAGCTATTATTGCATCAGATTTTGTAGAATGCGACAAAATTTTGGGATATCATTTTGATACTTTCGGATTTATTGAAATAAACCACGAAGAAGCCAAAAAGAAATTTTACGATAAAGGCAAAGACTTAATGCTTTTAGAAATAGGAGAGAGTATTGAGTTATAAATGAAAGCCTCTTACCATAAATATATTTTACAGTTTAAGCAACCCAGCGGAACATCGAGAGGAGTTTTAACCCAAAAAGAAACCTATTTTATTGTTTTACAGCAAAACAATAAACAAGGGATAGGTGAATGCGGTATTTTAAGAGGATTAAGTTTTGATGATGTTCCTGACTACGAGCAAAAACTACAGTGGGTTTGTAATAATATTCAATTGGGCAAGCAAAAACTGTTACAAGAATTAGTTAATTACCCAAGTATTCAATTTGGTTTAGAACAAGCTTTTTTATCAGTAGAAGCTAAAAATCCTATGGAGCTTTTCCCGTCTGCCTTTACAAAAGGACAGAAAAGCATTCCTATAAATGGTTTAGTTTGGATGGGTTCAGAATTGTTCATGAAAAATCAAATTGAACAAAAAATAAAGCAAGGCTTTACTTGCATAAAAATGAAAATAGGAGCGATAGATTTTAATACAGAATTTACATTATTAAAATCTATACGACAATCATTTTCGCCCAATGAAATTGAGATAAGAGTTGATGCAAACGGGGCCTTTTCATTTAAAAATGATGACGCTTTAAAAAAATTAGAAAAATTAGCAACTTTAACTATTCACTCAATAGAGCAGCCCATTAAACCAAAGCAATGGGAAAACATGGCTAAGCTTTGTGAATTAAGTCCATTACCAATAGCTCTAGACGAAGAGTTAATTGGGGTAACAAATCCAGATCAAAAAAAGGAGTTGTTACAAGTAATAAATCCACAATATATTATTTTAAAGCCTAGTTTAGTTGGTGGTATAAATGGCTCAACAGAATGGATTACTTTTGCAGAACACCAAAATATAGGCTGGTGGGTAACCAGTGCCTTAGAAAGCAATATTGGTCTTAATGCAATAGCCCAATGGACATTTACATTAAACAATAAAATGTACCAAGGTCTTGGCACCGGAAGTTTATTTACAAATAATTTTGAGAGCCCTTTGTTAGTAGCAAACGGATGCTTACATTACCAACCCAATAAACCATGGAGTATAAAACTATAATATGTTAATATGTATATAGCTCAAGCATTTTCTGTAAAAAACGATTGGTGGCGCTATTTAATAGGGGTGGCAGTTGCAATAGTAGGTGTTGTAATATTTTCATTACCACACTCTTTAGCACTTGCAATTAAAGTTTTAAACGGTGAAGTAGATGAAAGTAGACTTAACAATGTGCAGTATTTAATGTCATTGTTTGAGCCAAATGTGAACTTAATATATATGCTTTTACCATTTGTGGGAGGTCTTATTTTTTTGCTAATAGCGGTAAAATTTATCCACAACCAATCGTTTACCAAACTAACTACATCTCGAGTAAAAATAGATTGGAGTAGAGTGTTATTTGGTTTTATGGTAGTAGCTGTATTAAATAGTGTAATGATTGGATTAGATTATTTTTTATCACCAGAAGATTATAAAATAAACTTTAACCTAATACCTTTTTTAGTACTTGTAGTTATAGCGCTCTTGTTAATACCATTACAAACTAGTTTTGAAGAGTACATGTTTAGAGGATATTTAATGCAAGGTATGGGGGTGCTATTTAAAAACAGATGGGCTCCGTTATTGTTAACATCATTAATATTTGGTGGTCTTCACTTTTTTAATCCTGAAGTAACTAAAATGGGTAACGTGGTAATGATTTACTACATAGGTACAGGTGTTTTTTTAGGAGTATTAACACTAATGGATGAAGGGCTGGAGTTGGCATTAGGTTTTCATGCTGGCAATAATGTTGTTACAGCGCTTTTAGTTACGGCAGACTGGACAGCTTTCCAGACACATTCTATATTAAAAGATGTTTCTGAACCCTCTGCCGGTTTTGATGTTTTAATACCAATTTTTGTGGTCTACCCGCTTATTTTATTGTGGTTTGCCAAAAAATATAACTGGACAAATTGGCGTGAAAAATTATTCGGTAAAGTACAACCTCCAAATACTGTAGAACTAATACAAGATGACACCAACATATAACAAAATTCATAATAGATTTAAACTTAACGGAGAACATTATACTAAAAACGAACTTAAAGAAGCTGCTTATAGTTTTATAAAAGAAGGGTTACCTTATGAACAAGCTGTCGGAGATTTTCTTTTAGATTGGTTAGACGATAATGATTTTATAAAGGTTAAAACTTCTGGTTCTACGGGAGCGCCAAAAACTATTAAATTAAAAAAGCAGCATATGGTGAATTCTGCCATAGCAACAGGAGATTTTTTTAATATTACCATTGGTCACAAAGCATTACTTTGTTTACCGGTGAGTTATATTGCCGGTAAAATGATGTTGGTTAGAGCCCTCATTTTAGGTTTAGAGTTAGACCTTGTTGAGCCAACATCTAATCCGCTTCAAAACATTCCAAGAAATATTAAATATGATTTTTGCGCAATGATACCATTGCAATTAGAAAACAGCATAAACTTATTATCTAAAATTAAAAAAGTTATAATAGGTGGCGCACCGGTATCACAACAACTAAAAGAAAAAATAGCTAACTGCAGTACTAACGTTTTCGAAACGTATGGCATGACCGAAACTACAAGCCATATAGCTGTTAAACCAATAAACGGGAAAGATAAAAGCGATTATTTTACAGTACTACCAAACGTAAATATTAGTCAAGATGAAAGAGGCTGCTTAGTTATATCTGCACCTAAGGTAAGTAATAAAACCCTGGTTACTAATGATGTGGTAAAGCTTCATGGCAATTTGCAATTTGAATGGTTGGGCAGGTTTGATTATGTTATAAATTCCGGAGGGATTAAAATTCATCCTGAACAAGTAGAAAAAAAACTAGCATCAGTCATTAATCAAAGGTTTTTTATTACTTCCTTGCCTGATAATGTATTAGGAGAACGAGTTGTTTTGGTTGTAGAAGGAAACCATTCAATCGTAACTGACATTAAAAATTTAATTCAGCAACAAACTAACTTAACCAAATATGAGACTCCAAAGGAGTTCTTGGTTATAGAAAAATTTACAGAAACTCACACCGGTAAAATAAACCGACAAATAACACTGCAAAATGCTTTAAAACAAAACGTTTAACTTATTGTTGCATTTTAAAATAATAATCTGCAGAATGTTTACCGGAACCGTATACCATAAAAAATATACAAACTAAAAACACAATTGAAGCTTGTGTTAAGTTAGAGGCATTCATTTCTCCTAAAAAATTAATAGCAATAGCGCCAATTAAAATGGGTAATTGAGCAATAATCGCCCAACGTGTTAAGAGGCCAAATGCAATTAAAATTCCACCAATTAAATGTGCCGGAGCAACATAATGAATGGTTATCATCCCACCGGCCATACTTTGTATGGGTTTAATAAGGTCTATTAGCATTTGGCTATTACTCATAAAGTGAATTCCTTTTATAAATAAAAAAACACCCAAAGCAATCCTAACCAAATCTAAGGGAAAATAGGTGTGAGCATTTGCCCACTTGTTTAATGATTTAACTAATCCCATGATGGTTTTTTTATTGATTACCAGTTATTAAGGTACTCAAATTTTGCTTAAAAATGAAATAGTAACGTCTTATAATTGTATATTGGTTATCAAATTTTGTTCTGAAAAAGCTATTAAAATGAAGTACAAACTTTCACTTTTGTTTTTATGTTTCTCGTTAATTTGTTTCTCTCAAGCTATACTACCGGAGCGAGAAAGAGCTAAGGTTATTGATGAAATTCTGGCAGATAGATTTAATAATTTACTGCCTAAATTAATGGATGATGCCGGGATAGATATGTGGATTTTAATTTCGAGAGAATACAACGAAGATCCGGTATTAAAAACCATGCTTCCGGCTACTTGGCTTAATGCAAGGCGAAGAACTATTTTAGTTTTTTACAGAGATAAAGCAAAAAATACTATAGATAAATTGGCTGTTGCACGTTATAACTTTGGAGATAATATTATATCTGCTTGGGATAAAGAAAAACAGCCTAACCAATGGAAAAGATTGGTTGAACTTATTGAAGAGCGAAACCCAAACGTGATTGCTCTAAACTATTCTGAGCATTTTAATATTGCAGATGGTTTAGTAAAAACAGATTACAATGAGTTTATAAGCTATTTACCCAAAAAATATAAAGACAAAATTATATCGGCCGAAAAACTTGCTGTTGCTTGGATAGAAACACGAACACAACGTGAAATGGTTATATACAACCAATTAGTTAGAATAACACATAATATAATTAAAGAAGCCTTTTCAGAAAAAGTAATTACCCCAGGTGTTACCACAACATCAGATGTAGAGTGGTGGATGCGTGATAAAGTAACACAACTTGGTTTAAAAACATGGTTTCACCCATCGGTTGATGTACAACGAAGCAATAATGAATTAGGAAACCATCTGTATTCTTTTTCTAACAGACCGGAAAACATGATTATTATGCCCGGTGATTTGGTTCATTGTGATTTTGGAATTACCTATTTACGGCTAAATACAGATTGTCAGCAACTGGCTTATGTGTTAAAGCCTAATGAAGTAGCACCTCCTGATTTTTTAAGTAATGCGCTTAAAAAAGGAAACAGGCTACAAGACATTTTAACGAATACTATGCAAGTAGGTAAAACGGGTAACGAGGTTTTATTACAATCTCTATCCGAGGCTAAAGCAGAGGGATTACGCCCATCAATCTATACACACCCATTGGGAATGTATGGCCACTCTGCCGGAACTACAATTGGTATGTGGGACGCACAAGGAGGCGTGCCCGGCGATGGAGATTATCCGTTACATGCTAATACAGTTTATGCAATAGAGTTAAATACTACGGTGTATTTAAAAGAGTGGGATAGAGATATTAGGATTATGTTAGAAGAAGCCGGATTTTTAGGTGAAAACGGATTTAGATACGTAAATGGCCGCCAAACAAAACTACTAACCATACCAAGAGTAAAAAATCATTTAGGAAATTAAAAAAAAGGTAGTTTATGATTATTAATAATTTACCATAAACTACCTTTAAACTAGGTGTTTAATTATTCAAACCGGCTATACTTGTAATACGCCTAAATTAAACTTTTTCTCTATGGGGGCATGGTTTGCAGCTTCAATACCCATAGAAATCCATTTTCTTGTTTCTAACGGATCAATAATTGCATCGGTCCATAATCTTGCTGCAGCATAATATGGTGAAACTTGGGCATCGTATCGAGATTTTATTTTGTTGTAGAGCTCTTCCTCTTTTTCTTTGGTAATTTCTTCTCCTTTAGCTTTTAAAGATGCCGTTTCTATTTGTAATAAAACCTTGGCAGCACTATTACCACTCATTACAGCAAGTTCTGCACTTGGCCAAGCAACAATTAGTCGGGGGTCGTATGCCTTACCACACATAGCATAATTTCCAGCGCCATAACTATTGCCTACAATAACAGTAAATTTTGGGACAACAGAGTTACTAACGGCATTTACCATTTTAGCCCCGTCTTTTATAATTCCGCCATGTTCGCTTTTACTTCCAACCATAAATCCGGTTACATCTTGTAAAAACACCAGAGGAATTTTCTTTTGGTTACAATTGGCAATAAATCGGGTAGCTTTATCTGCCGCATCAGAGTAAATAACCCCTCCAAATTGCATCTCGCCTTTTTTGTTTTTTACCACTTTACGCTGATTTGCTACAATACCAACTGCCCAGCCATCAATACGAGCGTAGGCTGTTATTATGGTTTTACCATAACCTGCTTTGTATTCTTCAAACTCAGAGTTATCTACTAAGCGTTTAATAATTTCGTACATATCGTACTGTTCTGTTCTAGATTTAGGAAGAATACCATAAATGTCGGCCGGGTTATCTTTTGGTTTAACCGGTTTAGTTCTGTTAAATCCTGCTTTATCAAAATCACCAATTTTATCAACAATATTCTTAATGGTGTCTAAAGCATCTTTATCATCTTTAGCTTTGTAATCTGTAACCCCGGATATTTCACAATGAGTTGTAGCACCACCTAACGTTTCATTATCAATGTTTTCACCAATAGCAGCTTTAACCAGATAGCTTCCGGCTAAGAAAATACTTCCTGTTTTATCTACAATAAGAGCTTCATCGCTCATTATAGGTAAGTAGGCACCTCCTGCCACACAACTTCCCATTACAGCAGCAATTTGGGTAATACCCATACTGCTCATAACGGCATTGTTTCTAAAAATTCTACCAAAATGTTCTTTATCCGGAAAAATCTCGTCTTGCATTGGCAGGTAAACACCGGCACTATCTACTAAATAAATTATAGGAATTTTGTTTTCTATGGCAATCTCTTGTGCTCTAAGATTTTTTTTACCGGTTATAGGAAACCAAGCACCAGCTTTTACAGTTGCATCATTTGCAACAACTATACATTGTTTGCCTTTTATGTAGCCAATTTTTACAACAACGCCACCAGATGGACACCCTCCGTGCTCTTGGTACATGCCGTCTCCTGCTAACGCCCCAATTTCTATACTCTCGGCATTCTTATCTAACAAATAATCTATACGCTCTCTGGCGGTTAATTTTCCTTTAGCGTGATGTTTTTCTATTCTTTTTTTTCCACCTCCAAGCTCTACTTTAGCTAATTTTCTCTTTAAATCTGAGACAAGTAATTTATTATGATCTTCGTTTTTATTGAAGTTTAAATCCATATGTGTCAAGTTTGGCACTAAAGTACAAAAGTTGTTTATCAGATAAAAACGCTAACATATATTTAACACGGTAATATTTACCATGGTAAATATTTTTGTGTATATTTGCATCAAAACAAAAGCATTATGAAGAGAATATTAGTTTTTGGAGGCAGCAATAGCAAAGAATCTATCAATAAAAAATTAGCTATTTATACTGCTAAAAAGTTAAACAATGTTACACTAGATATTATTGATTTAAATGATTTTGAGCTTCCTATTTATAGTATTGATTTAGAAAAAGCTAGTGGTATACCCGTTAAAGCTAAAGATTTTTACAATTTAATTACACAGAGTAGTGGAATTGTAATTTCTCTGGCAGAACATAACGGAGCTTACAGTACAGCATTTAAAAATATTTTTGATTGGGTTTCTAGAATAGATGGGAAATTATGGCAGCAAAAGCCTATGCTTTTAATGGCTGCTTCTCCCGGAGGAAGAGGAGGGGCTTCAGTTTTAGCAATTGCAAGTGATAGATTTCCAAGAATGGGAGCTAACATTGTAGCTACTTTCTCGCTACCTTTTTTTCAAGATAATTTTAATGATGATGGTATAACTAACACGCAGTTAGAGCAACAGTTAAATGAAGCAGTAACAATTTTTTCTGAAAATATATAATAATGGCTGATTTATCTAAAGATCTAAACTCTAAATTTCCTAATGCTAAAGTTAAAGCCTTGCTTAACATAATTTATACAGCAAACTGGTTAAGCTATCATCAAAATATATTTTTTAAAAAATACGGAATATCACCACAGCAGTACAATATATTACGAATTTTAAAAGGCGCTAAAAAACCACTCAAAATACAAACAATTAAAGATAGAATGGTAGAAAAATCTCCTAACACAACAAGGCTAATGGATAAGCTTTGCGCTAAAAATTTAATAAAGCGTATACCCTGTGAAACAGATAGGAGAGTGGTTAAAACCGCCATAACACCGCAAGGTATAAGCCTTTTAAAACAGATAGCAGATTTAGAAACTTTTAACAACACATTATTACAACATATTACAGAAAACGAAGCTCAAAAACTTAGTGATTTACTAGACAAGCTTAGGGGCTAAAAAATTTTACTTTAAAAACAAATTATTATGAAAACAACAATATATAAAGCCAATACAAGAGGATTTGCAAACCACGGATGGTTACAGGCCAACTACTCCTTTAGTTTTGCAAATTATTACAATCCCGACAGAATGCAGTTTGGCGCTTTACGGGTTTTAAATGACGATTTAATTGCCCCCAGCATGGGATTTGGAATGCATCCGCACGATAATATGGAAATTATAACAATACCTTTAAAAGGAGTTTTAAAGCATAAAGACTCTATGCATAATGAGTGGCAAGAAGTTAAACCCGGCGAGGTACAAGTAATGTCTGCCGGTACTGGAATTGTTCATTCAGAAATTAATGGTTCTCCTAACGAGTATTTAAGTTTATTTCAGATTTGGATTATACCTAATACAAAAGATGTAAAACCACGTTACGACCAAAAGTCGTTTTCTGAAAACAACAGAAAAAACAACTTTCAAACCCTTGTTACATCTACAAATGATACAGCTTCTGAGAGCTTAAAAATTCATCAAGACGCTGTAATATCTCGCATAGATTTAAGTGAAAACAAATCAGCAACATACTCGCTTAAATATAAAAATAACGGAGTTTACGCTATGGTTATTAATGGTAAAGTTTCTATTGCAGAGCACCAATTAGAAAGTAGAGACGCCATTGGTGTTGAAAACACTAACGAATTTAACATTACTGCACTAACAGACAGTGAGTTATTACTTATTGAAGTGCCTATGGCATAGATTTAATACGCTAATAAGTGTTATACAACAGGTATTTACATTAAAAATACGATATTTGTAGGCTTGCTTTTTGTTTACTTTAAACAACCTGAGCAAGCCTTAAATTATTACTAACCACAAAATTATATACAATTATGGCAATGAATAAGAATACGGTTTTAGCATGGGCTACTACCATAATGATTATTGTTGGAATAGCATTAATAGCTTTAGGTGCATTCAGATATGATGAAGTAGCAGGGTACGGATTCGGAGCTGTAGGAGTAGGTTTTTTTGCAATTGCATGGGTATTTAACGCATTAAAAGGTAGAGTGTAAGATGAGCGATGATAAGAAGGTAATTTTTTCAATGTCCGGAGTTACCAAAACATTTCAAGGTGCAAACACTCCGGTTTTAAAGGATATTTATTTAAGCTTTTTTTACGGAGCTAAAATAGGAATCTTAGGACTCAATGGTTCTGGTAAATCTACCTTATTAAAAATAATAGCAGGGGTAGATAAAAACTATCAAGGAGATGTTGTTTTTGCTCCCGGATATACAGTTGGTTATTTAGAACAAGAGCCAAAGTTAGACGATAATAAAACCGTTCTTGAAGTTGTTAAAGAAGGAGTAGCAGAGACCGTTGCTATTTTAGATGAGTACAATAAAATAAACGATATGTTTGCTTTGCCTGAAGTTTATGAAGATCCGGATAAGATGCAGAAGCTAATGGATAAGCAGGCAGCATTACAAGATAAAATAGATGCTTCTAACGCGTGGGAGTTAGATACCAAGTTAGAAATTGCAATGGATGCTTTACGAACTCCGGAGCCCGATAAAAAAATTGGTGTACTCTCTGGAGGAGAGCGCAGAAGAGTAGCATTATGTAGATTGCTTTTACAAGAACCAGACGTGTTGTTATTAGACGAGCCTACCAACCATCTGGATGCAGAGTCTGTACATTGGTTAGAGCACCATTTAGCTCAATACAAAGGAACAGTTATAGCCGTAACACACGATCGTTATTTTTTAGATAACGTAGCAGGATGGATTTTAGAGTTAGATAGAGGTGAAGGTATTCCATGGAAAGGTAATTACTCTTCTTGGTTAGACCAAAAAGCTAAACGTTTAGCTCAAGAACAAAAACAAGCTAGCAAACGCCAAAAAACATTAGAACGAGAATTAGAGTGGGTTAGAATGGCCCCAAAGGGACGTCAAGCTAAACAAAAGGCGCGTTTAAAAAACTATGACAAACTTTTAAGTCAAGATCAAAAACAACTAGACGAAAAATTAGAAATTTATATTCCTAATGGTCCTCGTTTAGGCACAAATGTAATTGAAGCTAAAGGAGTTAGTAAGGCTTATGGCGATAAGCTTCTGTATGAAGATTTAAACTTTAAACTGCCACAAGCAGGAATTGTTGGAGTTATTGGTCCGAATGGTGCCGGTAAAACCACAATTTTTAAGATGATTATGGGCGAAGAAAAGCCTGATAAAGGCGAATTTATAGTTGGAGACACCGTTAAAATTGCCTATGTAGATCAAACCCACTCTAACATAGATCCTGAGAAAACCATTTGGGAAAACTTTAGTGATGGACAAGAGCAAATTTTAATGGGTGGCCGTACCGTTAACTCTAGAGCTTACTTAAGCCGATTTAACTTTAGCGGAAGCGAGCAAAACAAAAAGGTAAAGTTATTATCCGGAGGAGAAAGAAACCGTTTGCATTTAGCAATGACACTTAAAGAAGAAGGTAACGTGTTGTTGTTAGATGAGCCTACAAATGATTTAGATGTAAATACTTTACGTGCTTTAGAAGAAGGACTTGAAAATTTTGCCGGATGTGCAGTTGTTATAAGCCACGACCGATGGTTTTTAGATAGAATTTGTACGCATATTTTGGCTTTCGAAGGAGATTCTCAGGTATATTTCTTTGAAGGTTCGTTTAGTGAATACGAAGAAAACAAGAAAAAACGTTTAGGGGCAGATATAATGCCAAAACGAATTAAATACAAAAAGCTAACACGATAAAATTAAAAGGCTCCGGAATACTCCGGAGCTTTTTACTTTTTATACCAATCTCTTAGTCTAACCTCAATATTAGAATTTTTACTTTCTACTAATGTTTTAAACTTTTGAGTGTCGCTCATGTTGGGTCTACCTCTGTAATGATACGGATACACAATTTTTGGTTTAAAATCTAAAATTGCGCTTGCAGCTTGCTCTTCGGTCATTGTAAAAGGTAAATTCATACAAATAAAAGCAACATCAATATCTTTAAGTGCTCGCATTTCTGGTATATCTTCTGTATCCCCGCTTATGTAAATTCTTGTGTTGTTTATTGTAAGTACATAACCGTTGCCTCTGCCTTTAGGGTGTCTGGATGTTTCATCTTCAGGCAGGTTATACATCGGGATGGCTTCTATGCTAATACCATTTACTTTTGTTGTATTACCATTATTTAAAATTATTGTTTTAGCTCTTGGTAAGCTATCGGGTAATTTGTTAGCAACGGCTTCGGGTACAACAAAAACGGCCTGGTTTGTTTGTAAGCCACTTAAGGTTTTAATATTTAAATGATCACCGTGAATATCTGTGATTAATACCATTGTAGGACTGGGTATTGAAGAGAATTTTTCTGCACCACCGTAGGGATCTACATATATTTTATGCTCTTTATATGATAAAACTAAGGTACCGTGTACAATAGGATGTATTGTTATGTCGTTAATAGTATCGGTATCTGTAACTTGAGAATTTGCATTAATGCTAACTAATAGTAGTAAAGTAAAAAGAAAAGGTTTCATAATGTAATGTTTTGCTTAAAGTTAGCGTTTAAAAATGTTTTTTAAAAACAAACATATTTTTTTAAGTTTGATGCCAAGCCCAAATCGAACCATAATTAATTTTATGCTCAGAAAAAGCATTATTTTACATGTAATTTTTGTAATGATTTTTGGGATAGCTAACGCCCAAAAAAAAGAGTATTTAGATAGTTTATCTACTAAAGCGTATGCTTATTTAGATGAGTATAACTATAGGCTATCTATAGAAACTGCCAATAAGCTTATTACTGCTGCAAAAAAATTAGACAATCAGTATTACATTTCTAAAGGCTATAACATTGTTGCTCAAAACAACGAAATGGTATATGATACAGCAGCTGCAAGGAGTAACTATAATAAGGCATTATATCATGCCCTTAAAACAGATAACAAGGCCTTGTTAGCCGGTGCATATAACAACTTAGCTAATTTATATTCTTACAACAAAAAGCATAGTCATAAAGCAATAGAGCATTACCAACTATCGTATAAGTATGCAAAAGAGCTTAATGATACAGCCGATATGTTAACTCCGGTTTTAAACATTGGTTGGACACACGTTGATAATAAAGAATACAACAAAGCATTACCGTATTTACAAAAAGCAAAGAGGTTTATTGAGAAAAAAGGAGATGTATCGGCAAAAATTCAAATTGAATATTTGTTAGGTGCCTATTATGAAGGCATTAATAATTTTAAACTTGCAGAGCAACACTATTTAAATGCTTTAAAAATTGGTGATACCACTAAATTTTATAGAGACTTATCTAATGTATATTACAATTTATCAATGCTTCAAAAAAAAACCAATAGGCATAAAGAAGCATTAGATAATTTTATTGTTTACGATAGCTTAACAGAAATGAGCTATGAGCAAGAAAAAATTAAAGAAGCTACCCTTGCAAATGTAAAATTTAGTGCAGAAGAGTATA
>JBPEWY010000083.1:0-129098 GCA_052032225.1 Flavobacteriaceae bacterium
GTCCTTGTTCACCCTGATCACCTTTCGGTCCTTGTGGTCCAGCAGGTCCAGCAGGTCCTTGCTCACCCTGATCACCTTTAGGTCCTTGCGGCCCAACAGGTCCAACAGGTCCTTGCTCACCCTGATCACCTTTAGGCCCTTGCGGTCCAGCAGGTCCGGCAGGTCCTTGCTCACCCTGATCCCCTTTAGGTCCTTGTGGTCCAGCAGGTCCAACAGGTCCTTGTTCGCCCTGATCACCTTTAGGCCCTTGTGGTCCAGCAGGTCCGGCAGGTCCTTGCTCACCCTGATCACCTTTCGGCCCAACTAAATTTGGAGTAGTAAAGCTTGAGCCATCTGTATAATTGAATGTTATTGTTCCGTCACCATTATTGATTGTAGATTCTATTCCTACTCCATTTTCTCCAGACGTACATAGGTTATTCCACACACTTCCATCAAAATAAAAAACACAATCAACATCAGTATTGTAAACTAATGCTCCTTTAAGAGGAGTAATACTCTGCATTTGAGTATTAGTAACTCGTGTTAAAATAAATGCTTTAGTGGTACTTTCTAACTCTAAAATAGAATTAGAGTCTAAGTTGTTAGGATTATCACCAATTTTAACTTGAGAAATTGCTATGTGAGAAAAACATAACAATACAAGTAGGTAGTAAAGTTTAGTTAACTTCATGGTTTAGGGTTTTGTAAAATTTGGGCATTACTGTTACAGTAACAGTACAAACGTACAACGTTTTGGTTATTAGATTAGTGTATTTTCTATACAAATACTAGAAAAATAGATAAAAAGCATAAAAAAAAGTGTTTGATAGTTTAAAATACCTTTTTATATTTGCGCCTGTTATGCGGGAGTAGCTCAGTTGGTAGAGCGTCAGCCTTCCAAGCTGAATGTCGCGAGTTCGAATCTCGTCTCCCGCTCTAAAACCCGAGCTTTTAAAGTTCGGGTTTTTTGTTTTTTGCTTTTAACAAAACTTTACCGATTTCTTTTCTGTTTAAATATATCTTCTTATTTTCTTTACACTATGAAAAAACTTGTGTATATAATATTTGTTTTTACTGTTACAGTAGCTGCTCAAGAAACCCACATTATAAGAGGTGAAGTTTTGTATAGAAATGTAGGTGTGGTTGGCCAAAATGTAATAAATGTTACTTCAGAAAAAGCTACAATAACCAATAAAAATGGAGAGTTTACTATACCCGCAAAAATTGGAGATATACTTGCTTTTACTGCTGTAAATTACGAATTAAAGACAGTAAAAATAACTCAACAAATACTCGATAAAGGAAGATTGGTTGTAGAAGTTAAAGAAAAAGTGACTGAGCTTGATGAAGTTGTAGTAACTCCAGAAAATCAAGAGAAGTTTTTAGATGCACAACAAGAACGATTTAAGAAAGTTTTTTACGAAACAGATAGAAGTACTCAAGTAGAAAATTATGCGTTACCTCAAAGTGAAAGAGGTATGCAATATGGGGTAAATTTTGTAAACATTTTTAAGGCAATTTTCAAATCGAATAAGGAAGGTGATAATATTAATAAAACAATTAAACCGAGTAATGTTTTAAGGCAATTGTATGATGATGTGTTTTTTGTGTACTACCTTAAAATACCTCAGGCTAACATTAACGATTTTTTGTTTTATTGTGATACCAAGTTTGATGATAACAAGTTGTTTAAAAAAGACTCAGAATTTTTTTTAATTGATTTCTTAGTAACAGAAAGTAAAAACTATTTAAAAACCTTAAATACTGGAAATTAAAAAGTTAATAATACTAGTGTGCTTTATACACGCTTCTGTTATAGCTCAGCAACCCACTTTTACACTAAAAGGTGTTGTTAATGTAGCACCACAAGATCGAGAAGGCATTACAGTACAGAATGTAAATTCCAACAATGCTACAATAACTAACAGTAATGGTTTTTTTTCAATTTCAGTTAAAGAGAATGATACACTAATAATTAGATCTTTACAATTTAGTACTACCAAAATAATTATAAATAAAAGCCATAAAATAAATCCATTTATAACACTAAATCTGTTACCGAAGGTTAATCAACTTGAAGAGGTTACAGTAATGCCTTATAATCTAACCGGATCTATTGCACATGATGCAAAGCAAATAAACACTGATAATTATACATTACTTTTTAAAACAGGAATTCCAAATGCCGGAGTTATCTTGCCTACAAAAAATAAAAGAAAATTATATACAGCTGTTACTTCGCCCAACGGCTTATCAGTAGATTACATTATAAATATTATATCGGGAAGAATTAAACGGCTAAAAAACCGAATTGCTCATGAAGAAGCCCAAAAAACCATAAATAGTTTAGCAAATAACTATGAGGATTTGCTTTTGTCTAATACATTCAATCTTAAGCAAGAACACATATATAGTTTTTTAGATTTTTGTGCTCAAGATGCTGAGTTTAGTAGTTTGTTATCTGACAACAACAATCTAAAACTGTTTGATTTTTTAAAAGAGAAGTGTGAAGAATTTAAAGCAATAAACAAATTATAACCAGATTTAAAATTTTTTTAGGTAAAACGGAATACATTTTGTTATACATTTACCCATCAATTATTAAAAATATGAGATTAAAAGTTAAACTGATATTACTTTCTGTAAGTGTGCTTTTACTCGCTTTCACAGCAGCGCATAAATTTTACGTAAGCGTAACAAATGTTGATTATTCTGAAAAAGATAAAGCACTGCAAATAACTTCTAGAATTTTTATAGACGATTTTGAATATATTCTTAAAGAACGATATGACTTTACTGCTAAACTTGCCACAAAAAAAGAACATCCAAAAGCAAATGATTATATAGATAGGTATTTAAAAAGCTTTTTAGAAATAAAAATTAATGGTAAGCCGGTACCCTTAAACTTTTTAGGAAAAGAATACGATGTAGATATTATGAAATGCTATATAGAAGTAGAAAATATAGACGCACAAAAAATCCAATCAATAGAAGTCTCTAATAAAGTACTTTTTGATGCTTTTGATGATCAGCAAAATGTTGTCCATATACGATTGAAAGACGACAGGAAAAGTTTTATTTTTATCAAAGGAAATCATAAAGGAATGTTAAACTTTTAACAAACCAAACCACAACCATTAAAAGTTAGTATTTTTCGCAATTATCAAGTAAAAACAATTTAAAAACTATGAATCGGTTAAAGTTATGCCTTTTGTCTTTGGCTTTAATTTTTGGTGCTACAACCTTTGCGCAAGAAGAGAAAAAGCCAGAAAGAAAACCCGGACACACAAACACAAATAAGTTTAGACAGTTGTACCAAGAGTTTTCTACACCTAATATGTTTAGAACAGCTTCTGGTGCACCCGGTCCTGCATACTACCAGCAGCAGGCAGACTATAAAATGGACATTGAGTTAGATGATAAAAACCAACGTTTATCTGGTTTTGAAACCATAACTTACACAAATAACTCGCCAGATGTTTTAGATTACCTTTGGGTTCAGCTCGATCAAAACATGCGAGCTAAAGACTCTAAAACCCCTTTAATTCAAGACGATGGCGTACAACCGGCAATCCAACCCGGAGGCTTTGTTAACAAATATATGACAGAACCTTTTGATGGTGGATTTAATATAGAATTGGTTACAGACACTAATGGTAAACCATTATCATATACCATTAACCAAACCATGATGCGTGTAGAACTTCCAAAACCACTTAAAACCGGAGAGAAGTTTTCATTTAACATAAAGTGGTGGTATAATATTAATGATCACGTAAATGGTAGAGGTCGTTCTGGGTATGAGTATTTCCCTAAAGATGGTAATTATGCATATGTAATTGCTCAGTTTTACCCAAGAATGGCTGTATATAATGATGTAGAAGGATGGCAAAATTCACAGTTTTGGGGAAGAGATGAGTTTGCTTTACCTTTTGGTAATTTTGAAGTGAATATTACGGTTCCAGCCGATCATATTTTAGATGCAACCGGTAAACTTACTAATCGTAAAGAAGTATTTAGTAAAGAAATGCTTCGTCGTTACGAGCAAGCAAAAAAATCGTTTGATAAACCTGTTTTAATTGTTACCCAAGAAGAAGCAGAAGCTGCAGAAAAAGGCTTTTCTGAAAAGAAAAAAACCTGGAAATTTTATGCTGAAAATGTGAGAGATTTTGCTTTTGCAACTTCACGTAAATTTATTTGGGATATGATGGCTGTTAAAATTGGCGATCGTACCGTAATGGCAGTATCATTATATCCAAAAGAAGGTAACCCGCTTTGGGAAGAATATTCTACCAAAGCAGTTGCAAGCACTTTAGAATCGTATTCAAGAATGACGTTTGATTATCCGTACCATAAAGCCATTTCTGTACATGCTAAAAATCAAGGTATGGAGTATCCGATGATTTGCTGGAATTATGGTAGACCGGATGAAAATGGTAATTATAGTGAGCGTACAAAATTTGGGATGATTAGCGTAATTATACACGAAATAGGACACAACTATTTCCCAATGATTGTTAACTCAGATGAGCGCCAGTGGACTTGGATGGATGAAGGATTAAATACATTTTTACAATATGTAGCAGAGCAAGACTTTGGTGAAAAATATCCTGAAGCAATTGCTCCTCACGATAAATATCCATCAAGAAGAGGACCGGCAAAAAACATAATTCCTTACATGTCTGGAGACCAAGATTATATTGCTCCTATAATGAGTAAAGGATTAAACACCTACCAATTTGGTAACAATGCCTACGGTAAACCGGCAACAGCTTTAAATATTCTTAGAGAAACCATAATGGGTAGAGAGCTGTTTGATTATGCATTTAAAACCTATTCACAACGCTGGATGTTTAAACATCCAACTCCTGAAGACTTCTTTAGAACAATGGAAGATGCATCTGCTGTAGATTTAGATTGGTTCTGGAGAGGTTGGTTCTATACAACAGACTATGTAGATATTGGAGTTAAAGAGGTTAAAAAATACTACCTAACTTCTAAGCCAAACAAACAAATTAGAGAAATGGCAGCCCAAAGAGGTATAGATTTAGAAAGATTACCACCGTTAGTATATTTTGTAGAAGAGGGGAGTGAAGATTTTGATGAAAGCCTTAAAAACCAAACTGCAACAGAGGTATCTACCATTAACGAGTATTTAATGGATAACTTTACCGAAGAAGAGCGCAAAAAGATTAAAAACCCTAAATACTTTTATAAAGTTACTTTCGAGAAACCGGGCGGATTAGTAATGCCTATTATAGCAGAATATACTTATGAAGACGGAAGTAAAGAAATTGTAAAGTACCCTGCAGAAATTTGGAGGCTTAACGATAAAGAAGTTAGTAAAGCTATTGCATCAGATAAAGAAATAGTTTCTATAGTTGTAGACCCTTACGAAGAAACTGCAGATATAGATACCTCTAACAATGCTTGGCCATCAAAAGAAACTAAATCTGATTTTGATGCCTTTAAAGAGAAAGTAAGAGGAAAAGAAGATTAATTTATACATTAAATATTAATTAAAGTCGGCTCTTAGAGCCGACTTTTTTATATATATGTGTGCTAAACTTCACTATATTTGTGAACCAAAACACAAAGTATGTTTCTTTTTATAAGCGGAGCAGAAATAGTTTTTATTCTCTTTATTGTAGTTATGGTTTTTGGTGCAGACAAAATACCAGAGATAGCTCGTGGTTTGGGTAAAGGTATGCGTCAGCTTAAAGACGCTACAAACGAAATAAAGAGTGAAATTCAAAAAAGTGCCGAAAAGCAAGGCATTGATACTTCAATTACAAAAGAAATTAATCAAGAAATAAACAAGGTTAAAGAAGATATAGAAAACGTAACAGGCTCTGTAAAACGTAAACTTTAATGTTAGAAAAGCTAAACGCATACGACAGAGAGTTGTTTGTATACCTAAACTCGCTTGGTATTGAGCAGTATGATGGTTTTTGGCTTATTATTACTAATATTTTAACCTGGATTCCCTTATATGCTTTTTTACTTTTTTTAGTACTAAAAAAGTATCCTAAAAAAGAAGCTTTAGCAATAATTGCAACGGTTGTGGCAGCTTTACTTTTTGTGTTAGCCTTTACCGAAGGTGTAAAGGAATTTGTAGCAAGATTACGCCCTAATAATCACGAAGAGTTAAAAAGTTTAATTAGGATTTTAAAAACACCTACTAATTATAGTTTTTTTTCCGGCCATGCTTCAACATCATTTTCAATAACAGTGCTAGTAGTGTTGTTTTTAAGAAAAAAGCTTAAATACATTTACTTGCTTTTTTTATGGCCAATTTTATTTAGTTTAAGTAGAATTTATGTTGGGGTTCATTATCCCTCAGATATTGTAGTTGGTGCTTTGGTTGGGACTTTAATAGCAATTGCTTTTTACAAACTTTATTTGGCTAAAATAGCCCCAAAAATTATTTAACCCTACTTACTGTAAGCCCGTCTCTAATAGGTAATAATACAGTTTCTACTCTTGGGTCTTCTATTAATTTTTTGTTATAAGCTTTTATTGCAATTGTGCTTTTATCATTAGGCTTGGGTTCTGTTAAAACTTTTCCGCTCCATAGCACATTATCAGAAAGAATAATACCTCCGGGATTCATTTTAGAAATTACCAAGTCAAAATAATTTGCATAATTTTCCTTGTCTGCATCAATAAAAACTAAATCAAAAGAATCTGATATTCTTGGGATAATCTCTAGCGCATTACCAGTATGTTGTTTGATTTTATCGGCATAGCCCGAAGCTTTAAAATACTTTTGTTGTATGGGTAGAAGCTCTTCGTTATTATCTATTGTGTGTAATACGCCATCTGCTTTTAATCCTTCTGCTAAACATAAAGCCGAATAACCTGTATAAGTACCAATTTCTAAAATAACTTTCGGAGCTATTATTTTAGACAACATACTCAGTACTCTTCCTTGAAAATGTCCGCTAAGCATTCTAGGCTGAAGTACTTTTAAATGTGTTTCTCTGTTTAATTTTTGAAGAAGTTCTGGCTCACTCTGTGAATGATTTGCAACGTAATTTTCTAATTCTTCTGATAAAAAATGCATTACGACAAAATTTTGTTTATAAGTTCTTGCTTTGCTTTCTCATCATCCCCAAAAAGCCACTGCAGTACGTTATCTTCCCAGATTGCATCACATTGCTCTTGCGTTAAAATGTTACGTTCACGTGCTAAATCTAAAATTTTACCGGGATAAGATGATTGCTGCTCGCTTTCCATTTCACCAAGCGGGTAGGGGTCGTCTAAACCAATAATAACCTGTTTTGGTCCTTGGTTTTTAACTAATAGCTCTAAAGAGCCTGTATCGTGAACTAAAGTATCAAAGAAAATATTTTTATGTCCAACAGCTTTTCTAGGATGGTGCATGCCTTCAAATAAATCTGGTCTGCCATCAAAACCTTGAATACGCCTTCCCAGATTAATTTGTGCTAATTGTCCACCGTGTGCAAAACAAACACGCATTCCGGGAAATTTATCTTGATAACCTCTTAAGGTCATAAAATGATATGCATCTGCACATTGCGCTAACATCCAGATTAAGTGAAAACGCCAGGCAGTATTTTCTAGTAGAATAAATTTTTCGCCATCGTATGGGTGAATTTCTACAGCTAAATTATAATTACTGGCAAGCTCAAAAATAGGTTCGTTTTCTTCATCAAAAATACAACGCCAAGTGCCTATTGTATCCATGTAGTGCGTAGGCAGGCAAAGCAGGCGCATACCAAGTTCTTCTACACAACGTTCTATTTCCCAAAGTGCACCCCTAATAAAACCCGGATGAACAACAAAACCACAAGTAAATTTATTAGGATGATCGTGTTGTATTTTGGCATTAAAATCGTTTTGAAAACGCAATGCCATTTTCATCTCTTCCAAGCGCAACCCATTACCGTACAATTGTGATAGGTTGAGTACAACAGCATGATCTATATTGTACCTATCCATCCACTCAAGTTTTTCGTTTAAAAAAAAGCTTGAGTCTGTAACAGGTCTGCTCCATCCTTTTTGTAGCATGTGTTTACGCTCATCGTCTACCCAGAATATTTCTTTTTCTTTCATAAATCTTGGAATCTCTTCCGGGTAAGGCAATAAATGCGAATGTCCGTTTATACGTAATTTACGTTTCATACCGTAAAGTTAGTATTTATAATGATTTGGTTCTACCTCCATCTACGGGAAGATTTATACCGTTTATGTATGATGCAGCCGGAGAAGCCAAAAAAGCAGCTGCATTAGCTACTTCTTCGGGCAGTGCAAAGCGCTTAGCCGGGATGGTGCTTTTCATTGCTGTGGCTACTTCGTCAGGTGTTTTACCTGTTTTTTGAGCTTTATTATTTATAATTTCTGTTAAGCGTTCTGTTGCAGTTGCACCCGGTAACACATTGTTTACTGTAATATTAAACTGTCCAAGCTCATTAGCCAACGTTTTTGCCCAGTTTGCCACTGCACCACGTATAGTATTAGAGACACCAAGGCCATCTAACGGTTGTTTTACAGAGGTAGAAATAATATTAATTATTCGGCCGTACTGAGCTTTTTTCATTCCCGGTACTAATGCTTGCACCAATACATGATTACATTTTAAATGCTGTGTAAAAGCTGAATCAAAAGCTTCTAAAGTGGCATTAAAAACCGGTCCGCCAGCCGGACCACCAGTATTGTTTACTAAAATGTGATAATTTTTTTGTGCTGATGCTTTTTGTATTTTAGTATGTAGCTCTTGAGGATTACTAAAATCTGCCACTATATAATCGTGGTTTTGATTTTTATTTGGTAGCTGGGTTATAGTTTTTTTAAGCTTTTGCTCGTTTCGGGCAATCAAAGTAACATTAGCGCCAAGAGTAGCCAATGCAATAGCAGTAGCTTTACCAATACCTGCAGTACTACCACATACTACAGCGTTTTTATTTTTTAACTCTAAATTCATGTTATTGGTATTTTATACAAACGTTTTTGGGTTCTGTAAAAAATCGTAATGCTTCAAAACCACCTTCTCTGCCTACGCCAGAATTTTTTACTCCTCCAAACGGAGTTCTTAAATCTCTAAACAGCCAAGAGTTAACCCATACAATACCGGCTTCAATTTCTTGACTTAATCGCATAATTCTATTTACATCTTTTGTCCAAATTGTAGCAGAGAGGCCGTAATCTACATTGTTAGCATACTGTAATGCATCTTCTTCGGTTTTAAATGGCATAATAGTAACTACAGGGCCAAAAATTTCTTCTTGATTTACAGTGCAATTGGTGTTGTTAATTTCTATTACAGTTGGCTCTAAATAATACCCGTTTTCGTAGCCTTTTAGTACCACTTGATTACCTCCGCAAAGAATTTTACCACCTTCTTTTTTTGCAGTTTCTATATAAGATTTAACTTTTTCTAAGTGGGACTTAGAGACCAATGCACCAATTTGAGTCTTAGAATTGGAGGGATGCCCAACAATTAGCTGTTTTGTTTTTGCAACAAAATCTTCTTTAAATTTTTCGTATAAAGATTCTTCAATAAATATTCTAGAACCGCAAAGACAAATCTGACCCTGATTGGCAAAAGAAGATTTAAGTGTTGTGCTTAACATAGAATCGTAATCGCAATCAGCAAATATTAAATTAGGGTTTTTTCCTCCTAGCTCTAATGATAATTTTTTAAACATAGGTGCTGCAGTTCTTGCTATTTGAGCTCCTGTTTTTGTACCTCCGGTAAAGGATATTGCTTTAATTTTTGGATGAGAAACAATACTTTGTCCGGTAGTTTGACCAGAGCCATGAACAATATTCAGAACTCCTTTGGGTAAACCGGCGTCATTACAAATCTCTGCTAACAAATAAGCAGTATAAGGGGTTACTTCGCTTGGTTTTGCCACAACAGTATTGCCTGCAGCAAGCGCGGGAGCAATTTTCCAGGTAAAAAGGTATAGCGGTAAATTCCAAGGAGATATACAACCTACAACGCCAATGGGTTGTCTGAGTGTAAAATTTATAGCCTTAAGGCCAACACTATCATGAGCTTCACTAAAAAACTGAGTTATTGCTTTAGCAAAAAACGAAAAATTACTTGAGGCTCGTGGTATATCAACCGTTTTGGCAAGGCTAATTGGTTTACCATTATCTAAAGACTCTGCTTTAGCTAAATCATCTAACCGTTCATTAATAATTGAAGCAATTTTTAAAAGTATTTTACTGCGCTCTTCTATTGGGGTTTGAGACCATTTTTTAAATGCGGTTTGTGCAGCTTTGTATGCTTGCTCTACATCATCTTCATTAGAGTCTGGTATTTTACCATAAACTTCACCATTAGATGGGTTGTAATTATCTAACCATTTATTAGAAATGGGTTTGCAAAAGTTACCATCAATGAAGTTTAATATTGTAACCATTAGAAGTTGTGTAATTATAAGTTTTACGATTGTTTTTTGTAAGCTGTAACTTTTATCTCTACTACTAAATCCGGATGTGGTAACTGATGTACTGCAACTGTTGTTCTGGCCGGACCGGTTTCTTTGCTAAAATACTCTGCGTACACCTCATTATAACCGGCAAAATCATTCATGTTTACCAAAAATGTTGTTACATCTACTACATCTTGTAAAGTAGCGCCTTCTTCTGCTAAGTAATCTTTAATGTTCTCTAAAACTGCTCTTGTTTGAGCTTTTATATCTAGCTTTTTTGTGCCCATTTCATCTATTATCTCTACACCTTCAAAAGTATTATCAGGGCGTCTTGAGCTGGTACCAGAAACAAAAATAAAATCTCCTACTCGTTTTACATGTGGGTATGCGCCTCTGGGTGTTGCTTTACCTTTAATAAGTTTACTAGTATTCATAATAGTGTTTTTATTGGTGCTGTATTTTTTTTGCAATGTTATCTTCTTCTATAATTTCTTTTGTTTCTTCTTTTACTTTTTTTAATACGGTTGCTAAATCTTCGTCTGTATTTATCTCATTATCTGCGATCATATTTAAAAGAGCTTTGTCTTGAGCTCTTCCAAGAGTCATAGCCTTACTATATGGCATATTTTCATTAAAAGTTACCATTGCATATTTAGAAAAATACTGATCAGGGTATGTTTGTTCTAAGGCAATTTCGAGTTTTCTTTTTTTCTGGAAAATAGGATTCGCCACATGATCTTTCATCTCGTGAAAGTTATCTAAAGCCAAATCTGCTATAGCATCTGTATCTTTTTTTCGGGTTTTTTCGTAGGCTTTAAATGTAGCTTCCCAATTGCCTTGATGTTGTTCTAAAATTTCATCGAAAACCACTACATCTTCAAACGATGCATTCATTCCTTGTCCGTAAAAAGGCACAATAGCATGTGCAGCATCACCCATTAATAGCGTATTGCCTTTATAATGCCAAGGAGAACATTTTACTGTACCCAGTGCTCCTGTTGGATTGGCAAAAAACTCATCAACTAAGTTAGGCATTAGTTTATAAGCATCCGGAAATTGCTCTTTAAAAAAGGTGGTAACTTTTTCGGCGTTATTAAGGTTGTCAAAATTATACTTTCCTTCATTATACGATAAGAAAAGTGTTACTGTAAAGCTGCCGTCTAAGTTGGGTAAGGCAATTAACATAAAATCACCTCGAGGCCATATGTGTAGCGCGTTTTTTTCTATTTTAAAACCACCGTCTTGGGTTGGTGGTATTGAGAGTTCTTTATAGCCGTGTTGCAAATAATTTTGCGAGTAGCTAAATAAAAACTTTTTTTCTAGGTAATAACTTTTACGTAACACAGACCCGGCACCATCTGTGCCAATAATTACATCGGCATTTAACTGTAGTTCTTTTTTAGTTTCATAACAATAAAATGTGGCTGTTGTATTTTCTATATCTACCGATGTACATTTTTTGTTAAATAAAATAGATACGTTATTATGGTTTTCTGCTTCGGTTAATAGCACTCCGTTAAGCTCTCCTCTAGAAATAGAGTTAATGTATTCATGACTACGACCGCTATAAGGAGATAAAAATGAATTTCCGGAAGTATCGTGAATCATTCTACCATTCATTGGGATACATAGTGGGGTTATTTTATGATTTATACCCACTAACTTCATTGCTTTAATTCCTCTATCAGAAAAGGCTAAATTTATAGATCTTCCGGCGCTAATATTAGTTTTTCTTAAATCAGGTCTCTTTTCTGCAACGGTTACTTTATATCCTCTTTGCGCCAAACGTAAGGCCAAGAGAGAACCACACAAGCCTGCTCCAATTATTAGAATGTGTTCGTTTTTTTTCATGCCGGAACTTGTAAAATATTTTTTAAAATAGACACCATTTTAAATACATCTTGAAAACTATTGTAAAGAGGCACGGGGGCAACTCTAATTACATCGGGTTCACGCCAATCTGAAATTACACCTGCTTGGGTTAATTGTGTGTGTAATGTTTTGTTGGCATTTTTTACTCTTATAGATAATTGGCATCCTCTTTCATCTGGATTTTTTGGTGTAATAATTTCTATTTGATCGTTTTGAATAGAATTTATTAAAAACTCTAAATATCCGGTTAGTAATACTGATTTTTCTCTGAGTTTATCAATACCTACTTCTTCAAAAATATCTAATGAAGCTTTAATTGCAGCCATAGATAAAATAGGAGGGTTACTAAGTTGCCATCCTTCGGCTCCGGGGAGGCTGTCAAAATCATGTCTCATATTAAACCGGGTTTCTTTGTTGTGCCCCCACCAGCCTTCAAATTTTTTAAGATTTTTGTTGTAAGCATGTTTTTCATGAACAAATAAACCTGCTAAGCTTCCCGGTCCTGAGTTTAAATATTTATATGTGCACCAAGCTGCAAAATCTACACCGCTTTCATGCAAGTTAGGCGCAATGTTGCCTATACCGTGAGCTAGGTCTATACCTACTGTACAATTTTTTTTATGACCAATCTCTGCTATACGCTTTAAATTAAAATATTGCCCGGTATAATAATTTACTCCACCAATTAATAACATGGCAATTTGGTCTCCTTGCTCGTCTAATAATTGTTCTAAATCTTCTATATGCAAGCAAGATTCTCCTGGTCTGGGTTTCCATTCTATAAGTCCCTCTTCAGGATTAAAACCATGAAATTTTAGTTGTGATTGCACGGCATATTTATCTGAAGGAAATGCATCACTCTCTATTACAACTTTATATTTGGTTGGTGTGGGATTGTAAAAAGAAACCATTAGTAAATGTAAGTTGGTTGTTAGGGTATTCATACAAACAACTTCTATTGGTTTTGCACCCACCAATTTAGCCATACTGTTAGTTAAAAACTCATGATAAGGCATCCAAGGGTTTTTAGCCTTAGTGTGCCCTTCTACTCCCATAGTAGCCCAATCGTTAAGTTCTTGCTCTATGTATTTTTTTGTTGTTTTGGGTTGCAAGCCTAACGAGTTTCCGCACATGTAAACACATTCATTACCGTCTTTAGTTTTAGGGATATGAAATTTATCTCTGTATGATGCTAAAGGGTCTATTGCATCTAAATGTTTCGCAAAATCAAGTGTAGCTTTGTATTCCATTTACTTGGTTTTTACAGTAATATTGGTAAAATATAATTTAAAACTACCATCGTTATTAACATGATTTGTAGCTATTTTTAAGTTGCCAGCATCTTTATAATCTTGCCAGGTTGTAATTAAAGATGGCTCACTACTATTTTGTTCTCTAAACACCCATTCTTTAATTAGGTAATCGTCTTCAAAGTAAAAATCATATGCATCTCCGGGGGTGTAGCCACCTTCATTTTTGTAAACTATAGTTAGTTTATTCATGCTTTTGTTACTAATAGGGGCTGTGCTGTTGGGGGTAAATGTGTAAGTGAAACTTTTTTTATCCCAGATTAAATTAAATGGGGCTAATAACCAATATTTATCATTAATAAAAGCTCGGTCTGCTTTAATTAAAGCACTGTCTAAAGGCGTTTTTCTAACATAACTAACAGTATCTGTATTTGTTATAAGGGTAATGCTGTTTTTTTTTGGTTCCCAAACCCATGAACGCTCAAAATGACGCTCACCTCTATCTACATTAAAGGTGTATGTTAAAGATGTAACATTTTGCCAGTGTTCAAAACCATGTGCTTCAGCTATTTTTTCAAGAATGCTTTTTTGTTGTTGTTGGGAATTTTTTTGTTTGGTTTTGGTGTTTGTATTGCAAGAGATAAGAATGGCTAAAACCAATAAAAAGGGGTACCGTTTCATGTGTTTTTAAATTTCAGTAAAGATAATGATATCTTTTTTTAGTTTTTGTTGCTACAGATTTTAAGTATCTTTAATAACAAGACTAAAAATTTTTAAGAATGGATGTTACAAAAGAATATACCAATGGCGAGGTTACTATTGTTTGGAAGCCTAAAAAATGTATTCATTCCGGTAATTGTGTTAGAGGATTACCAGATGTTTTTATGCCAAAAGAGAAACCTTGGATTAAAATTGATAATGCAGACTCAGAATCATTAATTAAACAAGTACAAGAATGTCCTTCGGGTGCATTAAGTTATTATTTAAATTCCGGAGAGGATAAAACCACAGCAAAGAATGTATCGTTAGAAACTAAAGTTGAAGTTTTAGAAAACGGACCGCTTTTAGTTTACGGAACTATACACATTACGCATAGGGATGGTAGTACAGAGAAAAAAAATAAAACAACGGCTTTTTGCAGATGTGGGTATTCTGGTAATAAACCTTATTGTGATGGTTCGCACACTAATGCAAACTTTAACGGATAAAAAAATCCCTCTGACGAGCAAAGGGACCTGAAGGAATATATATAGACGCATTAATGCGGGATGTGCTATTATATATACGATTAATTTTAGCTTTTTGGATTTTAAGGTTTAAAAAAAAACGTGAGATTTAATTCTCATTAAAAACATCAATTGCAGGAAGCGCCTTTTTATTAAAATCAAAAAGAGCTTGGTTTTCCCAAGCCGACCCATCTGTAGCATTTTCACCTTTAAAGGCTACCAATTCTGCTCCCCAATATGCAATACCTTTTCCTAAACGATTGTTTTTTATAATGCTAAATAACTTGTTGAGGTATTGTTTTTGCCCCGATGGAGTTGCGGGATACGCATCAAGTAGTTGGTTTTGTAATCCTACAACATTATGGGTTTGGTCATTCCAGTTTAAAGTAAAAGGATAGGCGGTTTCTGCAATAAGAAAGGGTTTATTAAACACAGTTAATTTATCTAAGCTATTTGAAAAAGCAACCAAATCTTTGCCGTGCCAAATGGGGTAGTATGATATTCCAATGTAATCAAAATCTAAGTTATTAAACTCATTAAAAAAATAGAAAGCGTTTTCATGGCCGGCATAATGCAGCATAATTTTGGTGCTAGAACTTGCATCTCTAACAGCCTCACATCCAATTTCTAACAATGATGTAAGTTCAGTAATGTTATCAATATACCCGGTAGGATGTAAAAAACCATTATTAATTTCGTTCCCTATTTGTATGATTTCAGGATTAATTTCTGATACAATCTTGTAAGTGTAGTTATAAACGCTATCTTTTAAATTAGAAAAAGATAAATTTTTCCATTTAGAAGGAGTTTCTTGTTGTGATGGGTCTGCCCATGAGTCTGAATAGTGTACGGTAAGCCAAAGTTTTAAACCATTATTTTTAATCTCTTTTGAAAAAGATTTTACAGTTTTAAAATTAGAAAAAGGTTTTGTTGGTGAATGCCAGAGTCTTACCCTAACGGTATTTACACCGTTATTTTTTAAAAAAGGTAAAATAGAAATCGGGTTAGAGTTTTTGTTAAAAAAAGTAATGTTGTACTCATTTACTTCTGGGATAGAAGATAAATCTACAGCTTTTAAAAAACTATCATTAGTTGCATTATGAACTTGTTCATTTTGAGGGGCGTTGTCATTGGTACATGACACCAATAAACTGATTACTAAAAGAAAATAAAACCTCATGTGTAGGAGAGTGAAAATGCCATATAAAAATAAAAAACCCTGCAAATTTGCAGGGTTTTTTAAGCTTTATTTTTTATGATAGTGAAGCAAAAAGCTTCTCCATTTTTTCACGCTCTTCTTCGGCTAATGCAGGGTCAACTAAAATTCTCCCGCTGTGCTCGTCTGTAATTATTTTTTTTCTTGAAGCTATTTCCATTTGAACTTGAGGCGGAATAGTAAAGAACGAACCTCCAGAAGCTCCACGCTCAATTGGTACAACGGCTAAACCGTTTTTAACGCTTTTTCTAATACGCTTATATGCATTTACTAAACGCTCGTCTATATTTTTTTCGAACTCTTCAGACTTTTTTAATAATGCTTGCTCTTCTTTTTCAGTTTCTGCTAAAATATCGTTTAGTTCTCCTTTTTTGTGTTTTAAGTGAGCTTCACGTTCTTTTAAGCGAGTTTTAGTTTCTGCAATAACCTCTTTCTTTTGCTCTATTTTAGCCTTATATTCTTTAATATGCTTTTCGGCTAATTGTATTTCTAACTCTTGGTACTCTATTTCTTTACTTAAAGAGTTGTATTCCCTGTTATTACGAACGTTTTTTTGCTGCTCTGTATATTTCTTAATAAGCGCTTTGGCTTCTTCTATAAGATTTTTTTTGCTGGCAATGTCGTGGTTTATTGTATCTAATTCTGCAGAAAGTTTGTCTAAACGGGTTTTAAGTCCTTCAACTTCATCTTCTAAATCTTCAACCTCTAAAGGAAGTTCACCTCTAATATTTCTAATTTCATCAACTCGAGAATCAATTAATTGCAAATCGTATAATGCTCTTAATTTTTCTTCTACGGTTGTTTCAGTTTTTTTTGCCATATTTAAAAATAGTTGACAGGATTAGTATTACTCTGTGATAAAATGATTGCAAAATTAGGAATTTTTTTTGTAAGATACTCAACTAAAAGGTTTTTTGTAAACTGCTCTGTTTCATAATGACCTACATCTACTAATAATAGCTTGTTTTCTGCTTCAAAAAATTGATGATATTTAATATCTGCAGTTACATAAGCATCTGCATTTACACGTTTAGCATGACTAATTGCAAATGCACCACTACCGCCTAGTACGGCAACTTTTTTTATGGGTTTATTAAGTAAGGTTGTATGCCTTATGCTTTTAACATTAAACGCTTTTTTTAGTTTGTTTAAAAAATCGGTTTCTGAAATTGGCTCAGAAAATTCACCAATCATACCCATTCCAATGTGTTGATTGTTGTTTTCAAGGGTTGTTATTTCGTAGGCAACTTCTTCATATGGGTGTGCTTTAAAAAGAGCACTTAGTATTTTTGACTCTAAGTGTTTTTTAAATGTTACACCTATTTGAGTTTCTGGCTCTAACTGTAATTTGCCTCGTTCTCCTATTGTAGGATTAGAATTTTCGTTGCCCTTAAAAGTACCAATCCCATCTACATTAAAGCTACAATTATCGTAATTACCAATGTTACCGGCACCTGCATTAAACAAAGCTTGTCTTACTTTTTCTGCACTTTCTTTTGGGGCAAATGTTATGAGTTTTTTAATAGTGTTTTTTTGCGGAATTAAAACACTTGTTTTTTTAAGTTTTAAGACCTCGCAAATTTTAGCGTTAACTCCTAAAAAGCTATTATCTAAAGCAGTATGAATTGCATAAATAGCTATATTATTTTGTATGGCTTTAATTACTACGCGTTCTACATAATTTGAGCCTGTAATTTTTTTTAATCCGGAAAATATAATGGGATGAAAACTAACAATAAGATTACATTTTTTAGCAATAGCCTCGTCTACCACATTTTCTAACGTATCTAGCGTAACTAATATTCCGGTAACTTTAGCTTTTTTATTTCCTACAAGCAAACCAACATTATCAAAATCTTCAGCGTAAGGTAGCGGAGCGAGTTCTTCTATGTAATTAATGACGTCTTGAACAATCATTTTTAAGAATTTTATTTTGTTCAAAGATAAAATATAATACTTTCGTTGTTATGCAATGGCTCAGAAAAATACTTTTTCCTTTCTCGCTGCTTTATGCGCTAATTGTGTACATTAGAAATTGGTGCTACGATACATCAATTTTTAAAAGCAAATCATTTAAAATACCCATTATATGTATTGGTAACTTATCTGTAGGTGGCACCGGAAAAACACCAATGGCAGCCTATATTTTAGCTGCTTTACGTGCCAATTATAAAGTAGCTTTATTAAGTAGAGGATACAAACGTAAATCTAAAGGGTTTTTATTAGCTAACTCTAACACTACTGTTGAAGATTTGGGCGATGAACCCTATACTTTGCATACTAATTTTCCGGATGTTCCGGTAGCCGTAAGCGCAAATAGGGTAGAGGGAATACAAAAATTAACCGGCCTACATCCTGATTTAGAGGCTATTGTTTTAGATGATGCTTTTCAGCACAGAAAAGTAACTCCTAAAATGGCGATTCTTTTAACAGCATATAATGATTTGTATTGTGATGATTGGTATTTGCCTACCGGAAATTTAAGAGATCATAAAAATCAAGCTAAGAGAGCCAATGTAGTTGTAGTTACTAAGTGTCCTGAGAATTTGTCTGAAGAAGAACAGCAAAATATTGCAAAAAAGTTAAAGCTTACTGGGCATCAGCATTTATTTTTTACAACAATAGCTTACCACGATGCTGTAACCAATACAAAGGAAGCTATACCGTTAAACAACCTGCCAAATAATGTTACGTTGGTAACGGGTATTGCAAACCCAAAACCTTTAGTAGACTTTTTAAAAGACCAAAAATTGATTTTTGAGCACTTACAATACCCTGACCATCACTTTTTTACTACTAAAGAGTTAGAAACGTTAAAAACTAAAGAGTTTATTGTTACTACAGAGAAAGATTTTGTTAGGCTTAATCAACTTAATAATGTTTATTATTTGCCTATAAAGACTAAGTTTTTAGCCAAAGAAGAAGCTTTTAAAAAATTGCTTATAAAAACTGTAAAAAGCTAAAAGGCACGAACTAATCGTGCCTTTTAAACTAACTAACCAACTAACTCAGAATAATTTTGCTAATGAGAACAAAGTTATCCGAGAAAGTAAAAGCAAATTCTGTGCCAAAAAATAATTAAGCTTTGCTTGCAAATACGTTTTCTGCAATTTTTTTGTAGAACACCTCTGGTTTAAATGGTTTTGTTACCACATCGGTGCAACCGGCACTAAAGAAGTTTTCTGTGCTATCATCTATAGATATAGCAGTTAATGCTATTATTGGAATTTTGGTGTCAAATTTTCTGATTTCTTGTGTAGCAGTAACACCACTTATACCCGGCATATGAATATCCATTAAAATGGCATCGTATTTATTTTCTTTTGCCTTGTCTATGGCTTGATATCCATTATCTGCTATATCACAGGTCATGCCTTTTTTCTCAAGCATTTTACGGGTAATTACTTGATTAATTTTGTTGTCTTCTACCAGTAATAAATGCAAGCCTTGTAACTTGTTTTCTTCTACCTCTTCCGGTTCTTTTTCTTCTTTTTGTTCTGCAGCAATTACGTTTTTAAATCGTAAGTCAAAATAAAAAGTACTTCCTTTACCAATTTCACTTTTAACTTTAATTTCACTATTAAATAAAGAAAGAAGATTTTTTACAATAGTTAGTCCTAATCCTGTACCACCATATTTTCTGTTAATTTGAACCGATCCTTGAGAAAAACTTTCAAAGATGTTTTTCTGCATTTCTTTATTAATACCAATACCTGTGTCTATTACTTCAAATAATATGTGAGTGCGGTCTTGATCTTTCTCTAAAATTTTAGCAGCTATTGTTACTGTACCGTCTTTAGTAAATTTAAGAGCGTTACCCACAAGGTTTATAAATATTTGCGACATTTTAAGTGGGTCTCCTATCAGGTAATTAGGAATGTCTTCATCTACATCTATAATAATTTTATTATTCCTGTCTTTTGCAGTTTGTTGAAGCGATGAAGCAACTTCTTTAAGAGTTTTACGTAAGTTAAATTTAACTTTTTGAATGCTAACCTTATTGGCTTCTATTTTATTAATTTGAAGAATATCATTAATAAACGCCAGTAAGTAATCTCCGGAAAACTTTAAAGATTCTAAATGTTCTTTCTGACTTTCTGTTGGGTTTTCTTCGAGTAATAAATGTGTTAATCCGGTAACAGCATAAAGGGGCGTTCTAAGTTCATGACTTACAGTAGATAAAAATTGAGCTTTAGCTTGCATGGCTTTTTCTGCTTCTTCTTTAGCCATTTGAAGCTCAAGATTTTTTTTAAGTAATAAATCGTTGGTTTTTAATTTTATCTGGTTATTTCTGTATAACGATATTGTAAGTAATGATATAATAATTAAGAAGGCAGAAGTAAGTACAGTTGTAAGCTTAGAACGGCTAACTGTTTTTTGTTGTTGCTCTATAAGTCCGGCTTGGTTTTCTATAACTTCATCTTTATACGCCGATTCGTTTTCTACTGCCACCGTTTCATCATGTAAAATAGAAATCGGATTAAAAAAGGAATCTTTAATTCTTTGTACTTCTTTTAATTCGCGTAAGGCTCTCCAATAAAGTTGTTCTTTTTCGTGAATTTTACTTAATACCAAATACGAATCAAGTAACTGCTTGTAATATTTATGCTCTTTGGCAAGTTGTTGTGCTTTGTATGCGTTTTCTTCTGCCAGAATTAAATTGTTTGCTTTTAAATCCATTTCTGCCAGATTTAAAAGCATTTTTGTTCTAATATCTTTTCTAGAAAAAGTGTCTTTTTTTGCTAACAAGCGTTCATATATTCTGCCGGCTTTTTGAACTTGCTTTTTTCCTACATAAGCTTCTGCTTCGTGCAGTAATATTAAATCTTCAAGGTATTGGTCTGGAGGGATGTTGTAATTTTTTGCTTCTTGAAATCGTTCGAGGGCTTTATCATATTCATTCTTCTTTAAATGCATAACGCCCTTTAAAATTTCGTACTTTATTTTACCGTAATTGTATTCGTTGCTTTCAAGTAAGGTAGCTGTGTTTTTTAAGTATAGACTTGCAGTAGAGTATTTTTCTAAATCTGTGTATACTTCTGCAAATAAATTGTAGCAATCAATTAAAACTTCAATATTATCGGTTTGTTTGGCAAGTTGCAAAACGGTGTTTAGTTTTTTTATGCTGGCACCGTATTGTGATTGATCTTTAAAGGTTTGAGCTTGATTAAAATAAATATGAATGCTATCTATTTTAGATTGTAAACCGGTATTAGAAGGGGTGGTAATAGCAACACTATCTTGCGATTGGTTATTGTCTGTTTGGGGGAAGACAGTACCGCAAAAAAGCAATGTTATTAGAAGTAAGTATTGTTTAATAATATACTTCATAGGTTAAGTGTAACCTTCAAATATAGTTAATTATCAAATAAGTACTCAATTAAATCGACTAACCGAGCGCTGTAACCCGTTTCATTATCGTACCAACCAATTATTTTTACCATGTTGCCAATAACAGATGTCATTTGCGCATCAAATACACACGAAAAAGGATTGTTTATTATATCTATAGAAACGATAGGATCTTCAGTATAGTCTATAATTCCCTTTAATTTTTTTTGTGAGGCTTCTTTAAAGGCTTTGTTTATGGCTTCAATAGAGGTTTCTTTTTTTACATTAAATGTAATATCTGTAAGCGATCCGTCTGGTACAGGAACTCTAATTCCGCAACCTCCAATAACATTACTTAGCTCCGGAAAAATTTTTGTTAATGCTTTAGCAGCACCGGTTGTAGTGGGCACTATGCTTTGCGAAGCAGCTCTGGCTCTGCGTAAATCTCTATGAGGCTGATCGTGTAAACTTTGATCGGTAGTGTAAGAATGAACTGTTGTTATGTATGCCTGATTAATCCCGCATAACTCATTAATAATTTTAATCATAGGAGCCGCATTATTTGTTGTGCAAGAAGCATTAGATATGATTGTGTCTGATGCAGAAATAATGTGTTCATTTACACCTAAAACAACAGTTTTTATAGTATCGTCTTCTGGTGGTACAGATAAAATTACTTTTTTGGCGCCACCAAGTAAATGTCCTTGTAATAGTTGTTTAGTTTTAAATTTTCCGGTTGCCTCTACAACTACATCTACGTCGTTCCAGCTACACGCATCTGGAGTTTTATAATTGGTTAGCTTAAAGCTTTTATTGTTTACTACAATGGTGTCTTGTGTAAATGAAACTTCTTTTTGTAATACACCATGAATGCTATCGTACTTGAGTAAATGGCTAAGAGTTTTAGCATCGGCTAAATCATTTATTTGAACTACTGTAATTTTTGGATGATCTAAAAGGAGCCTGAATAATGTTCTACCAATTCTTCCAAAACCATTAATGCCTACAGTAATTTTTTGTGCCATATTACAAGGTATATATTTTAAAGTTTAAATAAAAAAGAACGTGATCTTTCACACGTTCTTAAGGTTTTTTGTTTTTATTTTTAACTAGTTTATGTGTTTGTGTGCTTTGTATGATGATCTAACTAGTGCACCACTCTCTACATGCCTAAAGCCCATTTCTAAACCAATTTCTTTGTACTTGTTAAAGGTGTCTGGTGTTATAAACTCTTTTACGGGCAAATGTTTTTTACTTGGTTGTAGATATTGCCCAATAGTTACAACATCTACCTTAGCATTTTTTAAATCTTCTAATGTTTCTATTACTTCTTTTTCTGTTTCGCCTAAACCAAGCATTATACCAGACTTTGTTCTGTTTACACCTTGTTCTTTAAGGTATTTTAATACTTGTAAGCTTCTATCGTATTTAGCTTGTATTCTTACCTCGCGAGTTAGGCGTCTTACAGTTTCCATATTATGCGAAACTACTTCTGGTGCAACATCAACTATTCTATCAATATTTCTGGTTACACCTTGAAAATCGGGGATAAGGGTCTCTAGGGTTGTTTCAGGGTTCATTCTTCTGATAGCCTTTACGGTTTCTGCCCAGATAATAGATCCCATATCTTTTAAATCGTCTCTATCTACCGAAGTAATAACGGCATGCTTTATATTCATTATTTTAATAGAGCGCGCTACTTTTTCGGGCTCTTCCCAATCTACAGTTTCAGGTCTTCCGGTTTTAACACCACAGAAACCACAAGATCGTGTGCAAATATTCCCTAAAATCATAAAAGTAGCAGTGCCTTCTCCCCAGCATTCTCCCATATTAGGGCAGCTTCCCGAAGTGCAAATTGTATGTAAGTTGTATTTATCTACAAGTCCTCTTAGTTGTGTATATTTTTTACCGGTAGGCAGTTTTACACGTAACCATTTAGGCTTGCTTTTTGGAGGTATAACACTGTCTGTTGTAGTAGTGCTCATATTTTTTTATTATAGAACTGCAAAGATACAAAGTAATTATTGTTTTATTTATATAACTACCAAATACCAAATGCTAAATCCGATTAAGAAAATTATGCCAATCCAGCTTAGTATTTTAAGTTTTGTTGATGGATGCCAAACTTTAGGAGTGTGTTTAGATGTAATAAGCCAAAAATTAGCTATGGCGTAAAAAGGTGCAGTAATGAAAGATAAAATGGTGGCTATTTTAACCAAGGTACCCATTTCTGCTAAAAGTGTGCTTAAAATAAATAGGGTGCCGATAACTAAAATAAGTATCCACAGAATGTACTTTTTAAAGACGCCTTTAGTGTTTAACAATTCGCTTGCTTTTGCCATTGCTCTTGGAGAAGCATCTAAAGTGGTTAGGGTAGTGCTAAACATAGTTGTGAAGGCTGCAACGGCAATAAATATATACACATTATCTCCTAAATTTTGGGTATATAACGTAATTAGTTGTTGTGCAAATTTGCCTCCTTGCTCAGAAAAAGTTTCTCCGCTATTGTACATAACCAAAGCGCCAAGTGCTACAAAACAAACCGCTAATACAATTGTAGCTGTATAACCAACATTAAAATCTAATAATGCTTTTTTTGAAGTGAATTTTGATTCTGATTTAGTTTTCTCTATGGCCCAAAGTGAATGCCATATAGAAATATCTAACGGAGCAGGCATCCAACCCATAAAAGCAATTAAAAACCCAACTTCTAATGCGTTTTCAGGAAGTACTTGAGAAAAATTTAAAGTTGTTGTTGTGTTTACAGAGGCAATACTAACAGCTATAAATGTACAGATGGTAAGGGTTATAATAATTATTTTCATTAAGCCGTCTAACAATTTGTATCTGCCAAAAAGTAAAATAGCAAAACAAATAACAGTAATTATAATACTCCAGCTAACTAAACTTAGTTCTACATTAAAAATGTTTGAGGCTAAACCTGCTGTTACTATTGTTACAGCTGTTTGAATAGTAAACATAGTGGCTAGCGTGAGTATAAAATAAATCCATAAAACACTTTTGTGTAATTTTTTATAACCATCTAACAAGCTTTCTCCTGTTGCTAAAGCATACCTCGGACCGTATTGAAAAAATGGGTATTTACAAATGTTTGCTAACAAAAGAGCCCAAAGCAATCCAAAACCAAAATCGGCTCCTGCTCTTGTAGATTGCACTAAGTGAGACACACCAATTGCAGCACCGGCAAATAATAAACCAGGGCCTAAGGTTTTTAAGAATTGTTTCATTTTTTACTTTCAATAATTTCTGCAAGGAGTTTTTTGGCTCTTAAAAGTTTTACCTTAACATTATTTAAGGGTTCATTTAGGGTATTTGCAATTTCTTGGTAGCTAAGTTCTTGAAAATACCTAAGGTTAATTACTTCTTGATAATGAGGTTTTAGTTTTTTAATGTATTTAAGGAGTTTAGCTAAATTCTGCTCGGTAATTATTTTGTCTTCAACAGTTGGCGTTTCATCTACAACTTCATAAACAGCATCATCATCTGTACTGGCCTGTTTTAAGACACTCTTTTTTTCTTTTCTGACTAAATCTATATGAATGTTTTTAGAGATAGTAAACAACCAGGTTTTAAACTCGTAATTTTCATCGTACGAATTAATCTTATCAAAAGCCTTAGAAAAGGTCTGAATTGTAATGTCTTCGGCATCATTTTCATCATGCGTACGTGTTAATTGAAAACCGTACACATCGTGCCAGAAGGTGTCTAATAAAAAACTAAAGGCTTTTTGGTTGCCTTGTTTAGCTTTTTTTATGTTGTCTTTAATGGTAGATGGTGTAATTTCCAAATGTTTAGCTTTAAAATCACCAACAATAAAAGTAATGTTAAATATAACAAATAGAAATTACAAGAAAAGAAGCTCTAATATTTTATGACTCAATTTGGTCTTTTTTGCACTCTTGTTCATCGGGCATTTTACCACAAATACCACAAGCTTCACCGTCTTTGTTTAAAAACGGATTTTGGCTGGCACATGTTCCTGCAAATTTACCATCTTTTTTAGCCCAAATTTTAATAGCAATACCAGCTACGGCAAGTAGTAATAAAACAAGTGTTAAAAGTAAAAGTTTCATGTTGTGAAGTTTGGGGCAAAAGTACAAAAAAAGGCCTGTTTTTTAAACAGACCTTTTAAATAGTATATGTTAAATAGTTGTTACTTAAATTCTATATCTGCAACAGTGTTTTCTATTGTAGCAGTTTCATTACCTCCTTTAGGCTCAATGGTTATTTTAAAGCTAATAGCATCTTCTGTGTAAGGCACAGAAAGCAGTTTGTTTTCTGCTTTTTCTAACACACCTAAATTAACCATCTTACCATCTACATTAGCCCACATCTGGAAAACTTGTTCTTCGGGTAATTCTGGTAATTCGGCTACGTTTATAAAAGATAGTTTTTTTACCGGATTAACATATGCAACTGTTTTAAGGTTTTTAGCTTTTTGGTTACCTCTTAAAACATATTTACGAGTTTCCGGATTGTTTAAAACTATAAATTGGTTTTTAACGTCGTCTAACTTATTGTTGGTTTCGTTAATATTTTGTTCTAAATCCTTAAGTTTTTGATTTACAAGAGAGTTCTCGTAAGTAAGCATTTTGTTTTGATTCCATAAAAAGTAAGTAGTGCCGGCAAAAATTAATGCAGCAATACTGGCAGCAATAGCATATCTGTAAAAGCGTTTTCTGTTGAAACCACCTCCGGAAGAAGCTACTTTCTTTAAAACAGCAGCTTTAAGGTGCTCAGGAGCTTTTACAGCATAGGCACGAGAGTAGCTTTCAAGGTTTTCTTGCAACTCATTATATTGTTGCCTAACCTCGGGATATTTGTCTAGATACTGTTCTACTTGCATAGTCTCCATAGGAGAGGTAATACCAAGCAGATACTTTTCTAGCAAATCTGACTCTAAAAATATTTTAACTTTTTCGTTCATAACTTAGTACAATAATAGTAGTAAAACGATGCTTACCGGTCCAAATACTTTACGTAACTCACGTAAGCCAATTTTTAATCTTGATTTAACAGTACCCAGCGGAACGTTTAATGCCTCGCTGGCTTCCTGCTGTGTCATCCCCTGAAAAAACAGGGCTTCAAGCACTACTTGATACTTTTCTTCTAATTTATTTACGTGCTCAGCTAAGTCCATATGTTCTGGCTTATAGCTGTTTACACCTACATTATATACGTTAGAAACGTCAATTTGGATTTCTTTATCGGTTTTAGTGTTAATACTTCTTAACTTATCTATGGCTGTATTTCTGGTTATACGAAATAACCAAGTAAAAAGTTTAGCTTTGCTGGGGTCGTAACTTGAAGCGTTTTTCCAGATTTTAACAAAACTCTCCTGAACCACGTCTTGAGCCAACTCTTCATTTTTGGTTATTTTAAGCGCTACTCCGTATAAAGTGTCTGCATAATGATCGTAGAGCAATGATATTGCCTTATCATTTTGTTCTTTAAGTAGCTCTATTATATGTTTTTCAAGTAGCGCACTCATGCGTTGTAAAAAAATTAGAGTGTTTAAAATCTAAAATCAAATTTCTTTCGTAAATAAAGTAACAAAGATCTTATTCTTACTTACTCAAAGGTATTAATTAATACTTGCAAACGTAATAAATTAGACGAAATTCTAAAAACACTTTTTGTTTGTGGGTTTAAGGTTTTTTAGGTTAGTTTAGTTTGATTTGGTCCTCACCGTAAGGTATTTGCGGTGAGGTTTTTTTATGCAATTATATTCACTTCGTTTTCTAACGCTATATCAAATTGTTTTTTTACGGTTTCTTGAATTTTATTTGATAGTTCTAGTATTTCTTTGCCGGTTGCGCTACCGTAGTTTACCAAAACTAAAGCTTGCTTTGTATGAACTCCGGCATCGCCAAATCGTTTTCCTTTAAAACCACATTGTTCTATTAACCACCCTGCAGGCACTTTATATTGGTCTTCAGATACCTTATAAAAAGGCATGTTTGGATACTTTTGTTGTAACGTATTAAATGCTTGTTTTGGTATAACAGGATTTTTAAAAAAACTACCGCTATTGCCAATTTCTGCCGGATCCGGAAGTTTACTTTTTCTAATAGCAATCACCGCATTAGAAACATCTTGTATGGTTGGGTCTTTAATGTTTTGTTCTTGTAAATAGCTTTCTATTGCACCATACGTGGTGTTGATTTTATGGTTGTTTTTGGTAAGTTTTAGTGTAACACTAGTAATTATGTAGTTACCTTTTTCTTTCTCTTTAAAGATTGAGGTTCTGTACCCAAACTTACATGCTTTTAACGAAAACGTTTTTTGCTTTTTAGTTTTGCTGTGCACAGCAGTACAGCGTTCAAAAACATCTTTAAGCTCAACCCCATAAGCTCCTATATTCTGAATAGGAGCAGAACCAACATTGCCCGGTATTAAAGACAGGTTTTCTATACCTCCTAAATTATGTGCTAATGCCCACTGTACAAGCTCATGCCAATTTTCTCCTGCCATAGCAGTTACCAGGGCATGAGAAGTATCTTGAGAGATAATATACTTGCCTTTTAAATTAACATAGATAACCAGTTTATTGAGGTCTTTTGTTAAAAGCATATTACTGCCGCCTCCTAAAATAAATGGTTCGGGATAGTTTTTTAGCGAAAGCGCTGCAATTAATTCCGGAATAGTTGTTACTTCTACAAAATAACGCGCGTTAACATCTATCCCAAAAGTATTGTAGGGTTTTAAAGATATGTTTTCTTGAACCTTCACTAGTCTTTATAAACTTTTAAAGCTTCTTTAATAATGTTAACGGCTTTTAGCAAGCTTTTTTTATTGAGAACGTATGCAATTCTTATTTGATTAAGCCCAACGCCCGGAGTTGAGTAAAAACCTGCTGCAGGAGCAACCATTACGGTTTCATTGTCTACATCAAACTTATCTAATAACCATTGCGCAAAGTGGTCGGCATTTTTTACAGGAAGTTCTGCAATACAGTAAAAAGCACCTTTTGGGGTTGCAATTTTTACACCGGGTATTTGCTGTAAGGCTTCTATTAAAGTGTTTCTTCTATCAGCATATTCTTCAATAACTTCATCAAAATAACTTTGTGGTGTTTGTAGAGCAGCTTCACTGGCTATTTGTGCAAATGTTGGCGGACTTAAACGGGTCTGCGCAAACTTTAATGCGGTTTTAATTACTTCTTTATTTTTAGAAACTAAGTAACCAATTCTGGCACCACACATGCTATAACGCTTAGAGACAGAATCAATCATAATAGCATGATTTTCTAAGCCCTCTTGTTCCATCACAGAGTAATGTTTGTAACCATCATAAGTAAACTCTCTATATACTTCATCGGCAATTAAAAACAAATCATGCTTTTTAACAATTTTAGCGAGTTTTTCTATCTCTTCTTTCGTGTATAGATAGCCGGTTGGGTTACCAGGATTACAAATTAAAATTGCCTTGGTTTTAGGGGAAATTAATTCTTCGAAAGCTTCAATAGGAGGTAAGGCAAAGTTATCTTCTATTTTAGAAACTACCGGAACTACTTTAACTCCGGAAGCTGTAGCAAAACCATTGTAATTAGCATAAAAAGGCTCAGGGATAATAATCTCGTCTCCCGGATCAGTAATACTTCCAATAGCAAATAATAAAGCTTCAGAGCCTCCGGTAGTAACAATTATATCATCTGCAGTTACATGAATATTATTCTTTTTATAATAATCTGCTATTTTTTCTCTATAAGTTTCTGCTCCTTCAGAGCGGGTATAAGCCAAAATATCAAGTAAATGAATTTTTACTGCTTCTAATGCTACTTCAGGGGTTTTAATATCTGGCTGTCCAATATTTAAATGATATACTGTTTTTCCTTCCTTATACGCTTTTTCGGCATAAGGCTGCAACTTTCTAATTGGCGATTCTGGCATTAAACGCCCTTTTTCTGATATAGTTGGCATTGGCTATAATTTTTAGAGTTCACAAAATTGCAAAATATATTTTATAAATCACGCTGCTTTAATGTGTCTTTTTACTCGTTAAACTTTGTTAAAGTGTAAAAAACAACAAAATCTTGTTGCTATATTTATATAGTATCATGACTTTATTTAAAAAACATATTATTCTTTTTGCATTAATTTTTTGTGCTGTAAATTCTTGGGCGCAACATTACAGTTTACCTAATAATAAAGATAAAGTTACTGTTAAATTTAAGTTTGTTAACAACTTAATTATTTTGCCGATAGAGATTAATGGCGTAGAACTCTCTTTTATTTTAGACTCCGGAGTTAATAGTCCAATACTCTTTAGTTTGTTTAGTGAAGATACACTTGAGGTAAAAAATGTGGAGGAAATAAAAATTAAAGGATTGGGTAGCGGAACATCAATTAGAGCATTAAAATCACAAGGGAATGTTGTAAAAATAAAAGATGCCGTTAACTACAACCAAGCTATGTATTTGGTATTAGACCAAGGTATTAACTTCTCTCCAAGGATAGGTTTTCCGGTTCATGGTATAATAGGGTATGATATTTTTAGGGATTTTGTTGTAAAAATTAATTATGCATCAAAAAAACTAACCTTATACAATCCTGATAAATATAAAACTAAACTTTGCAAAAAATGCGAAATTATTCCTATTGATGTTAGAAACAACAAACCTTTTGTGAGCGCATCGGTTTCGGTCAGGGATGATAATGACATACCTGTAAATCTTCTTGTAGACTCCGGTAGTAGTGATGCATTGTGGTTATTTGCTAATGCCGATAAAGGTATTAATGTGCCGGCAGAAAATTTTGATGATTTTTTAGGAAGAGGTTTAAGTGGTAATGTGCATGGTAAAAGGGCAAGGGTAGACGAATTTAATTTAGGAAAATTTACCTTAACCGATGCTAAAGTTGCATTTCCTGATTCTACTTCCTTACAGCATTTAACTACCAGACTTGTACACAGAAACGGTAGTTTAGGAGGAGATATTTTAAAAAGATTTACAGTAATTTTTAATTATCAGAATAAGTACTTAATGTTAAAAAAGAACGGTAATTTTAAAGTACCGTTTAAATTTAATTTGAGTGGATTAGAGTTACAGCACAATGGTATGAGAATAGTTAAAGAACGTGCAAACGACTTTAACGGAGTAATTAAAGAAACCCAAGACAATTCTAATACCATAGAAATTTTTCTATCAAGAATATATAAATACTCTATGTTTCCTGCCATAGAAATAGCAGAAGTTAGGCCCGGCAGTCCTGCTGAGGAAGCAGGCTTAAAAAAAGGAGATGTTATTTTGTCTGTTAACAGAAAAATGGCACATAGATTTACCCTTCAAGAACTATCTGAATTAATGAACGAAAAGCCGGGTAAACGGATTATGTTAAGAATAGAAAGAGAAGGGCGAGAACTGGTTTTCTCTTTTGATTTAAAAAAGATATTATAAAAAAAGCCTCTTTTAAAAGAGGCTTTTGAATGTATATAGGGTTTTAATCTATTTACTTGGGTCTATAACAGTACCTTTAATTTTTAATGCGATTGTTGGAGTATCTGCATTAGACATTACGGTTACTGTTTTTCTAATAGGGCCAACACGGTTGGTGTCGTACTTAACCTGTATTTCACCAGTTTCACCTGGCATAATAGGTTTTTCGGGTTTTTTAGGAATGGTACACCCACAGCTAGAAAAAACTTTAGAGATTACTAAAGGAGCATCTCCGGTATTAGTAAAAGTAAAAACTCTCACACCGTCACTACCTTTTGCAATTTCGCCATAGTCTATTGTAGTAGACTTAAATTCAATTTTGGCTACTTTTTCTTGAGCATTTAGGGCAACACTCATTAAACCTAAAAAAAATACTAAAACTAGTTTTTTCATTATTTTTGGTTTTAAGTGAACTTCAAATTTAACTATTTTTAAACACACCCGCAAAATTCTTTTGTAATCCTGCAGAGTTAACTACTTTTGTAACCTTTAGTCAAAAACCGTTCCAAAAAGATGAGTATACCTTCTAAATACAATGCAAAAGCAGTAGAAGATAAGTGGTATGAGTACTGGATGAAACACAATTATTTTCATTCAGAACCCGATGAAAGAGAACCATATACTATTGTTATTCCGCCACCAAATGTAACAGGAGTATTGCACATGGGGCATATGCTTAACAATACATTGCAAGATGTATTAATTAGAAGAGCCCGCTTAAAAGGATACAATGCTTGTTGGGTGCCGGGTACAGATCATGCCTCAATTGCTACCGAAGCAAAAGTAGTTGCAAAGCTTAAAAAAGAAGGTGTAGAGAAAAGTAGCCTTACAAGAGAAGAGTTTTTAAAGCATGCTTGGGATTGGACTCATAAGCACGGAGGTATCATTTTAGAGCAATTAAAAAAACTCGGATGCTCTTGTGATTGGGAGCGTACCAAGTTTACTATGGATGAAGACATGTCTGCTTCTGTAATTAAAGTGTTTGTAGATCTCTACAATAAAGGTCTTATTTACAGAGGTTACAGAATGGTTAACTGGGATCCGGAGGCTAAAACAACGTTGTCTGATGAAGAAGTTATTTATGAAGAAAGACAAGGAACGCTATATTATTTACAGTATAAAATAGAAGGTAGCCAAGATACCGTTACCATTGCTACCACCAGACCGGAAACCATTTTAGGTGATACTGCAATTTGTATAAACCCTAATGATGAACGTTACCAACATCTTAAAGGCAAAAAAGCAATTGTACCAATTTGTAATAGGGTTATACCAATTATAGAAGATGAGTATGTAGATGTAGAGTTTGGTACAGGATGTTTAAAGGTAACACCTGCACACGATATTAATGATAAAGAGCTTGGAGATAAGCACAATCTAGAAGTAATAGATATTTTTAATGATGATGCTACTTTAAATCATTACGGACTTCATTACGAAGGAAAAGATAGGTTTGAGGTTAGAAAAGAAATTGTAAAAGAGCTTCAAGAAAAAGGACATTTAGTAAAAACAGAAACACACACACATAAAGTAGGTACATCAGAACGTACTAAGGCTGTAATAGAACCAAAGCTTTCAGACCAATGGTTTTTAAAAATGAAAGATTTAGCACAGCCTGCTTTAGAAGCTGTGTTAGAAGGCGATATTAAATTAGTGCCCGAAAAATTTGTGAGTACCTACCGTCATTGGATGGAAAATGTTAGAGATTGGAATATTTCTAGACAGCTTTGGTGGGGGCATCAAATACCTGCATATTATTATGGCGAAGGGAAAAATGATTTTGTTGTAGCAGAAACTGCAGAAAAAGCTTTAGAGCTTGCTAAAGATAAAACCGGTAATACAAGCCTTACATTAGCAGATTTAAAGCAAGACGGTGATGTGTTAGACACGTGGTTTTCTTCTTGGTTATGGCCAATTAGCGTGTTTAACGGTATTTTAGAGCCAGACAATAAAGAAATAGACTATTATTATCCAACTAACGATTTAGTTACAGCACCTGAAATTTTGTTTTTCTGGGTTGCAAGAATGATTATAGCAGGGTATGAATACCGAGGAAAAAAACCGTTTAGCAATGTTTACCTAACCGGAATAGTTAGAGATAAACAGCGCAGAAAAATGTCTAAATCGTTAGGAAATTCACCAGATCCGTTAGAATTAATAGATAAATACGGTGCAGATGGCGTAAGGGTTGGAATGTTATTGAGCTCTCCAGCAGGTAACGATTTAATGTTTGATGAAGAATTATGTAAACAAGGAGGCGCATTTGCCAATAAAATATGGAATGCATTTAGGTTAATAAAAGGATGGGAAGTTGCTTCAGATATAAAGCAGCCTCAATACGCAAAAACTGCTATAAATTGGTATCAAGCAAAATTTAATAAAGTAATTACAGAGATAGAAGACCATTTTAGCAAATACAGAATTTCTGATGCTTTAATGGCAACCTATAAATTAATTTGGGACGATTTCTGCTCTTGGTTGTTAGAAATGGTTAAACCGGCGTATGGAGCACCAATAGATGCGCATACGTACAATAGCATTATACAAATATTAGAGAAAAACTTAACCATTCTGCATCCGTTTATGCCATTTATAACCGAAGAAATATGGCAACATATAGCAAACAGAACTCCAGAGCAAGCATTAATTGTAGCTAATTGGCCCAAATCAGAAAACTTTAATGAGAATATTATTAGCGAATTTGAGTTTGCTTCAGAAGTAATTTCGAATATTAGAGCAATCAGAAAAGAGAAAAACATTCCATTTAAAGAAGCCATAAATCTTTCGGTAATTAACAGTGAGAATGTTCCGGATACTTTTAATGATATTATTAAAAAATTAGGTAATGTTGCAGAGCTTAGCTTAGTTACAGATAAAGTAGAAGGAGCACTGTCGTTTAGAGTAAAATCTAATGAATATTTTATCCCAATAAGTGATGCAATTAATGTAGAAGAAGAAATTAAAAAACTACAAGAAGAGCTTGCTTATACTGAAGGGTTTTTACAATCAGTACAAAAGAAATTAGCAAACGAAAGGTTTGTAAATAATGCACCAGAAAAAGTAGTAGCTATGGAGCGTAAAAAAGAAGCAGATGCTTTGGCTAAAATAGCTACTATTAAAGAAAGCTTGGCCAATTTTAAATAATTGGCTAAGCTTTTTTGTTTTAAAGCGATATTTTAAAGTAGCTTTCTACCAGTTCTACATACAATTGTTTGGCTTGTTTTTCGGTAACATTTCTGGCCTGAAACAGTGCATTGGCTTTAAATGCGCTAATTAGTGGTTTTTTACTTTTTGGGTTGTCAAAGTTTTTATTGGCAATTTTATAATAGGCGTAGAGTTTTAAAAGAAAATCTGCCGGAAGAGGATCGGTATAATTGTTTACATAATCTACAGCCTTAATAAACTTGTTATGTAATGTATCATTTTTCATAAGAAGCAATAACCGTTTTAGCGCCTTTAACTTTTTGGTTTAATTGCACATGAATTGGTGTACCTATCGGAAGAAAAACATCTACTCTAGACCCGAATTTTATAAACCCGGAGTCAGAACCTTGTGTAACATTATCTCCTTCTTTGGCATAGTTAACAATTCGTTTGGCTAATGCACCTGCAATCTGGCGGTATAAAACTTCTCCAAAAACACTATTTTTAACCACCACTGTAGTACGCTCATTCTCTTCACTAGACTTAGGATGCCAAGCTACTAAGTATTTTCCGGGATGATATTTTGAATAGGTTATAGTGCCACCTACAGGATATCTGGTAACGTGAACATTGGTAGGAGACATAAAAATAGATACCTGAATTCTTTTGTCTTTAAAATATTCTTTTTCAAAAACTTCTTCAATAACTACAACTTTTCCATCTACCGGAGATAATACTGTAGCATCATTTAAATCAGGAACTCGTTTAGGGTTTCTAAAAAATTGTAAAATGGCAATTAAAAAAAGTATAGCAAACAACTGGATGCTTACCTTTAGCCATTCTACAGACACAAAATAATGAGCTGATAATGCTAGGATTATAGCTATAAACAGACTTGCTAAAATTATTTTATGACCTTCTTTATGAAACATAAATAAAAATTTGAAGTGTTATATATGCAAAAGGAGCTGCAAAAATTAAACTATCTAATCTATCTAACAAACCACCATGACCGGGTAAAATAGCGCCACTGTCTTTAACGCCTGCAATACGTTTAAATTTAGATTCAACCAAGTCTCCAATAGATCCGGTGACAACAACAACAAAAGCCAAAACAAGCCATTGAGAAAGGGTTAGTTCAGAATCTAATCTATGTAAAAAGTATGCGGCTAAGAGCGTGAACACAAGACCTCCGAGTGCTCCTTCAACTGTTTTTTTAGGTGAAACTCGCTCAAAAAGTTTGTTTTTGCCTATTGTTTTACCTACTAAATATGCAAAAGAGTCGTTAACCCAAATCAATATAAAAATACCAATTATAATATACTTAGAAAAGTCATCATATTGGTAAGGTATAACGGTTAAAAAAATACATCCGCCTCCTAAGTAAAATAAAGTAATTAAAAACTTCTGAAAGTTAACAAGTGGTTTGTTTTTAAGTGCTAATAAAAACCGTATTAAAAATAAATTTGTTGTTACGGTGAGCAGCATTAAAAAATTAATAAACAGCTTGCCTTGTAAAAGGTAAATAGCCAACCACCAAAGTGCTAAAAATGCAATAAAAATATAGTAGCCGCTTAGTCTTATTATTTTCTTGAACTCATAAATGCAAATAAGTCCAAAAGACATAAATAAAAAATCAAAGGCGTCTGTGCTTAAAAAGACTGCAGCTAAAAGTAAAAATGCGTATAAAAAACCAGTAATAGATCGTTTTAGAAGTTCTCTCATGCTATAAGTCTTCCAGAAGCAGCAAATATAAGTTTTTTGAGCTACTTCCGTAGGTCATGAAATCTTTTTCGTCTTTAATTTCAAAATGTTTAATAGTAGTAATATTGGTTGGTATTTGGCTTTTGTGTTTCTTTTTAATGCCTCGTAATCCCTCGCCAAGTGTATCTACTAATTGGCTGGTAGTTGCAAATACAATAAAATTATCGGGGAGGTCTTTTAATTTGCTCTCTTTTATTTGTCTTGAGCTAATAAGTATGGCACCAATATCTGCAACAAGATACTCGCAGGTGGTAAAGAAAACAGCGCTTTTATGATTTTTCTCTGAATGAACTACGTTTAAATTCTTAAATTTTTTGGCTAAAAGTTCATCAAGACAATATACTTGACTTTCCCTCCAGTTGTTTTCTGTAAGGATATTTAAAAAGCACTCATGAACTTCATCTAAAGAGTCGCAATACAAGAACTTACCTCCATTTTTTTTAAAGTTGATGGTAAATTTTTCATCAACCGGAAGTTTTAGTTCTGGCATGTATTTTCCTCTTTGATCGGAAGTGGTTTTCTTGCCGTCATTTTTATCGCTCGAACCAAAAATTTTTTTAAACAAACTCATCAAGAATCTTGCGCGCAATTTTATAGTTAAAACAGAGTTGCTTTTTGTTAACTCTGATATAACGAAAAAATTATGATTTTGGTACTAAATCGTCTTCTTCTTTTTCTTTTTCAAAAGGACGTTTACCAAAAATCTTCTCGAGGTCGTCTTTAAAAATAACCTCTTTTTCTAGTAAACGTTCTGCGAGTTCTATGAGTTTTTCTTTGTTTTCTTCAAGAATTTTGATAGCTCTTTGGTATTGTTCTTCTATAATTCTTGAAATTTCTGCATCAATAATTTTAGCGGTTTCTTCACTATATGGCTTGGTAAACGTATAATCTGATTGCCCTGATGAATCATAATATGTAATGTTACCAATTTTATCATTTAAACCATAAATAGTAACCATGGCGCGTGCCTGTTTGGTAACTTTTTCTAAATCGCTTAATGCGCCGGTAGAGATTTTATTAAAGATTACTTTTTCTGCAGCTCTACCACCCATAGTAGCACACATTTCGTCTAACATTTGTTCCGGACGCATAATTTGGCGTTCTTCTGGCAAATACCATGCAGCTCCTAACGATTGCCCTCTTGGGACAATAGTAACTTTTACAAGTGGTGCAGCGTGTTCAAGCATCCAGCTTACTGTTGCATGTCCGGCCTCATGAAATGCAATTGTTTTCTTTTCTTCTGGTGTAATTATTTTGTTTTTCTTCTCTAAACCACCAACAATCCTGTCTACTGCATCAAGAAAATCTTGTTTTTCTACAGCTTTTTTTCCTTTACGCGCTGCTATTAATGCAGCTTCATTACAAACATTGGCTATATCTGCACCAGAGAACCCGGGGGTTTGCTTGGCTAAGAAATCCAGATCTAACGTTTCTGAAGTTTTTATTGGGCGTAAGTGTACTTCAAAAATTTCTTTACGCTCTCTTAAATCGGGTAAATCAACATAAATCTGTCTATCAAAACGTCCGGCACGCATTAGTGCCTTATCTAAAATATCTGCACGGTTGGTAGCAGCCAATACAATTACATTTGTATTAGTACCAAAACCATCCATTTCTGTTAATAGCTGGTTTAATGTGTTTTCTCGTTCATCGTTAGAACCGGTAAAGTTGTTTTTGCCACGTGCTCTACCAATTGCATCTATCTCGTCTATAAAAATTATAGCAGGTGCTTTTTCTTTGGCTTGTTTAAACAAATCACGAACCCTAGAGGCACCAACACCTACAAACATCTCTACAAAATCTGAACCTGAAAGCGAGAAGAAAGGGACTTTTGCCTCTCCTGCTACTGCTTTAGCCAATAACGTTTTACCGGTACCCGGAGGGCCAACCAATAGTGCTCCTTTAGGTATTTTACCACCTAAAGAGGTGTATTTTTCAGGGTTTTTTAAGAACTCAACAATTTCTTGAACCTCTTCTTTAGCACCTTCTAATCCGGCAACATCTTTAAATGTTACCTTCATGTCTGTTTTTTCATCGAAGAGTTTTGCTTTAGATTTTCCGATATTAAAAATTTGTCCGCCACCACCGGCGCCACCACCAGACATTCTTCTCATTAAATACACCCAAATTCCAATTAAAAGAATGAATGGGAGAATTGAGAGTAAGATTTCGCCAAGGTAGTTAGACTCTATATCGTACGATATCTCTGTTTCTAAATTATTGTCTTTTTTTATTTGATTAAGCTCGTTCTCAAAGTTTTGTAAATCACCATAAGTAACTTGATATTGAGGCGTACCGGCAGATGGTAGTAGCGCATTATCGGCCACTTTTTGGTGAACTTCTTTTGTAAGTGCTTCTGGGGTTAAATAAACCTTTGCTTTGCTTGCGTTTTTAATAATGACAATCTTTTTGACATCGCCATTTTTTAAAAACTCTTGCAAATCAGAAGGAGTTGTTTCTGGCTGTGATTGCCACATTCCGCCAGAAAAGAAGTTCATTCCAATAATTAAAAAAAGAATGATTGCGTAAATCCAATATGAGCTAAATCTAGGTTTCTTGGTATTGGGATTATTATCTTTTGCCATGAATTTTTGTCTTTCTAAAAATTATACAGTAGTTGCAATTGTTGTTACTTTAGCGTCTCCCCACAGGCCTTCAATATCGTAAAACTCTCTTATGTGTTTTTGGAAAACATGCACAACCACATCAACATAATCAATTAAAACCCATTCTGCATTGTCAGAACCTTCTACGTGCCAGGGTTTATCTTTAAGCTCTTTGCTTACAATTTTTTGAATGGAGTTTACGATGGCGTTTACCTGTGTGTTAGAAGTACCACTACAAATAACAAAATAGTCGCATACTGTGTTGTCTATCTCACGTAAATCAAGAATACTAATGTCTTTACCTTTAACATTTTCTATTCCTTGAATAATTCCTGCTATTAATTGTTCTGCACTACTTTGTTTTTTTGTCATTCAGTAAATTTTGTTTATTGCAAAGTTATTATTTTTTTGTTTTTTTAAGTATTCATTTTAACATAACATTACAAATACTTAATAAGGTTGCATATGCATATTGTCAAACTTAATGCCATACCTTCAACAAATACTTTTTTAAAAGAGCAGGCGCTTAAAAAAGAACTTGATGATTTTACTGTTATAGTTGCTCAAAACCAAGAACAAGGAAGAGGGCAAATGGGAGCTGTTTGGCAATCAGAGCCCGGTAAAAACCTTACGTTTAGCATTTTTAAAAGGGTAGAGGGCTTAGAAGCCACTAAAGGTTTTAACTTAAATATTTTGGTTTCTTTAGGTATTTACAGAGCATTGCAAACATTACAAATACCCGATTTGCATATTAAATGGCCTAACGACATTTTGTCAGGCAATCATAAAATTTGTGGAATTTTAATAGAAAACATCCTTAAGGGAAAGCATATAAATGGATCTGTAATTGGAATTGGTTTAAATGTTAACCAAACTACATTTACCAATTTACCGAAAGTTAGCTCCTTAAAAAATTTAACCGGCAAAGTACATGATTTAGATGAGGTGCTTGTGTTGCTTTTAGAGAAATTAAAAGAGGTGTTTAACCTATGTTCTCCGGATACTTTCTGGAAATATGCTCATGAATACAACTCGCTTTTGTTTAAAAAAGACAAGCCTGTTATGTTTAAAGATACTAACGAGGTTATGTTTCCCGGAATTATTAGAGGTGTTACAGAGCAAGGTTTATTAAAAGTAGAGCTCGAAGATGAGATAATAAAAACCTTCGAGCTCAAACAAATTAAAATGTTGTATTAGGTTTATTGCTTAGCTAAATTTTCTGCAAGTGTTTTTATGAAATTGGTAATAGGGCCTTTAATCATCATGGCCATCATGGGATTAAAGTTACCTTCAAAAACTAAATTAACCGATGAGGTTTGAGCGTCAACCTCGCTAATATTTCCTGTTAGTGTAAACGGTAATTTGTCGGTAGCAGCACCTAAAACCACTTTGTTATTAGGTTGCGTTTCTTTAATTTTTAAAACAATTTCCGGCATGCCTTTTAAAGCAAAAACAAACGAGTCTTCACTTAGCACTTCAAATTTGCTGGTGTTTTCCGGCATTAATTTTTTGTAGTTTTCTACGTCAGACAAAAAATTAAAAACCTCTTGTGTAGATTTATTTACTGTTGTTTCAGGACTGTTAATTGTCATTATTTTAAGTTTTTTTAAACAGCAGGTTTCCAACTTTCTGGGTTAGTACTCCACTGTTGTAATATTGTATATTCTGATTGATTAATGTAATTAGTTTCTAAAGCTTGTTCTAATAAGTAATGGTAATTGCTTAATGTATTAATAGTTATGTTTTCTTGCTTAAAGTTTTGGGTTGCAACATCAAATCCATAATTAAAAATAGCGAGCATGCCTTTAACATTTGCACCGTTTTGTTTTAGTGCTTTTACGGCATTTAAACTACTTTTTCCGGTGCTTATTAAATCTTCTATAACAACAACCGATTGACCGTTCTCTAAATGCCCTTCTATTTGGTTGCCTCTACCATGTTTTTTGGGCTCCGGTCTAACGTATATAAATGGTAATCCTAAAAATTCTGCGACTAATATGCCAATACCAATAGCTCCGGTAGCTACACCGGCAATAACATCAGGCTTGCCATACAGTTCTTCAACCTGTTTGGCTAACTGCTCTCTTATATAAGTTCTAATAACCGGATAAGAAAGTGTTATTCTGTTGTCGCAGTAAATTGGAGATTTCCAGCCTGAGGCCCAAGTGAAAGGATTTTTCGGATTCAACTTTATTGCATTAATTTGCAACAAGAGCTCGGCCGTTTTTCTGGCAGTGTCTTTATCTAAAACCATGCTGCAAATGTATAAAGTTTTTGTAAATGAATGTCCCATTGTTTTAACCAATACTTTAGAAAAAGAGACAGATTTTAAACTCTTTATGTTAGATACGGTTAATTTAGAAGATGTTATTAACCGTCTTACCAATAAAGAAATAAAAGCAGCATACTTATATCATCCTGATAGAGACAAGCTTTTAAAAAAACTACAAAAAAAGATTCCTTTTGTGGTTGCAGGTGGTGGTTTAGTTTTTAATGATAAAGGGCAAATGTTGTTTATTCATAGAAACAGCAAGTGGGATTTACCAAAGGGAAAGGTAGATAAGGGAGAGTCTATAGAAGAAGCAGCGGTAAGAGAAGTAGAAGAAGAAACCGGAGTTAAAGATGTTAAAATAGAGTCGCTTTTAGGAATTACCTATCATATTTTTCAGCGTAACGGTAAATACAAGTTAAAAGAAACACACTGGTATAAAATGCACACTACCTATAACGGCAAGTTAAAACCTCAAAAAAACGAGGGTATAGACAAAGTAGTTTGGCTTGACGAAAAAGAAGCCAAAGAGGCGTTAGAAAAATCGTATGCAAATATTAAAACCTTATTTAATTAGGGTTGCCCTTTAAAACTCTATAAACCGGATACTGCAAGTGAGCCGGCTCATAGTAAGGAGAATTTTTGTAAATCCAGCTTAATTGAGCAAACCAATTGTTAGCAAAATTCTCGTCTGTTTCTTTTAAGTTTTTAAAAGCGCTTTGAAGGCTATCGTTTTCTACCAATAAATTAGCAGCAATGTCTTCAAAAACATATGGAGAAAAGCCTTCTTTTTGTTGCAAAATCGTATCGAAAAAATTCCAATTAAAAAAAGAATCAACAGCTTCAGGCTCTAGAGTTTCTAATAAATATCTAATTCCTTTTTGTTGTGTTGAAATATATAAATCACCCTTTTTAAACTGAACCTTTTTTAGAGTCTTGCTTACTTTAGTATTAAAGTGAGGATAATGCCCTTCATAAGGTCTTGAGTAAGTTTCGTAGCTTTCAATTTTATAGCTTTCTACCAGCAAAGTAGTGTCGGCCTCTAAGGGTTGCATTATTATTTTATTTTGCTCTAACAGGGGTATTATATTCCACCAATTTTTTGGAATTATATATGCCTCAGGAACGGTTACGCTATGGGTTGGTTTTAGAAAGTTTTTATAAGTTACCTCTTTAGTAAAAGGCTTATCTTGATGATATTTTAAGCGCATTAAACCGGTTACTTTACTGGTATCTAAAGTTGCTTCATAACCTTTAAAATTAAGCGTTGTTATTTGGGTTGTATCTATTTCCCATTGCAATGGGTATTGGGTTATGTTAGCATAATATTCAAAAGCATCTTTTCTTGCAGATTTTATAGTAATATGCTCATTTTCTGCTACATCTATTGCAGCTTGTAAAATAGCATAAGTGCCTTCTACACGCTGCTTGTAAGGTTTTAGCATATGCGTTTCTACCATTAGCCCTAAGGTGTTCCAGAGAGCAGTGTATCCGGTAGAATAGCGAGGATAATCTATAAATTGAGAGAATCCTTTTTCTGGTACAGCATTAAATACATTTACATACGGGGTAACATCCCAATCTTTATTTTTAAGAGATTCTTCTATTGCGGGCATAAATTTATTTTGAAGATAATTACCTAATTCACCACCTAACTTGTTATGCTGTGTAAATAAATGTGTAAGAGTATATTGGTAATCTGCACCGTTGCTAACATGAGTATCTATAAACACATCTGGTTGAACTAAATGATAGATTTCTGCAAACGAGCGAGCGTTTTTGGTATCTGCTTTTATAAAATCTCTATTTAAATCATAATTTCTGGCATTGCCTCTAAAGCCGTATTCTTTTGGTCCATTCTGGTTAGCTCTTGTATGGCTATTTCTGTTCAACGCACCACCAATGTTATATATAGGTATGGCTACTATAATTGTATGTTTTGGAGGTTTAATTTTTTTTAATGCTAAATCTCTAAAGAGTAACATGGTAGCGTCTATACCATCGGGCTCTCCGGGGTGAATACCATTATTTATTAAGAGTATAGTTTTTTTCTCTCGGGCTTTGTTAAAATTAAATTCGCCATCCTCGTTGTATGTTACAATATGCAATGGAATTCCGCTATCTGTAGCTCCCATTGTTTGCATATTTATTTCTGGAGAATGTTTAGAAAGCTCTATATAAAAATCTATAACTTCTTGATAGGCAGGTGTTTCTGTGCCTTTAGTTTTTTCAAAATGAGTGGTGAACTTTTCTTTTTGTTTGGCTTCTTCGTCTTTACATCCTACAAAAAAGCAGGTAATAAGTAAAAAGCTAATTAAGCGTAAAGCATATATTTTTTGCATGAAAGAGGATGAGTTTATTTTTACAATTTAAAGCGCTATTTTTTAACAACTACTGTATTAGGGACTAGGCTGGTGTAATCACCACCGTTTCTGATTACATCTCTAACAATAGATGAGCTTATGTACGATTTTCCGGAAGAGGTTAATAAAAAAACCGTTTCTATTTCAGATAATTTTCGGTTGGTATGAGCAATGGCTTTTTCAAACTCAAAATCTGCCGGATTTCTAAGGCCTCTTAAAATAAAATCGGCATTTACTTTTTTACAAAAATCTACCGTAAGTCCTTCGTATGTCATTACCTTAATTTTAGGCTCATTTTTAAATGCCTCTTCTATAAATTGTTTTCGCTCATTTAGAGAAAACATATAGTTTTTATCGGCATTTAAACCTATGGCTATAATAAGCTCATCAAATAATGTAATTCCTCTGGTTATAATATCGTAATGTCCTAACGTAATAGGATCAAACGAACCCGGAAAAATAGCTCTTCTCATTCTGGTAAAGTTACATTTTTTTATTTAATGCTTCTTGTATGGCGTTGTCAAACAAATCCGGCAAAGATATGCCTGCAGCCTTTGCCTGTTGCGGGATTATGCTTGCCGTAGATAATCCCGGTACGGTATTCACTTCTAATAAATGTGGTTCTCCGTTAACAAAAATAAACTCAGAACGGGTAAAACCATCCATTTTTAAAATGGTATATATTTTTTTAGCTATATCAGCAACTTTAGTTGCCCATTCTTCAGAAATTCTGGCAGGAGTTATTTCTTGAGATTTGCCTAAATATTTAGCTTCGTAATCAAAAAAATCATTTTCAGAAACTATTTCTGTAATGGGTAATACTGTAACTTCTCCTTTATATTTTAACACTCCAACGGTTACCTCAGTACCATCTAAAAAAGACTCAATAATAATCTCATCGTCTTCTGTAAAAGCCTTATTTATAGCATCTTTAAGTTGTTCAGCTTTAGTAATTTTAGTGATTCCGAAGCTGCTCCCGGCTTTATTGGCTTTTACAAAGCACGGTAGTCCAACAGCTTTAATTATAGCTTCTTCGTTTATAGTATCTCCTTTGTTGAGGTAATAAGATGCTGCAGTTTTAATGCCATAAGGTTTTAATGTAGCAAGCAAATCTCTTTTGTTAAAGGTAAGAGCAGCTTGATACATATTGCAACTGGTATGTGGGATGTTTAACAAATGAAAATAAGCCTGAATATAACCGTCTTCGCCCGGCGTACCATGAATTGCATTAAAAACACAATCAAACACAATTTTTTTATGGTTAACGGTAATTGTAAAATCGTGTTTATTTACAGGATGTTCCTGATTGGCGTCATCTATATAAACCCATCTGTCTTTTAAAATAAGAATTCTGTACGGATTATATTTTTCTCTATCTAAGTTTTGGTAAACCACATTACCACTTTTAACGGATATTTCGTATTCGCTAGAATATCCGCCCATAATTATAGCGATGTTTTTTTTCATGTAAAAAGCTAATTATTAATTGTGGTTGCTAAAACAAAAATATCATTATTTTAATGCAATGTAAAAAGTATTGGGTTTTATATCTTTGCTTTAAAATCTTAATATGAGCTTTATTTCATTTTTAAAAAGTAAAACCTTTTTACGTCATATAGGTTTAATGGCGGTTACTGCTATTGTTTTGGTTGTTTTAATGCTACAATGGCTTAAAGCCTCTACCAACCACGGGGAGCATATTTTAGTACCCGATTTAGCCGGTAAAACAATGATAGAAGTAAGAGAACTTTTAGATAAAGCCGGATTAAGATACCAGGTTTTAGATTCGGCAAATTATAATCCAAAATACCCACGTTTTTCTGTAATAGAGCAAAACCCACCGGCAGGAGAGTTAGTTAAAGAAGACAGGAAAATTTATTTAACCGTTAACCCTTCAGGATATAAAGATGTTACCATCCCAGATATTATACAAGTAACACGCAGAAATGCTGAAGCCAGACTTAGAGCTGTAGGGTTAGAAGTTGGTAGAGTTACGTATATTGATGAGCTTGGTAAAGACATGGTTTATTACATAAAGTATAAAGGAAAAGACATAAAGCCGGGCGAAAAACTTCCTAAAACATCTAAAGTAGAGTTGGTTTGCGGTAACGGTACGGTTACCGAACGTGCTCAAATTAAAGCAAATTCAGAAGATTAATAAATGACAACCAATAATACCGATTTAGAACAATCTCAAGATGATGAGCTGTATGAACATTACAGTTTTACAGCAAGTAAAGGACAAGAGCCTTTACGAGTAGATAAATTTTTAATGAATTTTATTGAGAACGCTACTCGAAATAAAATTCAACAAGCAGCTAAAAACGGTAACATTTGGGTTAATGGTACTGTTGTAAAGCAAAACTATAAAGTAAAAGCAAACGATGTTGTAAAGGTTCTTTTTGAGCATCCTCCGTATGAATTTTTACTTACTCCAGAGAATATTCCGTTAGATATAGTTTTTGAAGATGACGAGGTTTTGGTTGTAAATAAACCGGCAGGAATGGTTGTGCATCCGGGGCATGGTAATTATTCAGGAACGCTTATAAATGCCCTTGTATATCATTTTGATAACCTTCCTCAAAACAGTAACAACAGACCCGGATTGGTTCATAGAATAGATAAAGATACAAGTGGGCTCCTTGCCATTGCCAAGACAGAGCACGCAATGAATCACCTGGCAAAACAGTTTTTTAATAAAACCAGTGAACGCGAATACCTTGCTTTAGTTTGGGGAAATGTAGAAGAAGATCAAGGCACTATAGAAGGTAACATTGGGAGGCATCCTAAAAATAGATTGCAAATGGCTGTTTTTGAAGACGGCTCACAAGGTAAAGAAGCCATTACACACTACAAAGTTATAGAGCGTTTGGGGTATGTAACTTTAGTGTCTTGCCGATTAGAAACCGGAAGAACTCATCAAATTAGAGTTCATATGAAACACATTGGGCATACTTTATTTAATGATGAGCGCTACGGAGGCAATAAAATTTTAAAAGGAACAGCTTTTACTAAATACAAACAATTTGTAGAAAACTGTTTTAAAATACTTCCAAGGCAAGCACTACACGCTAAAACATTAGGGTTTGAACATCCTACTACAGGAGAATTTTTAAAATTTGAAGCTCCAATTCCGTCAGACATGCAATCCTGTATAGAAAAGTGGAGAATGTATGCAAAACATGCCAAACCCGAATAACTATAAATAAATACTATTGCTTAATTAAAACATTCTAAGCATTCTGCTCTTAGAAATTAATTAGCATTTGTAAATTTGATATCAATCAAAATTATAATCATGAAAGTTGTATTATCTCCGGCTAAATCATTAAACTTTGAGAGTAAAGTTCCTACTGAAACTTATACAGAGGCAACCTTTTTAACCGAAGCAGAACGAATTAATAAGGTGCTAAAGTCTAAATCTCCAAAGAGTTTAAGCAAGCTCATGGGAATTTCTGAAAGTTTGGCTGAGCTTAATTACAACAGAAATCAAGATTGGCAATTACCAATTACTCCAGATAAAGGAAGGCAAGCTGTTTATGCTTTTAGCGGAGATGTTTATCGTGGGCTAGATGTGTATACTCTACCCGAAGATAAAATAGACAACTTACAAAATACCGTTAGAATACTATCGGGTTTATATGGTTTGCTTAAACCACTAGACTTAATATTACCATACAGATTAGAGATGGGAACCAAATTAGCCATTGGTAAAAACAAAAATTTGTATGAGTTCTGGAAAAAGAAGATTACCGAAGCATTAAATAGTGAGCTTTCAGACAATGAGGTTTTTGTAAATTTAGCAAGTAACGAATACTTTAAAGCCATAGATGCCAAACAGCTTAAGGTTCCGGTAATTACAGCATCTTTTAAAGATTACAAAAATGGTACTTACAAATCTATTATGACGTATGCTAAATTGGCAAGAGGTTATATGGCAAGATATATTTTAGAGACTAATGCTAAAACACTGGACGATTTAAAAGGATTTAATTATGAAGGATATGGCTTTAGTGAAGAATTTTCATCAGAAAATGAATTAGTATTTATTCGATAAAAAAAGCTCCCAACTGGGAGCTTTTTTGTTATTCTGCCTTTTTCTTAGTAGTTGTTTTTTTAGTTGTAGTTTTTGCTTTAGTTGTTGTGGTCTTTTTTGCTGTTGTTTTTTTAGCCGTAGTTTTTGCTTTAGTGGTTTTAGGCGCACTTGCTTTTTTAGCTGTTGCAGTAGTCTTTTCTTTGGCTTTTGTTTCTTTTTTTACAGCTTCAACTACTGCAGCACGGGCTTTTTTTCTAGGCCGATGCTTGCCGTAACTGCCCATTATAATTTTACCACGACGCGTTTTTTTATCACCTTTTCCCATAAAGTTTTCATTTTTGTTGGTTAGCTTTTAAAAGTACTATTTTTAGCACTTAATTCAAAATCATATGTTTAAGCATACTCACCCGTATTCTGCTTATATTCCAGAAAATACTAAGAAACTTATTGTAGGAACATTGCCTCCTCCCAGATTTACAACAAGAACACTAAAAGATAAAGATGTAGATTTTTGCTATGGTAGTAAAGATGGTTTGCTATGGCCTATTTTAGAAAAAATTTACAATACACCATTATTATATGAAAACTCACAAGAAGCAATTACCCAAAGAAAACAATTGTTACAACAACACCAACTGGGAATTTGCGATATAGTAGAGTATGCTTATAGAGATAAAATTGATGCTTCAGATTTAGGAATGAAAAATTTAAAACTTAGAGATGTAATAGAATATGTAAAAAAACATCAATCAATAACAACATTACTTTTTATGGGCGGAAACAGTAAAAACGGTCCGGAATATTTGTTTAGAAAACTTGTAAAAAAACATGGATTACCTTTTGTAGAAGTTACTAATACATTACCCAGAATTCACAAACTCACAATTGGTAAAAGAGAAATAAAAACAGTGTCTTTAATAGCGCCTTCAGGAAGTGCAAACAGAGCAATAGGGAGTATGCTTTTATACAAACAAAAAAAAGCTATCAACCCAGAGTACAATACTTTTTTATTTAGAGTAGAACAATACAGACCCTACTTTTTGGGCTAACCGTTGTTTACGGTTTCGCCCTTAACGTGTTTGGGTCTTAATCTAAATTTTTTTCTTCTGGGACGTAGCTTTCCAAAAGAGCCCATTATAATTTTACCTCGCCGTGTTTTTTTATCACCTTTTCCCATTAAACTTTTTCTTTTTTAGTATGTTCAGAAATGGTTTTAGCATTTGGGTTAAATTCTTTTACTTTTTTTCTAAGTCTTCCAAAAATAGAAAACAAATTTTGTTTGCGTTTTTCCTTCTTTTCTTTAATCATAACTCAACATTTTAGGTTAAACAACTGTATATAAAATACTAAAAAACTAAGTTAATGTCAAGTATTATAAGCTTTTTAGTGTCGTTAAAAAGTGTTAAACAGTAATAATTTAGAAGTAGTTTTTTAACATAAAAACGTTTTTAGAAAAGAGTTATAGTGGTATTAACTTTTATTATTAAGGCTGTTGTAAAGCCTATTTTTTTAGGTATAAATTTGTATAGTTATAATTTAAGTGAAACATAAGATGATCCGATTATACTACCTAACAACAATTTTTATTTTTTTCTTTACTAATTTACTTTTTGCTCAAGTTTACGGAGAACTAAATGGGGTGGTAACAGATCAAACGGGGACACCCATATTTGGTGCATCGGTTTATTTAGAAGGAACCCAAAAAGGAGCTCAAACCAATCAAGAGGGAAAGTACAGCATAACAAATATAGAACCCGGATCGTACAATTTAATAGCAAGTTATTTAGGATATAAAACCCAAACAAAGTATAATGTAATTGTAAAATCTAAAGGTACGCCTGCGTATAATTTTGTACTTACAGAATTAGTAGAAGCCTTAGATGAGGTAGAAGTTACCAATGCAAGCAGAATTAGTAAACCTAAAGAAACTCCTTTATCTACCCAAACCTTATCTGCCGTAGAAATTGCAACGTATCCGGGCAGTAATAATGATGTTGTTCAGGTAGCGCAAACCTTACCCGGTGTATCACCCTCTATTGGTGGTTTTAGAAATGATTTAATTATTCGTGGGGGCGCCCCGAACGAAACCGTATATTATTTAGATGGGGTAGAGGTGCCTAATATAAATCACTTTAGCACCCAAGGAAGCGCAGGAGGTCCCGTTGGTATGATTAATGTTTCGTTTATAGACGATGTAATACTTTCTGCATCTGCATTCGGAGCCCAATACGATAATCCGCTATCAGGCGTACTTCAATTTAAACAACGAATAGGAAATACCAGAAATTTTGCAGGCAATTTCAGACTTAGTGCAAGTGAAGCAGCACTATCGGTAGAAGGGCCACTTTTTAAAGGAAAAAAAGCAGAAAGCAATACTAGTTATCTGGTTTCGGTTAGACGAAGCTACTTGCAATTTTTATTTAAAGTAATCGGCCTCCCTTTTAGACCAAGCTATTGGGATTATCAATACAAAATAAATCATAAAATAAATGAGTATAACACTTTAAGCCTTATTGGTTTGGGCTCTATTGATGATTTTTCTGTTGAAGCTCCTGCTGATTTTGATGCAGAGCAGCAAGCACAGTTAGAGCAGGCTCCCTTTATAAACCAAAAAACCAATACTATTGGCCTAACCTGGAAAAAAAGATTTAAAGATGGTAGCGGATTTATGCAAACCACTTTAAGTACTAACAGACTGCAAAACAAATTTACTAAGTATGAAGATGCAGAAAATCAAACGGGTGTAGTTTTTGCAAATGATGCCGTAGAATCCGAAACAAAGCTTAGATATTTAGTCACTAAATTTTATGATGAATTTAAGCTTTCGGCCGGATTTAACACGCAATATTCTAAGTATAAAAACAATACAATAAATAACGTTTATCAAAACACGTTTAATTCTGAAATAGATTTTGTAAAGTATGGGTTATTTGCCAATGTAACGCGTTCTTTTTTAAATAATAGGTTAGATGTATCTGTAGGGTTTCGTTTAGACGATGATACCTTTACAACTACAGACCACCTTTTACGTACATTTTCTCCAAGAGCAGCTATATCTTATGAGTTTATAGATAACTGGAAAATTAATGCTACTGCGGGCCGTTATTTTAAACTACCGCCATACACTATTTTAGGTTTTAAAGATAACAATAACACCTTGGTAAATAAAGATGTATCGTATACCACAAGCAATCATTTTGTGCTTGGGGTAGAACATTATTTTACACCTTCGGCAAGCTTCTCTGTAGAGGCATTTTACAAAAAATATGAAGATTACCCGATTTCTGTTGTAGATCAAGTTTCTTTAGCTAACAAAGGAGCTGGATTTGAGGTATTAGGAAGCGAAGACGTTGCAACTACCGGTAGCGGTAGAGCTTATGGTACCGAACTATTATTTCAGCAAAAATTATCAAAAAACTTTTACGGTATTTTTTCGTACACTTGGTTTTTTAGTGAGTTTACAGGGCTAAATAACAATAAATATGTCCCGTCTGTTTGGGATAGCAGGCATTTAATTTCGTTTACCGGAGGTTATAAATTAAACAATAATTGGGAAATTAGCTCTAGATATCGTTTTGCAGGAAAAACGCCATACGCGCCAGTAGATTTAGAGGCTACACAAGAAAGCTATCCCGAAATTATTTTAGATTACACCAGATTAGGAGAAGTTAAATTAGATGTGTTTAGCCAGTTAGATGTTAGAATAGATAAAAAATGGAATTTTAAAGATCTATCACTTAATATTTTTGTTGAAGCTCAAAACCTATTAAAACAGCAAATTCCTCAACCAACCGAATATGGTTTAGCCAGAGATGAAAACGGACAAGTAATAGAACCCAAAACTTTAGTGCCTATTGTTACAGACACAAGCAGTATAATTCCGAGTTTTGGCGTGGTTTTAGATTTTTAAAAGTGCTTATTTAAATTGGTTAATAAAATCTCGGGTTTTTTCTACGCCGTTTTTTTGTAAATGTTTTATGTAGGCACTACCAATTATAGCTCCGTCTGCATACGTTGTTGCTTGCGTAAAAGTTTTACTGTTAGAAATTCCAAAACCAACTAATAACTTATTTTTTAAATTCATATTAGAAATACGCTTAAAGTAGTTAAGTTCTGTTTCATTAAAAACATTTTTCACTCCGGTAGTACTGGCAGAACTAACCATATAAATAAAGCTGTCGCTAATACTATCTATCTGTAAAATTCTTTCTTTTGGCGTTTGTGGGGTAATCAAGAAGATATTTGATAGATTATTTTTTTTAAAAATTGATGCATAATTACGTGTGTATTCTTCTAACGGAAGATCGGGAATAATTAAACCATCTATTCCAACTCGTGCACACGCCTCACAAAAGTTTTCTATACCAAATTGTAAAATAGGATTAAAATAACCCATTATAATTAGCGGGATTGAAATGTTTTCTCTGCAGTTTTCAAGCTGAGAGAAAAGCAATTTTGTTGTCATACCATTAGAAAGCGCTTTTGTTGAACTGTCTTGAATAGTTGGTCCATCGGCTAATGGATCACTAAAAGGCAAACCAATTTCAATTAAATCTACACCACTTTGTTCTAACTCGCTAATAATTTTAGTGGTGTCATTTAAGTTTGGGTAGCCGGCCGTAAAATATATTGAAAGTACTTTTTTGTTTTTATTAAATATATTTTTAATTCTGTTCATGATAACCTACAAATATTACAGTTTAAAATAATCTATGTACGTGTTTAAATCTTTATCGCCTCTACCGGAAAGATTAACTACAACAATATCTTTATCAGAAAAACTTAGTTTTGAGAGTGCAGCAAGGGCATGTGCACTTTCTATGGCAGGAATAATTCCTTCTAATTGGCACAATTCTAATCCGGCATTCATTGCTTCTGCATCTGTAACCGACAGAAACTGGGCTCTTTTACTTGTTAATAAATGTGCATGTAGCGGTCCTACACCCGGATAATCAAGTCCGGCAGAAATAGAGTAAGGTTCTACAATTTGCCCGTCAGGTGTTTGCATTAACAAAGTTTTACTTCCATGAATAATACCCTCATTCCCTAAAACAGAAGTGGCAGCACTTTTACCGGAATTTATTCCTTTACCTGCAGCTTCTATTGCAACTAATTGAACGTTTGGGTTATTTAAATAATGATAAAAAGCTCCTGCTGCATTACTGCCCCCACCAACACAAGCTAAAATATGCGAGGGGTTTTCTGTTCCTTCTTTTTCTAAAAGTTGTTGTTTAATTTCTTCTGATATAACACTCTGTAAACGAGCAACCATATCAGGATACGGATGCGGACCAACAACACTGCCAATAATATAATGTGTGTTGGTTGGATTGTTAATCCAATCTCTTATAGCCTCGTTTGTTGCATCTTTAAGGGTTTTACTTCCTGATTTTGCCGGGATAACTTTAGCGCCCAGCATTTTCATTCTGGCAACGTTAGGGGCTTGCCTGGCTATATCTATTTCTCCCATATATACTACGCACTCTAAACCCATTAAAGCACAAACTGTAGCAGTAGCAACGCCATGTTGGCCGGCGCCGGTTTCGGCTATAATTCTTTTTTTACCTAAGTGTTTTGCAACTAAAATTTGTCCGATTGTATTGTTAATTTTATGAGCACCGGTATGATTTAAATCTTCACGCTTTAAGTAAATTTTGGTGTTGTATTTATTTGATAATCGTTGGGCAAAATATAAAGGAGATGGTCTGCCAACATAATCGGTAAGTAATTTATTAAAGACTGTTTTAAACTCCTCTGAAGCTAAAATATTCAGATAGTTTTTTTCTAATTCTTTAACGTTAGGATACAACATTTCGGGAATATAAGCTCCTCCAAAAATGCCGTAATAACCATTGTTGTCTACTTGGTAGCTCATTTGTGTTTTGTTATAAATTATTTTTTAGTTGATGCATAAACCGTTTTAGTAAATGCAGTTTTTTTAAGCCGGGAATACTTTCAAACTGACTATTAATATCTACAGCATAGCAATATTTTGCAGCAGGTAATTTTTTAAACTTTGTAAGTTCATTAATATGTTCAAGGCCAATACCGCCACTTAAAAAGTAAGGCTTGTTAGCGGTATAATTTTCAAGTAAGTTCCAATTAAAAGTTATTCCGTTACCCCCTGGAAGTTTGCCTTTAGTGTCAAAAAGATAAAAGTCAACAACCGCTTTGTAAGGCTCAACAATATTAAAGTTAAAGCTGTTACTAACCCCAAATGCTTTTATAATTTTTAGCTTTGGCATAGTTTTTTTTATTGATTTGCAAAATGCTACAGTTTCTTCACCATGAAGTTGTACTCCCCATAATGTATTTTCTTTGGCGGTTTGCACAATTTGATCAACAGAAGCATCCACAAAAACACCTATTTTTTTTATTTGTTTTGGTGTTTTTGGTAATTGTGCAGTAACAGCTCTTGGAGATTTTTTATAGTAAATAAACCCCAAAAAATCTGGTTTTAATGTTGCAATTTTGTTTATGTTATCGGGATTTTTCATCCCACAAACTTTAAGCTTCATGGGGATTAATTTTATTGATAAAGTTTTGTACGGCTTTAACCGTATTGTCTTGTTTCATAAAATGTTCTCCTATTAAAAAGCCGTTATACCCATACGATTTTAAGAGGTTCACATTTTCTGGGTTGCTAATACCACTTTCAGATATTTTAATAAAAGAATCGGGTATTATTTTACTTAGGTTTATGCTTGTTTGTATATTGGTTTTAAACGATTTTAAATCACGATTGTTCACGCCAATTATATCTATATTGGTTAGGTTGGTTTTTTGTAAATCGGTTTCATCATGTATTTCTAATAAAACTTCAAGTTGTAGTTGTTTGGCTACCTCAGAAAGTGCTGTAATTTGTTGTTTGGTTAAGCAGGCAGCAATCAATAAAATTACATCGGCTCCGAGAGCTTTAGCTTCTAATATTTGAAACTCATCTATAATAAAATCCTTACGAAGTAAAGGTAGGTTTGTTGTGGATCGAGCCAATAAAAAATCATCAGCAGATCCACCAAAATAATTAGTGTCAGTAAGCACAGACATCCCAGTAGCACCGCCAATTTCATATGCATTTGCTACCTTAATTACAGAAGCTTTTTGATTAATATTATCTTTAGAGGGGGAACGTCTTTTAAACTCTGCTATAATCCCACTACTACTTTTTGCTAATTGCTCTTTTAGCGATATAGTTTGTTTGCTAAATAGTTTAGCATTTTCTAGTTGTTTTATAACAATAACTTGCTTTTTTAAAGCTACTTCTTGTTGTTTATAGGCAATTATTTGTTGTAAAATTGTCATAGAAATTATTAATTACAAATGGCTAACATTTTTTTAAATGCATTCAAAGCATTTTTGCTTTGTAACGATTCTTGAGCTAGTTGGTATGCATGATCTAATGCTATATGCTTTGCTGTGGCGATGGCAAGTGCTGCATTTGCACAAACAACTTTAGTTTGGGCTTCTGTGCCTTCTGCATGTAATACAGCAGAGAAAATTTTAGCAGCATCTTTTACAGTATTTCCCCCAAAAAGATCTTGTGGTGTTATGGTATTTGTTTTAAAATTTTTTGCAGACAATACTGTTTCGGCTGTATTACTTATAATTTTAGCGTTTCCGGTTAACGAAAGTTCATCATAACCTTGCAAATCATGTAAAATAGTATAGCTTTTATTTGTTTGTTGGTATAAATAACTATAAACTCTTGCCAGCTCTAAGTTAAACACGCCCACCATTTGATTAGCAGGAAAAGAAGGGTTTACCATCGGGCCAAGCATATTAAAAAAAGTCTTAACGCCTAACTCTTTCCTTATGGGAGCTACCTGTTTCATGGCAGGATGAAATAAAGGAGCATGTAGCACACAAATGTTGGCTTCTTCTAAACACTTTTTTAACTTAGATGTATTGTTTGTAAAGTTAACTCCTAAATATTCTAATACATTTGATGACCCGCTTACAGACGATACTCCGTAATTACCATGTTTAGCAACTTTTATACCGGTTCCGGCAACTATAAATGAAGCAAGGGTAGAAATGTTAAAAGTGTTTTTGCCATCACCTCCTGTACCACAAAGGTCTATTGTGTTATACTCAGAAAAATCTACATGAATACACATTTCTAGCAAAGCATCTCTAAAACCCTGAAGCTCTTGTAGCGTTATGCTACGCATCATATAAACAGTTAAAAAAGCAGCTACTTGGCTTGCATTAAAATTCCCTTTTGCAATCTCTATCAACGTATTTTTTGCTTCTTCTGCAGATATGCTTTCGTAATTAATCAGTCTGTTTAATATATCTTTCATAAAACCAATTTTTAGTGGTTTACCCAGTTTTCTAATATTTGTTTTCCTAAAGGGGTTAAAACAGATTCTGGGTGATATTGCACACCACAAACATCATATTCTTTGTGTCTTAAAGACATTAATTCTCCGTTTTCATCAAAGGAGGTTGCAATTAAGTTTTCAGGTAATTTTTTATCAACTACCCACGAGTGATATCTGCCTACTTCAAAAGTTTTAGGTAGGTTGGTAAAAAGCACATCGTTTTTAGTGCAGGTTACTGTGGTGGCAACACCATGATAAACGGTAGATAGATTAATTAACTTACCTCCAAAAACTTCGGCTATTGCTTGCATTCCTAGGCATACACCAAAAATACTTTTAGTTGGAGCGTATTTGGCAATAATTTGTTTTAACAAGCCGGCTTCGTCCGGTATTCCGGGTCCCGGAGATAGTATAATTTTGTTAAACGAAGCTACATCTTGCAATGAAAGCTCGTTATTTCGCTTTACGGTAACATCACAATTTAATTCTTCTAAATAATGTACTAGGTTATAGGTAAAGCTATCGTAATTATCTATCATTAAAACTTTTTTCATTTGCTTTAAATGGTTTCTGCCATTTTTATGGCTGTTGTTAATGCTTTTAATTTGTTATAAACCTCTTGGTTTTCGTTTTCAGGTTTAGACTTAGATACTATACCGGCACCAGCCTGGTAATACAGCGTGTGGTTTTTGCTTAAAAAAGTTCTAATCATTATTGCATGATTAAAGTTTCCGTTAAAATCCATAAAACCAATAGCGCCACCATAAAATTCTCTGTTGGTAGGTTCGTACTGTTCTATAAGTTGCAAGGCTTTATATTTTGGAGCTCCGCTTAGCGTTCCTGCCGGAAAAGTATTAGCAACTATTTGCATTGTTTTGGTATCTGGTTTTTTTTGCCCAACCACTTTAGAAACCAAGTGAATAACATGCGAAAAAAACTGAAGTTCTTTATAGGTTTCTACTTTTACATTGGTGCCATTTCGGCTTAAATCGTTTCTTGCTAAATCTACCAGCATTACATGTTCTGCATTTTCTTTAGGATCTGCAAAAAGCTTTTTTGCGGTAATAGCATCTTCTTCATCATTACCGGTACGTTTAAAGGTTCCGGCAATAGGGTGTATTTCTGTTTTATTATTTTTAACTACGAGTTGCGCCTCTGGCGATGAGCCAAATATTTTAAAAGAGCCATAATCAAAATAAAAAAGATATGGCGATGGATTTATGCTTCTTAAGGCTCTGTAAACGTTAAACTCATCTCCTTTAAAAGCCTGTGCAAATCTTCTTGATAATACAAGCTGAAATACATCACCTCTAAAACAATGTTCTTTGGCTTTTACAACTAGATCTTTGTAAGCATTGTCGCTTAAATTAGAAACCGGATTGCCATCAGTAAAAAAAGGATAGGAAGCATAGTTTTTAGCATTAATAACATGCAATATTTCTTGAATGTTTTCTTTGGTATTAAAATCATGCGAAAAAATATAGGCTTCGTTATTAAAATGGTTTATGGCAATAATGTTTTTATAAACCGCATAATAAATTTCGGGAATATTAACCGATTGTGGTTTAGAGGAAATTGATACACTTTCAAAATACTTAATGGCATCATAAGCAACAAAACCAAAAAGCCCATTAGTTATAAACTTAAAAGTATGATTAGATGTGCTGCTAAAACACTCGGAAAATTGGTGTATTTGGTTTATAACTTCACTTGTGTTTTTAATTTCTTGTTGCTGTTTTACACCATCTGGGAATAAACATTCTATAGTGTTGTTTTCTACTTTTATGTGTGCAATAGGGTTAAAACACACATACGAAAAACTGTTTTGATTGGCATGATAATCACTACTCTCCAGTAGTAAGCTATTGGGGTACTTATCTCTTAGTTTAAGATATAAGTTTACAGGTGTAATAGTATCTGCTATAATTTTTTTATACGATGTTTTTAAAACGTATTTTTTCATACAGTTTTACAAGATTAGTGAGTTATAAAAAACAAAAAAGGCTTGTCGTGAATTGCGACAAGCCTTTTTTGCATTACATACATACAAGGGTGCTACTTCACGACGTTAAACGCGAGTTTAAACCACCACCAAGTATGTACAAATATGTTCTTCATAGTTTATGGTATCAAATATATAAAGCTTGTTGTAAAATACAAATGAAAAAGTGTATAAAAATAAAAAGCGCTGTATTGCAGCGCTTTTTAACTATTAATCAAAAAAATATGATGTGTTAAAATACTAAATCTACAACTAAATCAAACTCATCGTAGATGGTTTTATCGCCAAGGTTATCAAAAAAACTTCCGGAACCATATCTAACATCGTACAGAGAACGATCTACTTTTACATTTGCAGTTGCTTTACTTCCGTAAATAGACATTGGAAAAGTAACGGTGTTAGTTTTACCTTTTATGGTTAGGTTGCCGGTTACTTGGTATGAGTTTTTTCCGGTTTGTTTAACGTTGGTAAACTCTAAAGTAGCAGTTGGGTGATTATCAACACCAAAAAAGTCATCAGACTTTAAGTGTTTTTCAAGCTTAGTTTTGTATTCACCGCTTAAATCATCAGATGTAATGCTGGTCATATCTACAGTAAAGTAGCCATCAACTAATTTATTGTTATCAAATTCCAGCCAACCTTCTTTTAAAGTTACAGTGCCGTAGTGAGAACCAGTAACTTTATAACCTTTCCAAACAACTTTACTTTCTGTTGTTTTAACTTGTTTCTTGTCGGTTTCAATTGTTGTAAAAGCCGAAGTAAAAAATACTACTACTAAAGCTAATACAGATGTAACTACATTTTTTTTCATGATATTAATTAATTTTTAAGGGTTTAACTTCTAATTAGTTCTAAATAATTATTAAGGGTATTAATTTGCTCAGAGTTTAATTTGCCGAGCAATTTTTTTTCTTGTGCCGTTATTTCAGGGTCTATTTTTTTTAAAAGGTTTAGTCCGTTTTCGGTTATAAAAATTTCAATTTTCCGTCTGTTTTCTTTACAAGTATTTCGTTTTACCAATCCTTTGTCAATTAACTTATCTACCAATCGGGTAGTATTACTCATTTTATTAATCATACGTTCTTGTATGGTAAATAAGTTTGCAGGTTCACCTTTTTGACCTCGTAAAATTCTTAAAACATTAAATTGTTGGAGGGTTAAATCAAATGGTTTTAAAACACTTGTAATAGCATCAGATACCATATTTGCTGTATATAAAAGGTTTACTACAGATTTTCTTTCTAATGGCAACTGGCTAGTTTTTAATATAGTTTCAATTTTCATTTGTACCAACAATAATTGTATGTACAAATGTATAAAATTAACATTCACATTCTACATAAAAAGTGATAATTTTTTGTTAAAAACTAAGGCTCGCTTTTTAACATCCTATAATTTTATACTCATGAAGCATTTAGTATATTTATTAGTTATAATAGTTTTTATAGGTTGTAAAGAAGAAAAACAAGAGCAAGTAAAAGATATTGCCTATTCCGTACCTGAGCCTGTAAGGATAATAAAGCAAGATGAAGTTAGTGTTCCGGTTTACGATTTTAAGGCTTTGTCTCCATTATTAAATAAAACTGATGATAAAGTTAGAGTAATAAATTTTTGGGCAACTTGGTGTAAACCATGTGTTGCAGAACTTCCATATTTTGAAGCTGTAAACCAAAAGTATAAAAACAAAAATGTAATAGTTATTTTGGTTAGTTTAGATTTTCCGAAAATGGCAGAAACCAAATTAGTGCCTTTTATAAAAGAAAAGAATATTAAATCGCAAGTAGTATTGTTAGATGACACAAAGCAAAACGAGTGGATTCCGAAAGTATCAGAAAATTGGTCTGGAGCTATACCGGCTACCATAATTTATAACAAACATAAACGCTTGTTTTATGAGCGCTCATTTACACAAGAAGAATTAGAAACAGAAATTCAAAAATTTATTAAATAAATACCAACATGAAAACAATTAAAAGTATTGCATTAGCACTTGTGTTAGTTACTTCTGCAGCATTGGTTAGTTTTACACTAACTAACGAGTATGGCTACAAAGTAGGCGATAAAGCCACAGATTTTTCGCTTAAAAATATTGATGGCAGTATGGTGTCTTTAAAAGATTTTGAAGACGCAAAAGGATTTTTGGTAATTTTTACCTGTAATACGTGTCCGTATGCTGTAGCTTACGAAGACAGAATTATAGCATTAGATAAAAAGTACAAACCCCTTGGAGTTCCGGTAATTGCTATAAACCCAAATGACCCGGAGGTACAACCCGGGGATAGTTTTGAGAAAATGCAAGAACGAGCAAAAGAAAAAGGGTTTACTTTCCCCTATTTATTAGACGAAGGGCAAAAAATATATCCGCAATATGGGGCAACCAGAACACCACATGTTTATTTATTACAAAAAACAAAAGAAGGAAATATTGTTAGATACATTGGTGCTATAGACGATAACTACCAAGATGCCAGTGCGGTAGAAACAAAGTATGTAGAAAACGCTATAGATGCTATGTTAGCCGGTAAAGAAATTTCGGTTACCAAAACAAAAGCAATCGGGTGTACCATAAAAACTAAAAAGTAGTATAATTACCTTAAAAGGCTTCATTATATTTGCGTTTTTAAATACTAAATTAAAATGGTAGATTTATCGCAACAAGAGTGGAAAGAGCAATTAGCAAACGATGCTGATGCTGTAATTTTAGATGTTAGAGCTCCACACGAATATGAAGAAGGCTATATTCCTAATGCAATAAATATTGATATTTATTTAGGACAAGGATTTATAGATGAATTAGAGAAGTTAGATAAAACAAAAAACTACTATGTGTACTGCAAGTCTGGAGGCCGAAGCACTCAAGCATGTTTAATAATGAAACAACTTGGTTTTATAAACATGTATAATTTACAAGGAGGTTTCTCTGAATGGCGAGGCGAAGTTGTAGATGCACTTTAAATAACAAGACTATAATATGTTAAAAAGCGTCAATTTTTTTTGACGCTTTTTTTGTGTCTTCTTGAAAATACTTTCTTACATTTAAAAATGATTAAAGAAGACTTTTTACACTATCTCTGGAAATTTCAGAAGTTTACAACTACCAATTTAACTTCAACGTCAGGACAAAAAATTCAAATTTTACAAGTTGGGCAGCACAACCACAATGCAGGTCCTGATTTTTATAATGCTCATGTTATAATAGATAATCAGTTTTGGGCTGGTACTGTAGAGATTCATGTAAAAGCGTCAGATTGGTATTTGCATGGTCACGAGAAAGACACAAATTATAACAATGTTGTTTTGCATGTGGTTTGGGAAGATGATGTGGTTGTATACCAAAACAACAGAGCATTACCAACACTCTCTTTACAGTCTTTAGTACATAAACAAACACTAACAAACTACACTGCTCTTTTACATAGTAAAAAGCAATTTTTTAATTGCGAGAAAGATATCAATATTGTACCCCAACATATAGAAACCAATTGGTTAGAGCGTTTGTATATAACCAGATTAGAACACAAAGCCAAAGCAATACAAAAGGAGCTTGCCAAAACCACTAATAACTGGGAAGAAGTTTTGTACAGAAATTTGCTTAAGGCCTTTGGTTTAAAAGTAAATTCAGAGGCATTTTATAGTATTGCGTCAAGTATTCCGTTTTCTGTTTTCAGAAAAGAGAGTTTTAATGCTTTTAAAACCGAAGCTTTGTTAATGGGGCAAGCCGGGCTGTTACAAGAAACTAATGATAGTTATTCTGATGCTTTGTTAGAAGCATATTTGTACTTAAAACACAAATACAATCTATCTGATTTAGGAGTTACATCTCCTGTTTTTTATAGATTAAGGCCTCCTAATTTTCCAACAATTAGGTTGTCTCAAGTTGCTAATTTGTATGCAAAAAGTACCACACTTTTCAATACAATAAAAAGCGAGTTTAATATAGGTTTTTTTGAAAAAGAGCTAAATGTAACCACATCAAGCTATTGGAATACACATTACAGTTTTGGTAAAGAATCTCCGTATAAAATTAAAAAAACTACGAGCAGTGTAATACAAACATTATTGTTAAATGCAATTATTCCAATACAATTTGCCTACGCCAAATCAACCGGCAAAAACATAACCGATAAACTTATAGGATTAGTAGAGCAATTAAATCCTGAGCAAAACACTATTACGCAGAAATTCAAATCAAAAGGGTTAAATTTAAAATCGGCTTTTCAAACACAAGCAGTATTAGAGGCTTACAATAATAACTGTATAAAAAATAAATGCTTGCAATGCGTGGTTGGAAATTATTTAATAAAGCAATAGTTTTACAAATCAAAATATGAAACTGTTAAACAACATACGGTATTTTTTTGAAAAGCATGGCTATGCGGTATCATCACGTTTGGCAGATCGATTGGGCATGAAAGCAAAAAATGTTAGACTTTTTTTTATATATGTAACATTTGCAACATTTGGTGCCTGGTTTGCCGTATATTTAACCTTAGCTTTTATGCTAAAACTAAAAGATATGGTATATACCAAACGAACTTCGGTTTTTGATTTGTAGTATATGTTTAAACTCTTCCGATCTAAAATATACACAGCACTTTTTTTGCTGCTACTTGTACTGGCAATTGGTGTAATGGGCTATAGGCTCGTTTCTAACTACAATTGGTTAGATGCCTTTTACATGACTATAATTACTGTAACAACAGTAGGATTTAGAGAAGTGCATCCGGTAGATGATGAAACTAAGTTATTTACCATTTTCTTAATTATCTTAAGTGTATTCATTTTTGCGTATGCTATTTCGGTAATTACAGAATACATTTTAGCCAAAAGTTTTTTACAAAACGTTAAAATAAGAAAGATGAAAAAGAAAATCGATCAACTTAACAATCATATTATTATTTGTGGATTTGGAAGAAACGGAATGCAAGCAGCCACAAAATTAAAAGCCTACCAAAGACCTTTTGTAGTTATCGAAAAAGACAAGGAAGTTATAGAAAAACACGAGCAAGAAATACTATTTGTAGAAGGTAATGCCAACGAAGACGAAACACTCTTAAAAGCAGGAGTAGATCGAGCTCAGTGCTTAATAAGTGCACTACCAAATGATGCTGATAATCTTTTTGTAGTGCTCTCTGCAAGACAATTAAATAAAAACTTAACAATAATTAGCAGAGCCTCTCAAGAAGCTTCTCAAAGAAAACTAAAGTTAGCGGGAGCAAACAAAACCATAATGCCCGATAAAATTGGAGGAGACCATATGGCATCTTTAGTTGTTTTACCGGATTTAGTAGAATTTTTAGACCAATTGTCTATAGAAGGAGAAAACACCATAAACTTAGAAGAGATTGCTATAGAAGATTTACCTAAAGAATATCAATACAAATCGTTGGTAGATTTAGATTTAAGAAAAAAAACCGGGTGTACAGTTATAGGATACAAAGAACCATCGGGCAATTACATAATTAATCCGGAAGCAGATACCAAGCTGCTACCCAACTCAAAACTTATGGTTTTAGGCAGACCAGAACAGATAAAAAAACTTAACAAGATGTTTAATATACAAGAGACCTATATTTAACAAACAAAAATTTGACCTGCTTTACTTTTTTTAAGATATTGTCGGCTTAACAAACCCTAGAAAACCAAACTAAAACAAATTCTCACATTTATGAAAAGTAAAATTCTGTTAATTGCTTTTTTGCTCTTTTCAGGTTCACTTTTTTCTCAGCAACTAACCGTTAACGAATCTATTTACAATCCATCAAACAGAATAAATGATGGGGTTATAGATTTACAAGTATTAGGAGGAACCCCGCCATATACATTTAAATGGAGCAATCAAAGCACTCCGCTTACTTCTAACAAAGCAACAGGACTAACCGAAGGCATCCCTTATACAGTTACTGTTACAGATGCTAAAGGGCTTTCGGTTACTAAAGAATACACAGTAGAAACTCAAGTAATAACAGAGGTGTTTAATAGTAAAATGACACCTGCAGTTTCTGCTCTTGGAGCCGTTTTGTTTTGGGATCCTTTTGCTGCAAGTGGTATATACGATCCGGTTGTATATGCCGATGTTAAATTAATAGCAGCACCGGGTTGGAGTCCTGATGTAGATGACAAATTTGTTTTAAAAAAATGGCTAAAACCCGAAGGCACAAAAGTTAAAAAAGGCGATCAAATAGCAATTGTTACCCGAAAAACCGGAGATGTAACAGTTGTTGCCGAAGCTAACGGAACGTTAAGATATTTAGTTAAAGAAGGAGGAGTTATCTATAACTCAGATAATAAAGAACATATTATAGAGCAAGGGGCGCATTATATTGCAGAAATCCAATATGATGAGCCAGTGCCATTAACTCATCCAAACGGAGACCCTCAAACAAAAAATATCCCTTTCATTGTTGTTTGGTTACTCTTGGGTGCAACATTCTTTACCTTAAGAATGGGCTTTATAAATATTCGTGGATTTAAACACTCACTAGAACTTGCCAGAGGTAAGTTTGATGACCCTGATGCTCCAGGCCAAGTTACACATTTTCAAGCCCTGGCAACAGCTGTTTCTGGTACTGTTGGTTTGGGTAATATTGCCGGTGTGGCTGTAGCAGTTTCGCTTGGTGGAGCAGGAGCTACACTCTGGATGATTATTGCTGGATTACTAGGTATGTCATCTAAGTTTGTTGAGTGTACTTTAGGTGTTAAGTATAGAGACATTTTACCGGATGGCCGTGTATTTGGTGGCCCAATGAATTATTTACGCTACGGTTTAGAAAAGCGCAACCTTAAAGGCTTTGGTAAAGTTTTAGCTGGCTTGTTTGCAATTTTAGCAGTAGGAGCTTCATTTGGTGGAGGAAACATGTTCCAGGCCAACCAATCTTTTGAGCAATTATCGGGTCAGTTTCCGGCACTTCAAGGAAACGGATTTTGGTTTGGTGTTATAACAGCAATTTTAGTTGGTGCAGTAATTATTGGTGGTATAAATAGCATTGCTAAAGTTACCGGTAAAGTAGTGCCATTTATGGCATCTATTTACATTATTGCTGCGCTAGTAGTTATTGGTATTAATATAGAAAACATCGGACCGGCGTTTTCTGCAATTATAGATGGAGCTTTCGAGCCAAGTGCACTTAAAGGCGGTATTATTGGCGTACTCATTGTAGGATTTCAACGGGCAGCATTCTCTAACGAAGCCGGAGTAGGGTCGGCTGCTATAGCACACAGTGCTGCAAAAACCAATCATCCGCCATCAGAAGGATTTGTGGCGCTTTTAGAACCGTTCATAGATACTGTTGTTGTTTGTACGCTTACTGCATTGGTTTTAATTTTTACCGGAATGCACGAGGTACAAGGCTTAGGAGGGGCGCAATTAACTTCAGATGCCTTCGGAAGTGTAATTTCGTGGTTCCCATATGTACTTGCTGCAGCAGTATTTTTATTTGCATTTTCAACCATGATTTCATGGTCGTATTACGGTATGCGTGCTTGGACTTATTTGTTTGGAAAAAGCCGTAAAACCGAAATGGTGTATAAACTATTATTTTTAGTATTTGTTGTAATTGGAGCATCGGTAAGTTTAGGAGCAGTATTAGATTTCTCAGATATGATGATTTTGGCTATGTCTTTTCCTAACATTATAGGTTTATATTTAATGAGCGGAGAAGTAAAAGCCGATTTAAATGCTTACTTAGCCAAGTACAAAAAAGGAGAATTATTCAAAAAAAATAAACCCAATAAACAAAGTGAGGCAGCTTAACAACTAAATTAAGTTGTACTTTCTGGTTTAAGCCCGTTTGTACATAGTTTAAGTACAAACGGGCTTTTTGTTTAAATTAAAAAAGTAAAAAAACAATAGTGAATACCATATATTTTATTGATATTGTGAACCTCATAACAAAAACTAAATAACCAACTACACTTATTTTATATAACTTCTTTAAATTATGAAAAAAGTATTTTTTACCCTTTTGTCTTTCATTTTTCCGTTAACTTTTTTAGCACAAAATGCAACCCAAGAACTAAGTTGGGGACAAAAAATAGATAGAGAATTTCAACCTATTGCAGATGCTTGGGAAGGTATAGTTTTATACCCGGTTTCAATTGCAGGATTTCAGATTCCTATTGTTTTACTTTTGCTGGTTTTTGGAGCAACATTTTTTACAATCTATTTTGGTTTTCCGAGTGTTAGAAGATTTCCGTTGGCCATTAATACGGTGAGAGGAAAATACGATGAATTAGATCATCATGAAGCTGAAAAGTCTGATTTGGCCATAGATGGCGATGTAAAAGGAACAATTAAAGATGAAAGCAAAGAAGGAGAGGTAAGTCATTTTCAAGCATTGGCAACAGCTGTTTCCGGAACGGTTGGTCTTGGAAATATTGCCGGAGTTGCCGTTGCAATTGCATTAGGTGGCCCCGGAGCTACTTTCTGGATGATTGTATGCGGGCTTATCGGTATGGCTTCAAAATTTGTAGAATGTACACTTGGTGTTAAATATAGAGATGTTGGTCCGGATGGAACAGTTTACGGCGGACCAATGTATTATTTAAAAAAGGGATTAGCCGAAAGAGGATTCGGAACTATTGGAAAAGTTTTAGCAGTACTTTTTGCCGTGCTTTGTATTGGCGCATCATTTGGAGGAGGAAATGCATTTCAGTCTAATCAAGCTGCAGCACAATTATCTACGTTAGTAGGTTTAAACTTTGAAACTGCTGGTTTTTGGATTGGGGTTGCTTTAGCGGCAATTGTTGGGGTTGTAATTATTGGCGGTATAAAGCGTATTGCCAGCGTAACTGAAAAAATAGTGCCATTTATGGCAGGAATTTACGTGTTGGCAGCTTTAATAATAATTTTTGCACACTTTAGCTATATAGATGATGCCATTGGTATGATTGTTAACGGAGCATTTACGCCTATGGCAGGACTTGGAGGTCTTGTGGGGGTATTAATTGTAGGGTTTCAACGTGCCGCTTTTTCTAACGAAGCCGGTGCAGGTTCTGCAGCTATTGCTCACTCTGCAGTTAAAACCAAATATCCTGCCAGCGAAGGTGTTGTAGCACTTTTAGAACCTTTTATAGATACAGTAGTAATTTGCACCATGACCGCCATGGTTATAATTTTCTTTAATATGGATGGTGGTAACATGCAGAGTATATTTAATTATGGTAGCTCTGCTAACAGTGCTGTTTTAATAAACTCGTCTGGAGAATATGTAGGAGGGGTAGATTTAACATCGATGGCTTTTGATTCTGTGATTCCGCATTTTTCTTATGTACTAACCGTTGCAATTATATTATTTGCATTTTCAACCATGATTTCTTGGTCTTATTACGGACTACAATCTTGGAAATTTTTATTTGGAAGAGGTAAAATGGCCGATTTAACCTATAAAGTATTGTTTTTAATATTTGTGGTTATTGGCGCTTCAACTACACTTAATGCAGTTATAAAATTTTCGGATGCAATGATTTTAGCTTTAGTATTCCCAAACATGATTGGACTATTATTTTTATTTCCGAAAGTTAAAGAAGAACTCAATAAATACCTCACAGCCATTAGAGGTATGAATAAATAATAATCAACTTAATGAAAAGTTTAAAGCCTCACTTTGTGTTTACTAAACAGCAACAACGTGGGGCTTTCTTTTTAATACTTATTATAGTTGTACTGCAAGGATTAATTTTTTTAATTGATTTTCATCCAAAGCCTAAGTTATCAGATAAACAACAAGAGCAATTGTTGTTATTTAATAAAGAAATAGATTCGCTTAAAGTAGTTAGAGAGCAGAACAAATCTACCTTTAAATATAATCCTAATTACATAAGTGAATACAGCGCATATGTTTTAAACCTCCCTACCAATGTAGTTGTTAAAATCAAAGCTTACAGAAGTAAAGGAGAATACATAACCACTCTTGCAGAGTTTAAAAAAGTTTCAGAGCTGCCAGATACAACAGTAAAACGGATTGCGAATTTGCTTAAGTTTTCTAAGAATAATTATAAAATACCACCTAAGAAGTCTGCAATTGCAAAACAGGTACAATTAACTAAAGAAGATTTAAATAAGGTTACCATACAACAATTAAAAAAGTTTAACGGTATTGGAGATAAGCTATCTGCAAGAATAATAAAATTCAGAACTCTTTTAGGAGGTTTTTTAATTGATAATCAGTTGTACGATGTATATGGGTTAGATTCTACCATTGTAAAAACGGTTTTAAAAAAATATACCGTGCAGACATTACCTAAAATTCAAAAAATAAGCATTAATAATGCAACAAAGGCGCAATTAGCCACTATACCATATATTAATTATAAGCTGGCTTCGAAAATTGTTAATTTAAGAAATGAGCTTGGTGGGTTTTCTTCTTTTCAAGAATTAACAAAAATTCAAGAATTACCCAACAATAAGATTGATAGAATTAAATTATATTTGACACTGAATTAACTTAATACAAACTGCCTTGCCGGTTATTTGGTAAGTAGTTGTTAAAGCTTTAATAAGATGGAGAATCTGTATTTTACAGAAGAGCATAAAGTATTTAGAAAAAGTTTCAGAGAGTTTCTTCAAAAAGAAGTTGTTCCACACATTGAAAAATGGGAAAAAACAGGAACTATAGATCGTTTTATTTGGAAGAAATTCGGAGAAATGGGATATTTTGGGTTAAACTATCCTGAGGAATATGGCGGTTTAGATTTAGATCTTTTTTATACCGTTATTTTTTTAGAAGAACTTCAAAAAATAAACTCAGGAGGTTTTGCTGCAGCCATGTGGGCGCATACCTATTTGGCAATGACACATCTTAATAAAGAAGGAGATCATAAAATAAAAGAGCGTTACTTAGCTCCAAGCATATCAGGCGATAAAATTGGTTGTTTATGTATTACAGAACCTTTTGGAGGTAGTGATGTTGCCGGGATGAGAACCACTGCAAAAAAAGACGGAGATTATTATGTTATTAATGGCTCTAAAACTTTTATAACTAACGGAGTTTATGCAGATTATTTAGTTGTTGCGGCTAAAACAAATCCGGAGGCTAACCATAAAGGCATTAGCATTTTTGTGGTAGACAAAGATACACCGGGTATAACGGCTACTAAACTAGATAAACTTGGGTGGAGAGCTTCAGATACTGCAGAACTTGCTTTTGATAATGTTAGGGTTCCGGCAGAAAATTTAATGGGAGAAGAAGGAAAAGGCTTTCCGTACATAATGCAACATTTTGCTTTAGAGCGTTTGGTAATGGGAATTAATGCTCATGCCAGAAGCGAGTTTGCTTTAGCATACACATTGCAGTATATGAAAGACCGTAAAGCATTTGGTAAAAGTATATCAGAGTTTCAAGCGCTCAGACACAGGATAGCCGATTTAAGTGCAGAAGTAGAAATGTGCAAAACCTTTAACTATACTACTACAAAACGTTTAAATGATGGTGAGTATGTTGTTAAAGAAGCAACCATGTCTAAATTACTATCTACTAAAATAGCCGATAAAGTGGCTTACGAATGCTTACAGATGTTAGGAGGATATGGTTATATGGAAGAATATCCGTTGGCACGTTTATTTAGAGATAGTAGATTAGGCCCAATAGGAGGAGGAACCTCTGAAATTTTACGAGAAATTTTAGCAAAAATAATTATAGACAATAAGCAGTATAAGCCTGCAACAGACTAGTTTTAAACTTTTTTTTAATTTTTATTGCTAATTATTAATTATGTAATAAATTTGCACGCACAAAAAGAAAGGAGGTGGTTAAGCTATGTTAATAATACCTGTAAAAGAAGGAGAAAATATAGATAGAGCGCTAAAGCGTTACAAGCGTAAGTTTGATAAAACCGGAAGAATGCGTCAGCTAAGAGAGCGCCAGCAGTACACAAAACCTTCTGTTAAGAGAAGAAATCAAATTCAAAAGGCTGCTTACATTCAGCACCTTAGAGATCAAGAAGAAATTTAATATTTCTTATCTCATAAAACTTTAACCGTTACTTGATAAAGTTGTAACTTTGTTTAGTAACGGTTTTTTTATTTATGGCAATTCATAAATTTATAGATTATCTTCTTTTAGAAAAAAAATACGCACAACACACAGTTACCGCATACCAAACAGATTTAAATCAGTTTAAAACATTTTGTCAAGAAAATTTTAATGTAAATAATATAGACAATGCTAATTATGCAGTTATAAGAAGCTGGATTGTTAATTTGGTAGAGCAGGGCTTAACTGCAAAATCTGTAAACAGAAAAATATCATCTTTAAAAGCGTACTATAAATTTTTGCTTAAAACGCAAACTATAAAAGCTAATCCGTTAGCTAAACACATTCCTTTAAAAACTACCAAAAACATTCAAATACCTTTTTCTAAAGAAGAGGTAAATACCGTTTTGTTTAAGCTTCCATTTACTCCGGATTTTGAAGGAGTGAGAGATCGGTTAATAATAGAACTTTTTTACAGTACCGGAATGCGAAGGAGTGAGCTAATTCATCTTACAATTAACAGTATAGATTTACAATCTAAAACCATTAAGATTTTAGGTAAACGAAACAAAGAAAGAGTAGTGCCATTATTACCGTCAGCAATACAATTAATAGAGCAGTATTTGCCTATGCGTGAGAGCGTTAAAAAAGACGAAAAAAATGAATGGTTTTTTTTAACGAAAACAGGCAATAAAATGTATCCAAATCTTGTTTATAGAATAATAAATCATTATTTTAGTAAAGCATCTTCAAAAGCAAAAAAAAGTCCGCATATAATGCGTCATACATTTGCCACACATTTGTTAAATGAAGGTGCAGATTTAAACTCGGTTAAAGAGCTTTTAGGGCATGCAAGTTTAGCTTCAACTCAGGTTTACACACATAATAGTATAGAAGAGTTGAAAAAGGTTTACCAAAAAGCCCACCCTCGTAACAAGTAATAAGTTCTGTTAACCAAATGTCTAACCATTTAAAAACGTACAACATGAAAGTAAACACGCAATCTGTAAATTTTAATGCTGATGGTAAGTTGTTGCAATTTATTCAAAAGCGTTTAAACAAGTTAGATAACTTCTACGATAAAATAATATACTCAGATGTGTATTTAAAGGTAGAAAATACCAGTGCTAAAGAAAATAAGATTGCTGAGGTTAGAGTAGCTATCCCGGGCGATGATTTAATTGTAAAAAAACAATGTAAAACATTTGAAGAAGCTATAGATACATGTGCTAACTCGCTGGAAAGAGCGTTGTTAAAACGAAAAGGAAAATTAAAAGCACATATTTAGATAAAATTTTTTCAAAAATGTTTTGAATAAAAAATTAAAATCATACATTTGCAGTCCGTTAGAAATAGCGGACTTTTTTATGGTCAAAAAATGACGTAAAAAAGTGCTCAAAGGCCGATGTAGCTCAGCTGGCTAGAGCAGCTGATTTGTAATCAGCAGGTCGTGGGTTCGAGTCCCTCTATCGGCTCAAAAAACAAAGAGGGTAAGTTTAAGGTTAACGTTCATTAAATTGATGTTTTTGGGGAGATACTCAAGCGGCCAACGAGGACAGACTGTAAATCTGTTGGATTATTCCTTCGCAGGTTCGAATCCTGCTCTCCCCACTAAGCGTTACAAAATAAGTTGCGCAAAACTTCAGGCGGGAGTAGCTCAGTTGGTAGAGCGTCAGCCTTCCAAGCTGAATGTCGCGAGTTCGAATCTCGTCTCCCGCTCTACTAGCCGGTGTAGCTCAGGGGTAGAGCGCTTCCTTGGTAAGGAAGAGGTCACGAGTTCAAATCTCGTCATTGGCTCATAGTTAGAATTAATTTGTACACTAATATATAACTAAGATTAAAATTTATTAAATCATGGCAAAGGAAACATTTGATCGTTCCAAACCGCACTTAAATATTGGTACTATTGGACACGTAGATCACGGTAAGACTACCTTAACTGCAGCTATTACTAAAGTATTAGCTGAAGCAGGTTTATCTGAAGCTAAATCATTTGATCAAATTGATAACGCTCCTGAAGAAAAAGAAAGAGGTATTACTATTAATACTTCACACGTAGAATACCAAACAGAAAACAGACACTATGCGCACGTAGACTGTCCTGGTCACGCCGACTATGTAAAGAACATGGTTACTGGTGCTGCTCAAATGGACGGTGCTATCTTAGTAGTTGCTGCTACTGATGGTCCTATGCCACAAACTCGTGAGCACATACTTTTAGGTCGTCAGGTAGGTGTACCTAGAATCGTGGTATTCATGAACAAAGTGGATATGGTTGATGATGAGGAGCTTTTAGAGCTTGTAGAGATGGAAATTAGAGAGTTATTATCATTCTATGACTATGATGGTGATAACGCTCCTGTAATTAAAGGATCTGCTCTTGGTGCGCTTAACGGTGAGCCTAAGTGGGTAGAAACTGTTATGGAGTTAATGAGAGCTGTAGATAGCTGGATTGAACTTCCAGAAAGAGATATAGATAAGCCTTTCTTAATGCCTATCGAAGATGTATTTACTATTACAGGTCGTGGTACTGTAGCAACTGGTCGTATCGAAACTGGTGTTGCTAACACTGGTGATCCTGTAGAAATCATCGGTATGGGTGCAGAGAAGTTAACTTCAACTATCACTGGGGTTGAGATGTTCCGTAAGATTCTTGACAGAGGTGAAGCTGGAGATAACGTAGGTTTATTATTAAGAGGTATCGAAAAGAGCGATATCAAGAGAGGTATGGTAATCTGTAAGCCAGGTTCAATTACTCCTCACGCTAAGTTTAAAGCAGAGGTTTATATCTTAAAGAAAGAAGAAGGTGGACGTCACACTCCATTCCACAACAACTACCGTCCTCAGTTCTACGTACGTACAACTGACGTAACAGGTACTATTAACTTACCTGACGGAGTTGAAATGGTAATGCCTGGTGATAACTTAACAATTACTGTAGAGTTAATCCAGCCAATTGCACTTAACGTAGGTTTACGTTTTGCTATCCGTGAAGGTGGTAGAACTGTAGGTGCTGGTCAGGTAACTGAAATTTTAGACTAATAAAACTTACATAACTGAGCTGAGGTGTCCCGCAAATGCGGGATGCCTTTCAGCTTAATATACGGGTGTAGCTCAGCTGGTAGAGCAGTGGTCTCCAAAACCAAAGGTCGTGAGTTCGAATCTTACCACCCGTGCAAACTAAGAGTTATGAATATTGTTAATTACGTAAAAGAATCGGTAGAAGAGCTAAAATCAAATGTAAAATGGCCATCATGGGCAGAAGCTCAACATTTAATGGTGGTTGTTGCTGTCTTCTCAATCATATTCTCATTAGCAATTTGGGGAGTAGACACTGTTTTTAGCAGACTTATTACAGTATATTTTGATTTAATTAGTTAAACAATCTACAATGGCCGAAACATTAGAGAAAAAGTGGTATGTAGTTAGAGCCGTTAGTGGTCAGGAAAACAAGGTTAAAACCTATATAGAAAATGAGGTTGCCAGACTTGGTTATTCTGACTATGTAGATGAAGTTTTGGTTCCTACCGAAAAAGTTGTACAAATACGTAACGGAAAAAAAATAAACAAAGAACGTGTTTACTTCCCGGGTTATGTAATGATAAAAGCAAACCTAGGAGGTGAAATAGTTCACGTTATAAAATCTATAACCGGAGTAATTGGTTTTCTGGGCGAAGTTAAAGGAGGAGATCCTGTTCCGCTTAGAAAATCTGAGGTTAACAGAATGCTAGGTAAGGTTGATGAGTTAGCAGAAAAAACAGATAGTATTGCTATACCTTATGTAGTAGGAGAAACAGTAAAGGTTATAGATGGACCGTTTAATGGATTTAACGGTACAGTAGAAAAAATTAATGAAGAAAAACGTAAGCTTGAGGTAATGGTTAAAATTTTCGGAAGAAAAACACCACTTGAGCTTAGTTATATGCAAGTAGAGAAAATTTAAATTGTTACGCATATAAAAGAAGTGTCTTTAGCTTCCAATAATTAAAAGATGCTTCGCAAGTTTTTAAATTTTTATAATTAAAAAACAATGGCAAAAGAAGTAAGTAAAGTAGTTAAACTACAAGTTAGGGGAGGTGCTGCGAACCCGTCGCCACCGGTTGGACCCGCTTTAGGTGCTGCCGGAGTTAACATCATGGAGTTCTGTAAGCAATTTAATGCTAGAACTCAAGACAAGCAAGGAAAAGTATTGCCTGTTGTTATCTCTGTGTACACAGACAAGTCTTTCGACTTTGTTGTGAAAACACCTCCAGCGGCAGTACAACTATTGGAAGCGGCAAAGATTAAAAAGGGTTCTGGTGAGCCAAACCGTGCAAAGGTTGCTAAAGTAACCTGGGATCAAATTAGAGCAATTGCAGAAGACAAAATGCAAGACTTAAACGCATTTACTATAGAGTCTGCAATGAGTATGATTGCCGGAACTGCTAGATCTATGGGGATCACAGTTACAGGACAGAAACCTTTTTAAATCTTTAAAAGACATTAAAAATGGCAAGATTAACCAAAAAGCAAAAAGAAGCCAGAGCAAAAATAGATAGAAATAAACTCTACTCTATAGAAGAAGCTTCTGCTTTAATAAAAGAAATAACCAACGTAAAATTTGACGCTTCTGTAGATTTAGCAGTTAGATTAGGAGTAGATCCAAGAAAAGCTAACCAAATGGTTCGTGGCGTAGTTACCTTACCTCATGGTACTGGTAAAGACGTAAAAGTATTGGCATTAGTTACTCCAGATAAAGAAGAAGAAGCTAAAGAAGCCGGAGCAGATTACGTAGGGTTAGATGAGTACTTAAACAAGATCAAGGGTGGTTGGACCGACGTTGATGTAATTATTACCATGCCAAGTGTAATGGGTAAATTAGGTCCGTTAGGTAGAATTCTTGGTCCGAGAGGATTAATGCCTAACCCAAAAACTGGAACAGTAACCATGGATGTTGCTAAAGCAGTTAGAGAAGTTAAGGCTGGTAAAATTGACTTTAAGGTAGATAAAACCGGAATTGTACATGCAGCAATAGGTAAGGCCTCATTCTCTGCAGATAAAATTGCCGGAAATGCCAATGAGTTAATTCAAACATTAATAAAATTAAAACCAACTGCAGCCAAAGGTACATACATTAAGAGTATTTATATGTCTAGTACTATGAGTCCGAGTGTACCTATAGATCCAAAGGCAGTTTAAAGTAGTTATAATTTTTAGTCATGACAAGAGAAGAAAAATTAAACGTAATACAAGACTTAACTGCTAAGCTGACTGATAACAGCAACATTTATCTGGCTGACATATCAGGTTTGGATGCTGATACCACCTCTAAATTACGTAGAGCGTGCTTTAAAGCAAACATAAAGCTTGCAGTGGTAAAAAATACCTTGCTTGCAAAAGCAATGGAAGCAGCAGATAAAGATTTTGGCGAGCTTCCAACGGTATTAAAAGGAAACACCTCTTTAATGATAGCCGAGAAAGGTAATGCACCGGCTAAACTAATTAAAGATTTCCGTAAAAAGTCTGATAAGCCTATTTTAAAAGGAGCTTTCATAGAAGAAGCTATCTATATAGGAGATGATCAGTTAGAGACGCTTGCAAATATCAAATCTAAAGAAGAAGTTATTGGAGATATTATTGGCTTACTACAATCACCAGCCAAGAATGTTATCTCTGCGCTTCAATCAGGAGGAGGTAAACTTGCAGGTATTGTTAAAACCTTATCAGAAAGAGAAGAATAAAATTTGTACGCACTTAAACTAATTATATTTTAAAATTTTTAAACGATAGAAAAATGGCAGATTTAAAAGATTTCGCAGAAAAGTTAGTTAACTTAACTGTAAAAGAAGTAAACGAGTTAGCTGATATTTTAAAAGAAGAATACGGTATTGAGCCTGCAGCTGCAGCTGTAGCTGTTGCTGGTGCTGCTGGTGCTGCTGGTGGTGGTGAAGCAGCTGAGGAGAAAACTGAATTCGACGTAATTTTAAAATCAGCAGGCGGTTCTAAATTAGCTGTAGTTAAATTAGTAAAAGAACTTACAGGATTAGGACTTAAAGAAGCTAAAGAAATAGTAGACAGCGCTCCTAAAGCTATCAAAGAAGGAGTTTCTAAAGAAGAGGCCGAAGGTCTTAAGAAGTCTTTAGAAGAGGCTGGAGCTGAGGTTGAGCTTAAGTAAGCTAACCTGGCTGTAAAACCTTGGTTTAGGTCTTAGGATAAGAATCCTCAAGGCCTAAACCCTTTTGCGTATATAAACGTATATGCGCCTTTTAAACATTCTTTAATAAAAACTTTGTCCATTGATGTTCGCAAATCAGACTGAAAGACTAAATTTTGCTTCTGCTAAGAGTACTCCGGAATACCCGGATTTCTTAGATATTCAGATCAAATCGTTTCAAGATTTCTTTCAGCTTGAAACTAAATCTGATGAGAGAAGGAAAGAGGGGTTATACAACACCTTCATGGAAAACTTTCCAATTACAGACACTCGTAACCAGTTTGTATTAGAATTTTTAGATTATTTTATAGATCCGCCTCGTTATACAATTCAAGAATGTATAGAGAGAGGACTAACTTACAGTGTTCCGTTAAAAGCGAGGTTAAAGTTGTATTGTACAGACCCAGAGCATGAAGATTTTGAGACCATCGTTCAAGATGTGTACTTGGGTACAATACCATACATGACACCTTCTGGAACTTTTGTTATTAACGGTGCAGAGCGCGTAGTAGTATCGCAATTACACCGTTCTCCGGGAGTGTTCTTTGGTCAGTCTTTCCATGCCAATGGAACCAAGCTTTATTCTGCCAGAGTAATTCCTTTTAAAGGATCTTGGATAGAATTTGCTACCGATATCAATAACGTAATGTATGCGTATATTGATAGAAAGAAAAAATTACCTGTAACAACCCTTTTCCGTGCTATTGGTTTTGAGCGCGACAAAGATATTTTAGAAATTTTCGACCTTTCAGAAGAGGTTAAAGTGTCTAAGGCAGGGCTTAAAAAAGTATTAGGAAGAAAACTAGCAGCCCGTGTTCTTAACACTTGGCATGAAGATTTTGTTGATGAAGATACAGGAGAAGTAGTATCTATAGAGCGTAACGAGATTGTTCTAGACCGTGATACTATTTTAGAGAAAGAACACATAGATCAAATTTTAGATGCTGGCGTTAAAACCATTCTGTTGCACAAAGAAAACAACCAACAGTCTGATTACGCTATTATTTACAATACATTACAAAAAGACCCAACAAACTCAGAGAAAGAAGCGGTAGAACATATTTACCGTCAGTTGCGTAATGCAGAACCACCAGATGAGGAAACCGCAAGAGGAATTATAGACAAATTATTCTTCTCTGACCAACGTTATAATCTTGGTGAAGTTGGGCGTTACAGAATGAACAAGAAGTTAGGCTTGGATATCGATATGGATAAACAAGTACTAACTAAAGAAGATATAATTACAATTGTAAAATACTTAATAGAGTTAATTAACTCTAAAGCAGAAATAGACGATATAGATCACCTGTCTAACCGTCGTGTACGTACTGTAGGTGAGCAATTATCACAGCAATTTGGTGTTGGTTTAGCGCGTATGGCTCGTACCATTAGAGAACGAATGAACGTTCGTGATAACGAGGTGTTTACGCCAATAGACCTTATTAATGCCAAAACGTTATCGTCTGTAATTAACTCGTTCTTTGGTACTAACCAGTTATCTCAGTTTATGGATCAAACAAACCCATTAGCTGAGATCACCCATAAAAGACGTTTATCTGCCTTAGGTCCTGGAGGTCTTTCAAGAGAAAGAGCCGGTTTTGAGGTACGTGACGTTCACTATACTCACTACGGTCGTTTATGTCCGATAGAAACCCCAGAAGGACCAAACATTGGTCTAATTTCATCATTAGCAGTATTTGCTAAGGTGAACAACATGGGATTCATAGAAACTCCGTATAGAAAAGTAGAAAACGGTAAAGTAGACCTAAAAGATATGGTTTACTTAAGTGCCGAAGAAGAAGAAGATAAACTCATAGCGCAAGCAAACATTCCGTTAAAAGAAGACGGTTCTATTGATACAGATAAGGTAATTGCCAGAGATGAAGGAGACTTCCCGGTTGTAGAACCAGATAAGGTACACTACACAGATGTAGCTCCAAACCAAATAGCATCTATCTCTGCATCATTAATTCCATTCTTAGAGCACGATGATGCAAACCGTGCATTAATGGGATCAAACATGATGCGTCAGGCAGTTCCGTTATTACGTCCGGAATCTCCAATTGTAGGTACTGGCCTTGAGCGCCAAGTAGCATCAGACTCAAGAGTACTTATAAATGCAGAAGGAGACGGAGTTGTTGAGTATGTAGATTCAGATATCATCACAATTAAGTACGACAGAACCGATGAAGAGCGTTTAGTAAGTTTTGATGATGATTCTAAAACCTACGAACTCGTAAAATTCCGTAAAACTAACCAAGGAACTTGTATTAACTTAAAGCCAATTGTTAAAAAAGGCGATAGAGTTAAAAAAGGCCAGGTACTTTGTGAAGGTTACGCAACAGAGAAAGGTGAACTTGCTCTGGGTAGAAACCTTAAAGTAGCCTTCATGCCTTGGAAAGGGTACAACTTTGAGGACGCAATTGTAATATCAGAGAAAGTTGTTAGAGAAGACATCTTTACATCAATTCATATAGATGAGTATTCTTTAGAAGTTAGAGATACAAAATTAGGAGCAGAAGAGCTTACTAACGATATTCCTAACGTATCTGAAGAAGCAACCAAAGACCTCGATGAAAATGGTATGATTAGAATCGGGGCAGAGGTAAAGCCTGGAGATATTTTAATTGGTAAGATTACTCCAAAAGGAGAGTCAGACCCAACTCCTGAAGAAAAGTTATTACGTGCTATATTCGGAGATAAAGCAGGCGATGTAAAAGATGCTTCATTAAAAGCGCCACCATCATTAAATGGTGTTGTAATAGATAAGAAATTATTCTCTAGATCTATTAAAGATAAGCGTAAGCGCTCTCAAGACAAAGAAGACATCAACAAGTTAGAGCTTGAGTACGAAAGCAAATTCCAAGCATTAAAAGATAAGCTTGTTGAAAAACTCTTTGCCTTAGTTGGTGGTAAAACATCACAAGGTGTAATGAACGATTTAGGAGAAGAAGTATTACCAAAAGGTAAAAAGTACACCTTAAAAATGTTAAATGCAGTAGAAGACTTTGCACACTTAGTGAGCGGAAGTTGGACTACTGATGATACAACCAATAAACTAGTTGCAGATTTATTACACAATTATAAAATAAAGCTTAACGATTTACAAGGTGCACTTAGAAGAGACAAGTTTACCATTTCTGTAGGAGACGAGCTTCCTGCCGGAATTATGAAACTTGCAAAAGTGTATATAGCTAAAAAACGTAAGCTTAAAGTAGGAGATAAGATGGCTGGGCGTCACGGTAACAAAGGTATTGTTGCCAAAATAGTACGCGAAGAAGATATGCCATTCTTAGAAGATGGTACACCGGTAGATATTGTACTAAACCCACTTGGGGTACCTTCACGTATGAACATTGGTCAGATTTACGAAACCGTACTTGGTTGGGCAGGATTAAAACTTGGTAAAAAGTTTGCAACTCCAATTTTCGACGGTGCTTCGTTAGAAGAAATAAATAAACTGACTGATGAGGCTGGTATTCCAAGATTCGGTCATACGTATCTATACGATGGTGGAACCGGTGAACGCTTTGATCAACCAGCTACAGTAGGAGTTATCTACATGCTGAAACTTGGTCACATGGTAGATGATAAGATGCACGCACGTTCTATTGGACCATACTCATTAATTACGCAACAACCGCTTGGAGGTAAAGCTCAATTTGGTGGTCAGCGTTTCGGAGAAATGGAGGTATGGGCGTTAGAGGCTTACGGTGCATCGAGCACACTACGTGAGATTTTAACCGTAAAATCTGATGATGTAATTGGAAGAGCCAAAACCTACGAGGCAATCGTTAAAGGAGAGGCTATGCCAGAACCTGGATTACCAGAATCGTTCAACGTATTAATGCACGAACTTAAAGGTCTAGGTTTAGACATCAGATTAGAAGAATAAACAAGTAGCAGGCTTAGGCCTGCTACTGTAACAATTTTTACTTAATTCATTATCACCATACTAATTATGGCAAGAACAAAAGATAAGAATACAGTTCAGAGGTTTAACAAAATCTCTATAGGTTTAGCTTCACCCGAGGCAATTTTAGCCGAGTCTCGAGGCGAAGTTTTAAAGCCTGAAACTATTAACTATCGTACACACAAACCGGAGCGAGACGGATTGTTTTGTGAGCGTATTTTTGGTCCGGTAAAAGATTACGAGTGTGCTTGTGGTAAGTATAAAAGAATTCGATATAAAGGTATTGTTTGTGACCGTTGTGGTGTAGAAGTTACCGAGAAAAAAGTGCGTAGAGACCGTGTAGGGCATATAAACCTTGTGGTTCCTGTAGCGCACATTTGGTACTTCCGTTCACTACCAAATAAAATTGGATACTTACTCGGATTACCATCTAAAAAGCTCGATATGATTATCTATTACGAGCGTTATGTGGTTATCCAACCGGGTATTGCTAAAGGTCCGGATGGCGAAGAGCTAAATAAAATGGATTTCTTAACAGAAGAAGAGTACTTAAACATTTTAGATAGCCTTCCGCCAGAAAACCAATACCTAGAAGACTCTGATCCTAATAAGTTTATCGCTAAAATGGGAGCAGAGTGTTTAATTGAGTTATTATCAAGATTAGATTTAGATGCACTTTCTTATGAGCTTAGACACAAAGCTCATAACGAAACCTCTAAACAGCGTAAAACAGAAGCCCTTAAGCGTTTACAGGTAGTAGAATCGTTTAGAGAAGCACGCCAAAATAGAGAGAACAAACCGGAGTGGATGATTATGAAGGTAATTCCGGTAATTCCGCCAGAATTACGTCCGCTTGTTCCTTTAGATGGAGGTCGTTTTGCTACTTCAGATTTAAACGATTTATACAGACGTGTAATTATACGTAATAACCGTCTAAAACGATTAATGGAAATTAAAGCCCCTGAAGTAATTTTACGTAACGAGAAACGTATGCTTCAGGAAGCTGTAGATTCTTTATTTGATAACACCCGTAAATCATCGGCTGTTAAAACAGAATCTAACAGACCATTAAAATCGCTTTCAGACTCACTTAAAGGAAAACAAGGTCGTTTCCGTCAAAACTTATTAGGTAAACGTGTAGATTACTCAGCACGTTCTGTAATTGTTGTTGGACCGGAGCTTAAATTATATGAGTGTGGTTTACCAAAGGATATGGCGGCAGAGCTTTACAAGCCTTTTGTTATTAGAAAACTAATAGAAAGAGGTATTGTAAAGACTGTAAAATCGGCTAAGAAAATTATAGACCGTAAAGAGCCTGTTGTTTGGGATATTTTAGATAACGTAATTAAAGGTCATCCGGTACTACTTAACCGTGCCCCCACATTACACCGTTTAGGTATTCAGGCATTCCAGCCTAAACTTATAGAAGGTAAAGCAATACAGTTACACCCACTTGTGTGTACTGCATTTAATGCCGACTTTGACGGTGACCAAATGGCGGTGCATTTACCACTCGGGCATGAAGCTATTTTAGAGGCACAGCTTTTAATGTTGGCGTCTCATAATATACTTAACCCGGCCAACGGATCACCAATTACGGTACCTTCTCAAGACATGGTTCTTGGGTTATACTATATGACTAAACCAAGAAAATCTACTCCAGAATATCCAATTCAAGGAGAAGGATTAACTTTTTATGGTTTAGAAGAGGTTACTATGGCGTACAATGAAAAGAAAGTTCACTTGAACGCTCAAATTAAAGTACGCACAAAAGATCTAGATGAAAACGGTAACCTAGTAACTAAAATAATAGATACTACAGTTGGTAGAGTATTATTTAATGAGTTTGTGCCAGAAGAGGCCGGATTCATAAACGAAGTATTGACTAAAAAATCACTTCGTGATATTATCGGTAAAATTTTAAAAGCTACCGATGTACCTACCACTGCAGAGTTCTTAGATAAAATTAAAGACCTTGGTTATAAGTTTGCTTTCCAAGGAGGATTATCGTTTAGCTTAGGAGATATTATTATTCCTGAAGAGAAAAACGACATGATAGATGATGCTAACAAACAGGTAGATGCTATCATGATGAACTATAACATGGGTCTTATAACCAATAATGAGCGTTATAACCAGGTAATTGACGTCTGGACTTCTACTAATGCAATGCTTACAGAACTTGCAATGAAGCGTATTAGAGAAGACCAACAAGGATTTAACTCTGTGTACATGATGTTAGATTCTGGAGCGAGAGGTTCTAAAGAGCAGATACGTCAGTTAACCGGTATGCGTGGATTAATGGCGAAACCTAAAAAATCTACTGTTGGAGGAGGAGAGATTATAGAAAACCCAATTCTATCTAACTTTAAAGAGGGTCTATCTATTTTAGAATACTTTATCTCTACTCACGGTGCGCGTAAAGGTCTTGCCGATACAGCACTTAAAACAGCAGATGCAGGTTACCTAACTCGTAGATTAGTTGATGTATCGCAAGATGTTATTGTTAATATAGACGATTGTGGTACGTTAAGAGGCGTAGAGGTAGAAGCACTTAAGAAAAACGAAGAAGTAGTAGAAACTCTTGGAGAAAGAATTCTTGGTCGTGTATCATTAAATGATATCTACAACCCGCTTACAGAAGAAGTTATTGTTAAGTCGGGCGAAGAAATCATGGAGCACCATATCAAGAAAATCGAGGAGTCTCCGTTAGAGAAAATAGAGGTTCGCTCACCATTAACGTGCGAAGCAAGAAAAGGAATTTGTGCTAAGTGTTACGGTAGAAACTTAGCTACCGGAAAAATGGTACAGATAGGTGAAGCTGTAGGTGTAGTTGCTGCACAATCTATTGGAGAGCCTGGTACTCAGTTAACACTACGTACGTTCCACGTAGGTGGTATTGCTGGTAACATCTCTGAAGAAAATAAACTAGAAGCAAGATTTGACGGTGTGTTAGAAATAGAAGATCTACGCACTGTTAAAGGAGAAAATGCCGATGGTAAACCGGTAGATATTGTTATCTCGAGAACATCAGAGGTTAAAGTTGTAGATAAAAAATCAGGTATGGTATTAAGTACTAATAACATACCTTACGGATCGCATATTTTTGTTAAAGAAGGCGATACAGTTTCTAAAGGAGACTTAATATGCCAGTGGGATCCATACAACGGTGTAATTGTATCTGAGTTCTCAGGTAAGATTGCCTACGAGAATATAGAGCAAGGTGTAACTTATCAAGTAGAAATCGATGAACAAACCGGTTTCCAAGAGAAAGTTATTACCGAGTCTAGAAATAAAAAACTAATACCAACCTTACTAATTCAAGACGCTAAAGGAAACACCCTACGTTCGTACAACTTACCGGTTGGTGCGCACCTAATGGTTGATAATGGTGAGAAAATTAAAGAAGGTAAAGTATTAGTTAAGATTCCTCGTAAATCGGCAAAAGCCGGAGATATTACCGGAGGTTTACCACGTGTAACCGAGTTGTTTGAAGCTCGTAACCCTTCTAACCCTGCAGTAGTTTCAGAGATAGATGGTGTAGTTTCATTCGGTAAAATTAAGCGTGGTAACAGAGAGGTTATTATAGAATCTAAAACCGGAGAGATTAAAAAGTATTTGGTAAAACTATCTAACCAGATATTAGTTCAGGAAAACGACTATGTTCGTGCCGGAATGCCATTATCTGACGGAGCAGTTACACCAAATGATATTTTACGTATTAAAGGTCCATCTGCTGTACAGCAGTACTTAGTTAACGAGATTCAAGAAGTGTACCGTTTACAAGGTGTAAAAATTAACGATAAACACTTTGAGGTTGTAGTTAGACAAATGATGCGTAAGGTACAAATCGAAGATCCGGGAGATACTAATTTCTTAGAAGGACAGCTAGTACATACTTACGATTTTATTGAAGAAAACGATGAGATTTTTGGAATGAAGGTAGTAGAAGATGCCGGAGATTCTGAAAACTTAAAACCTGGTCAGATTGTAAGTCCAAGACAATTACGTGACGAAAACTCTATTTTACGTCGTGCAGATAAGAACTTGGTAACTGCCAGAGAAGCTGTGCCTGCAACGGCTACGCCAATATTGCAAGGTATTACAAGAGCATCGCTTCAAACAAAATCGTTTATCTCTGCAGCATCCTTCCAAGAAACAACCAAGGTATTAAACGAAGCTGCTGTAAGTGGTAAAGTAGATACCTTAGAAGGATTAAAAGAGAATGTAATTGTAGGACACAAAATTCCTGCAGGTACCGGTATGAGAGAGTACGAGAATATAATCGTAGGATCTAAAGCCGAGTACGACGAAATTGTGGCAAGTAAAGAAGAGGTTAACTTTTAAAAGTAATTATGAGTAACCAAGACAAACCAAAACAAGCTCAAATTAATATAGAGTTAGATGAAAAAGTAGCCGATGGTACTTATTCTAACCTGGCTATTATAAATCATTCTGTATCAGAGTTTGTTATAGACTTTATAAATATTATGCCGGGCGTTCCAAAGTCTAAGGTAAAGAGTAGAATTATTTTAACTCCTCAACATGCTAAAAGACTTTTAAAAGCCTTGAATGATAATGTAAAGCGGTTTGAACAGTCTCATGGTGAAATTAAAGATTATGAACAACCTCCTATACCACTAAATTTTGGTCCTACAGGAGAAGCATAAAATTAAAGCCTCGCAATTTGCGAGGCTTTTTTATTTTAATATAAATTATGGTTATAAACACTTATATAGCTATAATTTATAAACATCTAAAAAATCATAATATTTTCTAATTCTACTTGGCTTTATTTTAGGCTCGTAGAGCGTGTTTTGTTGCTTCTTTTGAGTCTTAGTGCTTATAAAAAATAAAAAACTTTTTAAGCGTATTTATTTAATTATTTGAATTCTGATACAAAATGAAGCTTAACACTTGGGTATTTTTGTTTAGTCATTTCTATAGAAAAAGAGGAATCTGCTAAAAATACTAATTGTCCCTGTTTGTCTCGAGCTAAATACTTTTGTTTAACACGTTTAAATTCTTTAAACTCCTCACTTTTAGGGTCTTCAGGATCTACCCAACAAGCTTTGTAAACCGGAAAATTTTCATAGCTGCATTTTGCTCCATACTCGTGCTCTAATCTGTACTGTATTACTTCATATTGTAATGCTCCAACAGTACCAATTACTTTTCTGCCGTTTAGTTCTAATGTAAATAATTGTGCTACCCCTTCATCCATTAATTGATCTATTCCTTTAGCTAATTGCTTAGCTTTCATGGGATCACTGTTATTTATATATCTAAAATGCTCTGGCGAGAAACTCGGAATTCCTTTAAAATGTAGTACCTCTCCTTCGGTTAAAGTATCACCAATTTTAAAATTTCCTGTATCATGTAGTCCTACAATGTCGCCCGCATAAGAAATATCTACAACTTGTTTTTTTTCGGCAAAAAAAGCATTTGGGCTGGAGAATTTCATTTTTTTATTGTGTCTAACATGTAGGTAAGGGGTATTGCGTTTAAAAGTGCCCGAAACTATTTTAACAAAAGCCAAACGGTCTCTATGCTTGGGGTCCATATTAGCATGAATTTTAAAGACAAAACCGGTAAATTGGTCTTCTTCTGGCCTTACTAAGCGTTCTTCGGCTTTTTTAGGTAGTGGTGAAGGTGCAATTTCAATAAAGCAATCTAACAGTTCTCGAACACCAAAATTATTTAAAGCACTACCAAAAAATACGGGCTGAAGCTTTCCTTCTTGGTATTCTTTAGCATTAAATTCCGGGTAAACTTCGTAAACTAATTCTAAGTTGTCTCTAAGCTCAGCTGCAGCTTTTTCTCCTATAATTTCACTTAACGTAGGATCATTTATATCGTTAAAAGCAATGGTTTCTTCTATATTTTTTTTACTATCTCCACTAAATAAGTTTATGTTTTTCTCCCATATATTATAAATTCCTTTAAACTCGTATCCCATTCCAATTGGGAAACTTAACGGAGTTACTTTAAGACCAAGTTTTTGCTCTACTTCATCCAGCAAATCAAATGCATCTTTCCCTTCTCGGTCTAATTTATTTATAAAAACAATCATGGGTATGTTTCGCATTCTACAAACCTGAACAAGCTTTTCGGTTTGTTCTTCAACCCCCTTTGCAACATCTATAACAACAATTACACTATCTACAGCAGTAAGAGTTCTATAGGTGTCTTCAGCAAAATCTTTATGTCCCGGCGTATCTAAAATGTTTATTTTCTTGTCTTTATAGGTAAAGGCTAAAACTGAGGTTGCTACAGAAATTCCTCTTTGGCGCTCAATTTCCATAAAATCACTAGTTGCACCTTTAGTTATTTTATTGCTTTTTACAGCGCCTGCTTCTTGAATAGCTCCACCAAAAAGTAATAGCTTTTCTGTTAAAGTAGTTTTACCTGCATCTGGGTGAGAAATAATACCAAAAGTTCTCCTTTTACTAATTTCTTTTATAAGACTCATGAAGCATAATTTGGTGGCAAAAATATCAATTTAATCCATACAAATTGGCAAATTATTGATAAGTAAAGGACTACAATATTTTTAGTCGATAAAAAGTGCTTGTTGTCGAAATTATAAAAAAACACAACGATTATTCTTAACATAATCAAACAATTAGGGTTAGTTTAGCAGCATATAATTAATTACTATGCCCCACGGTTTTGTTGATTTAATAGGTTTTGTTAAGGGGTTATTGTATTAAGTATTAAAAGTTTAACCTCTAAGTTTATGAAATTTATTACTACCTCAATTAATTTCCCATTACATGAAGCAGCCAAACAAATTACAGTAACGTTTATACTGTTTTTTTTAGGGCTAATATTGGTAAATGCTCAATCTACTCCTACGTTTGGTAGTAGTCAAGGTCCAATACCTTTATCGGGTATAGATGGGCAACAAGGTGCACGTTATTTATACGAAAATGTTGTTATTAATGTAAATGGTACCAGCAATAATGCCGATGCGGTTGTTAAGATTAATGAGCTTAACAATATGACTATTGTTGATGTTGACAGGGAATTAGGAGATGATAATAGGTTTGAGCCATTAACTGATGTTACTGTTGATGGAGGTTATGTAGAGTGGGAGATTGTTTTTGTAGAGTCCGGTACGGCTAATGCCTCTACAGATGGCGTGCCAATACCGTTAGATTCTTATGTTTTAGAAGCTATAGATGTTGATGGGAATGAGTTTTTTGAGGCTATTGTGCCTGAAAGTTATACGTTAGAAGCTGGAGTATCACCAACTCCCGGTGGCTGTCCGCAAAGTGAAACTGCTACAAATAATGCTATTGGCTGTCCAACAGATTTAGTAGTTTCTACAAATGGTAATTATATAAGATTTCAAAGTGATTCAGATTATTCTTCTGGTATAAATGAAGACAGAACTGAATTTGTAGTTAGGTTAAATTATACAAATGTTAGTAGAATAATTTTTAGAAATGGCCAATCAATAGATAGTGGTCAACGTCAAAATTCTGTTAGCTTCTTAGGAGAGGTTAATTTTGTTAATGAAAACACCGTAATAACAAACAACCCGCCAACGGTTGTAGATAATTTAGGGAATACAGTTTTAGAAAATTCTACTTCTAACCCACCAATAAATGTACTAACCGGAGCATCAGACCCTGAAGGTAATTTAGATCCTTCAACCGTATTGCTAATAGATCCTTCAAATTCTTCTAATGTTGGTTCCGTTGGGAATCCGTTAGTTATAACAGGAGTAGGTACATACACGGTAGATAATTCTGGGAATGTAACATTTACTCCGGCTACCGATTATTTTGGCGATGCAAGTATTAATTTTAGAGTAGAAGACGATTTAGGTGCTACCTCTAATACAGCAACTTTAGGAATAACCGTTTTAGAGTGTGATGCGCCAGGACTAATTGTAAATGAAATGTCTAATGGTCCATCCGGTGCACAAGAGTGGGTAGAACTTTTAGTTATAGGAAATGCAACAAATCCAACAGCACCCGTAGATTTAACAGGTTGGATTATAGATGATAATAATGGAGATTTTGGCACCTCTGCTACAGGTGTTTCAGATGGTCATATAATATTTGGTTCGGCTTTTAATAGTGTAACACCGGGGTCTTTAATTTTAATTTATAATCAAAACGATAGAGATCCTAATATACCTGCAGACGACCCAACCGATAGTAATGGCGACGGGGTTTATATTTTGCCTGCAGACCATGCTTCTTTAAACGGTTGTAGTGATTTACCTTCTACAACAGATCCAAGTTATTCGCCTTGTACTTCAGAAACTCCAAGGTGGTCTAGAGTAGGTTTATCTAATAGCGGTGATGCAATTCAAGTGCGACGTCCAGATGGTAGTTTTTACCATGGTTTTTCATATGGTAATGTAGATACTAACTTTCCTAACTTTCCATGTGGCGGACCGTCATTTAATTTAGGAGCAGGAGGAGTTGGTTGTACATTTTCGTTCCAGTGTGGTGATTGGCAAAGCGCATCTAATTTTGTTCGTTCAGATGCAACAGGAAGAACACCCGGGCAAGTAAATTCAACAGAAAATCAAGTTTTTATAAACTATGTTACTTCTGGTACTATAGACTACAATAATAAATCAAGCGCGTCTAATTGTAACAATGCGCCAATAGCCGTTAATGATGTATTTACGGTTACACAAAATACTGTAATGAACGAGAATGTTCTTGCAGCTAACCCAACTACAGCAGATAGCGATCCAGATGGTGATACTATTACAGTAACAACTTTTACTATTAATGGTGATGCAACTGTTTATTCTGCAGGAGATACAGCTACAATTACTGGTGTTGGAACTGTTCAAATTAACACTAACGGAGATATAACATTCACGCCAGATGCAGCATTTACTGGGGCTGTACCACAAATAACTTACGAAATCACAGATGGTTCTCTAACCGATACAGCAACTGTAGATATAACTGTTCAGGTAGATACAGATGGCGATGGTGATCCAGATGTAACAGATCCTGATGATGATAATGATGGAAATCCTGATGGTACAGATCCGCATCCTTTAGAGCCTACAGCTAAAAATGATGCTCTAACAGTCGGTGAAGGTCAATCAGATTCTGTAGATGTACTTGCTAATGATGATTTTTTACCTGGTAGTGATACTTCTTTAACAAATTTAGGAACAGGTACTGCTTCTGGAACAGTTGTATTTAATAATTTAACAGGAGAATTAACCTATACACCTGCAGCAGGTGAAGAAGGCACAACAGTTTCTGTAGATTACCAGGTTTGTAATACAGCAGTTGCTCCACAAGTTTGTGATACAGCAACGGTATGGATTACTGTTATTCCGGATACAGATGGTGATGGAGTGCCTGATGATTCAGATCTTGATGATGATAACGATGGTATCACCGATGCAGATGAAGGCTTATGTACCACTACTAGTACACTTGACTGGGATACTGCATCATGGACAGGAGATCCGGAAGCCGATCCAACACCGGGGAATCCTAATGTAGCCTCAACAACAATAGACGGCACTACTGTAACAGTTACTAGTAGTGTATCAGCAGGAATATCTAATAATTTTATTGCACGATATTTTACAATAAACGGTACTCCTGGTCTACAAATTATAGGAAGAATTGAGGAGCTAGATAATGGAGAACAAATAACCTATCAACTTTCATTCTCTCAAGCTGTACACGATTTAAGCTTTAAAATTGTAGATATAGATGAGAGTACAGATATTGCAGATTATGAACTGTTTAAAGAAAGAGTAACAGTATCGGCTTCTAACGGAGCTAATCCTGTTAATTTAAACTTTTCATTAGGGTCTGCCGTAGATAATGTGTCTCCGGGTGTTTTTGATGGAGTAGATTTTGTACCTACCAATCCTCCTGCTACAGCAATGGATGATGGAAATTTAAACTTAAACTTTATTGAGCCGGTAGATAACATAACAATTACCTATACTAATCTAACAAATAATAACAGCTCAAATCAAATCACTATTCTACTGTCAGATATGACCTGGGGTTGTCCTTCTGTAGACTCAGATGCCGATGGTACACCGGATTACCTTGATAGTGATAGCGATAATGATGGTTGTGTAGATGCAAACGAAGCGTACAATGATAGTTCAGCAGATGCCGATGGTAATGGATATTACGGCTCAGGGAATCCACCGGCTGTAAATGCCGATGGTACTGTGGTTGGGGCTTCTTATGCAGGGACTAATGCTAATGTTACTAATGCAGGAACAGCAGCTACTATAGATACTCAACCTACAGATCAAACAACTAATTTTGGAGATAATGCTTCTTTTACAGTTGTAACATCAGGAGGTTCTGGAACAACGCTTTATCAGTGGCAAGAAAGTACAAATGGTGGTTCAACTTGGAATGATATCACTGATGGAGGTATTTATTCCGGAGCAACAACTAATTCGTTAACGCTAACAGGAGTAACCGAAACGATGAATGGTTATGATTACAGAGTTGTTATTTCTCAATCAGATTTAATTTGTGAACAATACTCTAATAGTGCTAACTTAACTGTGGTTAATGTTATTGATGCTGTAGATGATAACTTCACAGGGGTAAACGGTTATGATGGCGGATTAGTTGGTGATATCACAGCAAACGATACACTAAATGGAGTTGCCGTAAATGATACTGAAATAACAATTACCTTAGATGCCGGAACAAATACCATAGGGGCTACAGTAGATGCTGATGGCAATGTAAGCATTCCATCAGGTACAGCAGCGGGTACTTATAATATAGACTACACAATTTGTGAGACCTCAAGCCCAAGTAATTGTGATACAGCAACAATAACTATAGAAGTAATAGCAGCACCAATAGATGCTGTAGATGATGGCTTCACAGGGGTAAATGGTTATGATGGCGGATTAGTTGGTGATATCACAACAAATGACACACTAAATGGAGTTGCCGTAAACGATACTGAAATAACAATTACGTTAGATGCCGGAACAAATACCATAGGGGCAACAGTAGATGCCGATGGTAATGTAAGCATTCCATCAGGTACAGTAGCGGGTACTTACAATATAGATTACACAATTTGTGAGGTCTTAAACCCGAGCAATTGTGATACTGCTACAATAACCATAGAAGTAACAGCAGCACCTATTGATGCCGTTGATGATGACCTTACAGGTACACCGGTTAATGGAGCTGATGGAGCTACAGCTATTGCTAATGTTTTAGATAATGATACATTAAACGGTACGTTGGTAAATGCTACAGAAGTAACAGTTACACCGATTACAAACGGACCTTTAACTGTTAATTCTGATGGTACAGTAGATGTTGCTTCCGGAACTTCTTCAGGAATTTACACAGTAGATTATACGATTTGCGAAGTGCTAAATCCAACCAACTGTGATACGGCTACAGTAACAGTAGAAGTAGTTTCTTCTGCTATTGATGCTGTAGATGATGATTTCTCGTCAAATCCGGTAAACGGATTTACAGGAGGTGTTGCAGGTGATATTACAGCTAATGATTTGTTAAATGGTTCAGCAGTAAACGACACCGAAATAACAATTACGTTAGATGCAGGTACAAATACCATAGGCGCTACAGTAGATTCAGATGGTAATATTTCTGTGCCTGCAGGAACAGCAGAAGGTACTTATACAATTAATTACACTATTTGTGAAGTGTTAAATAGTAGTAATTGCGATACAGCTTCTGTAACAATAGTGGTGGTGCCTGATACAGATCAAGACGGAGTGCACGATGGAATTGACATAGACGATGATAATGATGGAATTTTAGATGTTTTAGAAGGTAATTCTGATTCTGATGGTGATTCAATCCCTGATAGTTTAGATATAGACTCAGATAATGATGGTATTCCGGATAATGTAGAGGCTCAAACAACTGCCGGATACATACCACCATCAGGTACAGACTCAGATAACGATGGTTTAGACGATGCCTACGAAGGAAGTGGAGACATGGGCTTAGATCCGGTTAATACTGATGGGACAGACTTACCAGACTATTTAGATGAAGATTCAGATAATGATACCATTCCTGATAATATAGAAGGAAATGATTTTAATGCTGATGGAGAGCCAGACCAAGTATTTACAGGAGTTGATACAGATGGCGATGGTTTAGATGATGGTTACGAAGGTAGCGATGTTAATGATGGGTTTGATGTGAATGATGAAATAGATAATCCTGCTACAGATTTACCGGATAAAGACGGAACAGAAGATGTAGATTACAGAGATACAGATGATGATGGTGACGGAGTAGATACAGCCGATGAAAATATGGGAGATACCGATGGAGACGGAGATCCTGATTATTTAGATGCTTTTGATGATAGACCGGTACAAGTAAATCAGCTATATACACCTAATGGGGATAATCGTAATGAAATTCTTATTCGTAATATAGATCAGTATCCGGATAACACTGTTCAAATTTTTAACAGATGGGGTATTAAAGTATTCGAAGCTATTGGCTATAATAATACATCAAACGCATTTAGAGGCAGATCTAACGGTAGAGCTACAGTAAACGAGTCAGAGTTGCTTCCGGTGGGCGTATATTACATCATTATAAATTATGATGATAATGGAACAAACAGGCAAATAGCAACCTATTTTTATCTAAGTCGTTAATAAATTAATTCAGTATTTAAGCAAAACCATATGTTAATATTTCAATTAAATAAACGTTTTCTAAGTGTCTTAGCTATCGCATTTACTGCCTTTGGATTGTATGCACAGCAAGATGCTCAATATACCCAGTATATGTATAATACCATGAGTGTAAACCCTGCCTATACAGGTACACGTGGTGTAATGAGCATAACAGGGTTACATAGGTCTCAATGGGTTGGGTTAGACGGAGCACCTAAAACGCAAACCTTAAATATGCATACACCAATTTCTAATAGCAGGGTTGGTTTAGGGTTTTCTATTATAAATGATGAAATAGGAGATGGTGTAAACCAAGAAACTAATTTCGATATTTCTTTTTCATATACTATACCAACATCAGAAAAAGGAAAACTTTCATTAGGTATTAAAGCCGGAGGTCACTTACTTAATGTAGACTTTAGTAAACTCACTATTTTCGATCCAGAGTTTAATCCGGATGGTAGCCCATTAAATATAGATAATAAGTTTTCTCCCAATGTAGGGATTGGCGCTTATTATCATACTCAAAAATTCTATTTGGGTTTATCTGCACCAAACTTGTTAGAGACGGAACATTTTGATAACTCAAGCTCATCAATAGCAAAAGAGCGTGTAAATTTATATGTAATAACAGGTTATGTGTTTGATTTGAGTGCTACCACCAAATTAAAACCGGCATTACTAACCAAAATGGTTTCCGGAGCGCCAATTCAGGTAGATCTTTCTGCTAACTTCTTATTTAATGAGAAATTTATCCTTGGTGCAGCTTACCGTTGGGATGCGGCCGTTAGTGCAATGGTCGGGTTTCAAGTTACAGACCAGTTACTGCTAGGATTAGCGTATGATAGAGAGACAACAGATTTAGGAAAAACAGAATTTAACGATGGTTCGTTTGAAGTTTTGCTTAGATTTGAGCTGTTTAAAAAAGTTAAGAAGACTGTTTCCCCAAGATTTTTCTAAAAAAATACAATTATGATTAAAATTACTCGAATTCTCTTCATCATTGCTCTGGCTTCAATTCAAGTTGTATCAGCCCAAGAAAAACAAGCAGAGAAGGGTAACAAAAAATACGAAGAGTATTCTTTTGTTAAAGCAATAGATATTTATGAAAATGTAGCAAACAAAGGATACGTAACTGCCGAGATGCTTAAAAAACTCGGAAACGCTTACTATTTTAACGCAGACTATGAAAATGCGTCAAAATGGTATGGTAAGTTAATACAAATGAAAGATTCTGTTATAGAAGCAGACTACTACTTTAGGTACGCTCAAACGCTTAAGTCTTTAAAAATGTATGACGAAGCAAACAAGATGATGCAGCAGTTTAATGATATAAAAGATAAAGATGTTAGAGCACAGCTTTTTAAAGCAAGAGAAGAGTATTTAGAGTTTATAAAACTACAATCGGGAAGGTATACAATTAAGCCATTCGAAAATAATTCTGCTTATTCAGATTTTGCACCTTCTTTTTACCAAGGAAGCTTGGTTTTCTCATCTGCAAGAGATACAGGTTCTTTAACAAAAAGAAGACATACCTGGAACAATATGCCTTTTCTTGATTTATATGGAGGAGCCTTAAACGAAGATGGTAGAGTTGTAGGCGTTAAAAAGTTTTCAGACAACTTAAATTCACCACTTCACGAGTCTAGTACAGCGTTTACTAAAGATGGTAAAACAGTTTATTTTACTCGTAACAACTATCAAGATGGCAAAGTTAATAGAGACGAAAAAGGTATAAATCGTCTAAAAATTTATAAAGCTACTAGAAACGGTGATGAATGGACTAACGTTCAGGAGCTTCCTTTTAATAGTGATAGTTATTCGGTTGCTCACCCGGCACTAAGTCCGGACGAAACCAAATTATACTTTGCTTCCGATATGCCCGGAACCGTAGGAGAATCAGATATTTTTGTAGTTTCAATTAACGAAGACGGAACCTACGGAACACCGGAAAACTTAGGAACAGCAATAAACACTGAGGCCAGAGAAACTTTTCCGTATGTAAGTAATAATGGGTTGTTGTATTTTGCTTCAGATGGTCATCAAGGTTTAGGTGGTTTAGATATCTACGTAACTAAACTTAAATCATATAACCAAGTAGATGAGGTTATTAATGTAGGAGAACCTGTAAATTCTCCTCACGATGATTTGTCTTTTATAATTAACGAAGACACTAAAATAGGATTCTTTGCATCAAATAGACCCGGAGGAATAGGGAGTGATGATATTTACACTTTTGTAGAGAATACTGAAGTAATTTTTGAATGTAACAAATCGGTTAACGGGGTTGTTATAGATAAAGAAACTAGAGAGATTATAGCAGACGCATCAATAAGTGTAATTGATGAAAACAACAGTGTTTTAACAACTGTAAGCTCAAATAATAGTGGTCAATATAATGTTGTGATAGATTGTAAAAAAGGGCACTTTATAAGAGCAGAAAAACAAGGGTACATTACCCAAGAAAAATATGTTAATGCTTCTTATGATATGGCTGCTCTTAAATTAGATTTTGAGTTAGAAAAAGAAAAGGTTTCAGCTACCCAAGGAGACGATTTGGCAAAATTATTAGACTTAAAACCTATCTACTTTAATTTTGATAGTGCTACAATTAGGAAAGATGCTGAGGTAGAGCTGCAAAAAGTAATAGCAGCCATGGAAAAATACCCATCTATAAAAATAGATATACGTTCTCATACAGATAGCAGAGGAGATGATGCTTATAATTTGGCCCTTTCAGAGCGTAGAGCAAAAGCAACAATGCAGTATTTAATTAGCAAAGGTATAGATGCCTCTAGGCTAACAGCAAAAGGTTATGGAGAAAGTGAGCTTGTTAATGAATGTGCCAATGGAGTACCATGCTCTAGAGAAGCTCACGAACTTAACAGAAGATCAGAGTTTGTTATAATGCAATAATAAAGTGTTTAAAGCAAATAAATTAAAGCGGCAATGTAATAATACATTGCTGCTTTTTTGATTAAAACCTTATAATTGTAAGCTAAGCAAAAAAATGTTAAAAAACACAACGGTTAAGTGTGGTTACACTACGCTAAAACCTTTTTACACAACATTTTTTGGTAAAATTGCATTTGTAAAGCTATTTTTGTTTTGTTTATTGCATAAATAGTGTTTATTGAATATTAACATTTAAATAAAAAATTAAATTTGTTTAGTGTAAACATCTGTTAAACTGATGTTTAAGTAGTATTTTTTTTATATAAATATAATTTTGTGATAAAATTTTAGTTAATTAAGTACCAAGCCCCTTGTGTTACTAGTATTAAAAACGAATTTAATCTAAACAATGCAACGTATGAGACCTGCCCGTGATCTCCTAACACCTACAAGAAAACTACACTTTATAATAGTTAGTGTATTACTACTATTAGTATCCTTTTCTTTAAAAGCACAAGATACTTACCGAGATAATTTTGGTACAGTTTCATATAATAATAACGACGGTACACAAAATTGGTCGGGTAGTTGGGATGAAGATAACGACAATAATAATCCTAATAGTGGAAATATTAGGATTGAAAGCGGGGTGCTTACTTTTCAGGCTATTTCAAGAAATGATGAAAGAATTTCAAGATCTGCTAATTTATCGGGTTATGGTACTGCATTTTTATCTTTTGATTATCGGGCAATTTTAAATGGAGGTAATGATGCTACAAGTGAGAATTTAGCTGTTCAGGTTTCATCAGACGGTGTTAATTTTACTACGGTAGGTACAATTTATAATTCTAATTGGACTACATTTAATGTAGATATTTCAGCGTTTATATCTAATAACACTACAATTAGGTTTATAAACTTAAGTACATGGGGTAGTGGTGACTGGGAAAATAACAATTACGTTTTTATTGATAACCTTCAAATACTGGCATTCGCAACAAGCATACAATTTAACCAACCACTGGTATTATTTGATGAGTTTGATGGGTATATAGATTATACATCAACGGGAGGCTCACTTAGAACACAACCAAATGGAGTGAATGCATGTGCCATAGCATCATCATCCAGTAATACGTTAACGTCTCCGGTTCCTGCTGGTGCAACTATTCAAAAAGCGTATTTATACTGGGCACATTCAGGGGCAACGCCAGACACTCAAGTTACTTTTGAGGGTAATAGCGTAAATGCAGATTGGGTTTACGCTACAGCGTTAGGTTCTAGAACATTTTATGGCGGAGTTAGTGATGTAACTTCCATTATAACAGGCATATCCAATCTATCTACTAATACATTTGATTTTTCTGATTTAACGGTAGATAATAGTGCAACATATTGTAATAATCAAACAGTGTTGGGTGGTTGGGCCCTTTTTATTGTTTATGAAGATTTAACATTACCTGCTTCTACCATTAATTTATACCAAGGATTTAATGCAGAAAATAACTCATCATCATCATTTACATTGAGCGGTTTTTTTGCAATTGGTTCAAATGGCTCTAAGACAACAGTTATGTCTTGGGAAGGAGACCAAACACTGAGCAATAATGAAGATTTAACTGTAACAACCGGGTTAGGAACATTTAGATTATCTGGAGATGGAGATAATAACGGAGTTACAACAGTAAACCCTTTTAACTCTACTATTTTTGATAATACTGTTATCCCTAACATAAATAACACTACATCGTACGGACTAGACTTAGACACCTACGACGTTTCTCCTTATGTGCAACCTGGTGAATCATCAGTTACAACAAATGTACAAACCGGGCAAGACCTTGTAATAATGAATGCGGTGGTCTTAAAAGTACCATCTAACATTATTTCTGGTGTAGTGTTCGAAGATGTTAATTATGGTGGTGGTTCAGGAAGAGATAGAGTAACAGCATCTGGGGTGCCAATACCGGGAGCTACCGTAGAACTTTATGATGTTTTAGGAAATTTGGTAGACACTAAAGTTACCAATAACAATGGTAGATACATTTTTGCAGGAATGCAAAACGGAATCTATAGAATTCGTGTAGTTAACAATACAGTAAGATCTACAAGAACAGGAGGAAGCTCTTGCTCTACGTGTATTCCGGTACAAACATTCAGAAGGGATTATGCTCTTAGTAGTTTTACAGATGTAACTAACGAGGTAGGTGGAGCTAATCCTGCAGGTCAAGATCCTGGGCCGGGTACTATAACTGGAGCACAGTCCGTTTCTGTTGTAACCATAAATAGTGAAGGAGCAGTTGGTTTAGACTTTGGTTTTAACTTTAATACAATTGTTAATACAAATGCAACTGGTCAAGGATCATTAGCTCAATTTATAGAGAATGCTAACAATCTTGGAAACAGCGGAATAAATATAGAAGCCAATAGTATTTTTGATCCGGCAGCAGGGCAAGATGTTTCTATATTCATGATACCTTCTAACTCCGATCCGTTAGGAAGAACTACAGATCCTAACTTCTCTGGAGGAGTTGCTACCATTACAGCAACAACAATTTTACCGGTTATTACAGATGATAATACACATATAGATGGTAGAACCCAAACAGCTAATATTGGAGACACTAATACAGGAACAGTAGGTACAGGAGGAACTGTTGGTGTAGATGCAGAACCATTACCAACATACCAACTTCCTGAAATTGCAATAAATGCAGATAATAAAAATGGATTAAGGCTAAATGGTGCAACATCAAACGTTGTAATTAGAAACTTAGCTATTTATAATGCGGTTCATGGTATTAATGCAACAGGCAACGGAGGTTCAGGAACAAACAGAGTAGTAAGTAATATGTTGTTAGGGACCTTGCCAAATGGTAATGATCCTGGTAGCTCTTTACAAAATACTGGGTATGGAGTTCGTTTAGTAAACCCTTCAGAACTAACAGTTACATCATCATATATTGCTTATAACCAAGACGGAGGCGTATTGGGCTCAAATAACAATGCTTCATTAACTGTAACCTATAATGAAATTTTCCAAAACGGATCTGGTTCTAATAGTGCTAATGCAGTAGCAATTAATGGAGACAACAGCCTTGTTCAATATAACCTAATCTATAATCAGCAAACAAGTTCAGGTAACCCGGATTCTGATGGCGGAAGCGGTATAGAAATAGGGAATACCACAGTCGCTTCCGGAAACAATACCATAGATAACAACACTATATATAATAATATTTCTGCTGGTATTAATGTCAGAAATGGTGCAAACAATAACACTATTTCTAAAAACATAGTATACGGTAACGAAGTTGGTGTTGCTGTAAATGATGAAAGCAGAGCAACAGCTGCAAATACTATTACTCAAAACAGTATTTATAACAATAACCTTTTAGGTATAGATTTACATGGAGGAGGATCGGGTATTTTTGATGGAGTTACTTTAAATGATTTAAATGACACAGACTCAGGAAGCAACGATTTAGTTAACTTCCCGGTTTTTGATAAAGTAGTTATAGATGACAGTCAGTTATATATAAAAGGATGGGCTAGACCTGGAGCAATTATAGAGTTATTTATAACTGATATTTCAAGCGGAACAGCATCTCCTGGAGACAACCAACTCGGAATGTCTCAAGACTACGGAGAAGGACAAACATTTTTGGCTTCCTTAACTGAAGGCTCAGGCTCAGATTTGTCTTCAGCTACTTCATCATACACAGATGTAGATGGAAATACAGATAATACCAATGAGTTTGAGTTTGTTATTAGTTTACCTTCAGGAGTAAATTCAGGTACATTATTAACAGCCACTGCTACAGTAGGAGGTTCAACTTCAGAGTTTTCATCATCTAAAGTAGTTAGAAGAACAGATTTTGGTGATGCGCCTAATTCATATAACACTAATCTAGCATCAAACGGACCAAGACATGGTTTAAGTAATAGTATTTATTTAGGTGCTTCAATTCCTGATGCAGAAACAGACGGGCAGCCTTCAGCAGATGCAACTGGAGATGGAGCAGAAGACGACGGAGTTTTAATTGGTGCATCTTCATTACAAGATCAAATATTATATGCAGGTCAACCAATCACATTCACCGTAGTTGCAGGATCTTCAGATGCTACAACAGGATACTTAAATGCATGGATAGATTTAAACGGTGATGGTGATTTTGCCGATGCAGGTGAAAAAATTATAGACAACCAATCTTTATCTGTAGGTAATAACTCAATTAATTATACCATACCTGATACAGCCACAGCAGGAATCACTTTTGCAAGATTCAGGTACAGCTCTCAAACACTTTCTACAAGCGATGGTTTTGCTTATGATGGCGAAGTAGAAGATTATAGAGTCACTATTCAAAATGTTTTAGTTGAGTTTGCTTCATCTTCTTATGAGGATGATGAAAGCAATACAGATAGTCCTGTTTTAATTTTAAATCAGGCTTTAAGTAGCCCTCTTACTGTAGATTTAACAGTTACAGGAGGTACAGCAACATCAGGCTCAGATTTTTCAAACACAGTTACAGTAACAATACCTGCGGGAGTTACTACATATACCATACCTACAAGTGTATTTAGTGTTACTGATGATAATTTAGTAGAACCATCAGAAACCATTCAGTTTACATTAGCTAATCCACAAGCAGGTTTAGTTATTGGTGATGCTAATAATAATTCAACCTCTCAAAATACAACTACGTATACCATAACAGATAACGATAGCGCCTCATTGGCGATTGACGATGTAACGGTTACCGAAGGGGGCGATTTAGTCTTTACGGTCAGCCTAACGGGCGATGTACAGGGCGGTGTATCGGTAGACTATGCAAGTTCAGATAATACGGCAGTAGCCGGATCGGACTATACCTCGGTAAGCGGCACGCTAAACTTTACGGGTACCGATGGGGAGACCCAGACCATAACGGTAAGCACCACAGACGACACCTTGGTAGAGCCTACGGAAGACTTTACCATTACCTTAAGCAATACTACACCAAGTAGTGTAACGATATCCGATGCTACGGGAATAGGAACCATAACAGATAACGATGCAGATGTTCAAGATGATACAGCATCAACAGATGAGGATACATCAGTAACTATAGATGTGTTGGCTAATGATACTTATGGAAGCGATGATACTGTTTCTGTAGTTGCTGCTTCAGATCCGGCTAATGGAACTGTTACAATAGAAGCAGATGGAACAATAACGTATGTTCCGGATCCTGACTTTAATGGTGTGGATACATTTGCCTACACTGTAGAAGTAACTCATAGTGACGGTAGTGTAACAACAGAGACATCAACAGTAACGGTAACGGTTAATCCGGTACAAGATGCACAAGATGATACAGCCGTAACAGATCAGGATACGCCGGTTACTATTGATGTGTTAGCAAATGATACCTTTAATGCTTCGAGCACAGTAGCTGTTATTAGTACAAGTAATCCATCAAATGGAAATGTAACAATAGAGACAGATGGAACAGTAACTTATACCCCAAATGCAGGCTTTACAGGGACAGATAGCTTTACATATACAGTTCAGGTAACTCATGCAGATGGTAGCACTACAACAGAAACTGCAACAGTTACAGTTACGGTTAACGCTGGATTAAATGCAGAAGACGATGTAGCTACCACAGATGAAAATGTAGCAGTAACAATAGATGTGTTAGCAAATGATGTAAATGTACCAACTAATGGAACACTAACAGTAACTGCTCCTGCAAACGGAACGGTAGTTATTAACGACAATGGTACGCCCAGCGATCCTAGTGATGATACCGTTACTTATACACCAAATGCTGATTATTCGGGTACAGATACCTTTACATATACAATATGTGATACATCATCTAATTGTGATACTGCAACAGTTGTAATTACAGTAAATCCTGTTAATAACATGGATACAGACGGTGATGGTGTGCCTGATGCGGTTGATATAGACGATGATAACGATGGTATTTTAGACGTTGATGAAGATTTAAATATGGATGGAGATGATGATCCGTCTACAACACCTACAGACACAGACGGAGATGGTGTACCAGATTATTTAGATATAGACTCTGATAACGATGGTATTCCTGATAATGTAGAGGCACAGCCTACAGAAGGATATATTCCTCCAACACCGGGAGATTCTGATGGAGATGGATTGTTAGATGTGTATGAATTTGGTGGAAATGAAGGATTGCTTCCTGAAGATACTGATGATGATTTTATACCAGATTATTTGGATGAAGATAGTGATAATGATGGTAGCCCGGATAATATTGAGGGACATGATTTTGATAACGACGGCGAGCCAGAAAATACGTTTAGAGGCTCTGATAAAGATGGAGACGGTTTAGATGATGGATACGAAGGGGAAAGTGCTTTAGATACTGATCCTAATGATGAAATAGAAGATCCGGCATCTATGCTACCAAATACTAACAATACAGGAGATGTTGATTACAGAGATGATTTAGATGTATTGGGTGTAACAGAAGGGTTAATTGTGTATAACATTGTTACGCCAAACGGAGACGGTAAGCACGATTTCTTAGAAATAGAAGGTATAGAAGATTTCCCTGAAAATACAGTGAAGATATTTAACAGGTGGGGTGTAATGGTTTATGAAACAGAGTCTTATAACAACATTAACAACAACTTTAGAGGAATGTCTAAAGGTAGAGTTACAGTTAAACAAGACGAAATGTTACCAACGGGTACGTACTATTATGTAATAGAATACGTTAATAGTGAAGGAAAGAAAGTTTCTTTAGCCAACTATTTATACTTAAACAGATAGAAGGCTTAATAAATTAGTAGTTAATGAAGAAAAAAATCTTATCAATAGTATTTGTTTTTGTAACGGTGTTCTGTTTTGCCCAGCAAGATGCACAGTATACACAGTACATGTATAATACAATAAGTATTAACCCGGCATATGCCGGTTCAAGAGGTGTTGCAAGTATTACAGGATTGCACAGATCACAATGGGTTGGCTTAGAAGGAGCTCCGGTTACTCAAACATTAAATCTTCATTCTCCTATTGGATTGTACAAAAATATGGGTTTAGGACTATCAATTGTTAACGATCAGATTGGTCCTACTCAAGAAACCTATTTTGATATTGATTTTTCATATACAATTAACACATCAGAAACAGCTAAACTTTCTTTTGGGTTAAAAGCAGGAGGGCATTTACTTAATGTTGATTTTAATGAACTCAACCAAAAATACTCAGACGACCCATTAACGCAAGCTAACATTGATAATAGGTTTTCACCAAATATTGGTGCTGGTATTTATTTTCATACCGATAAATTTTATGTTGGATTATCAGCACCAAATTTATTAGAAACAAAACACTTTGATGAATCTAGCTTATCTGAAGTACAAGAAGACATACATTATTACTTTATCACAGGATATGTCTTTGATTTAAACCCATCAATTAAATTTAAACCGGCATTACTTACAAAAGCTGTATTTGGAGCGCCTTTACAGGTAGATTTATCTGCAAACTTTTTAATACAAGAAAAATTTATTTTAGGTGCGGCTTACCGTTGGGATGCAGCAGTTAGTGGATTAGCCGGGTTCCAGATTTCAAGGGCATTAATGGTTGGCTTGGCCTACGACAGAGAGATTACAGAGCTTGGAAATGCTGTGTTTAATAATGGCTCTTTTGAGGTTTTACTTAGGTTTGAGCTCTTTAGTAGTGCCGACAGAATTATTACTCCAAGATTCTTCTAAAAATTGTTAAAAACTATTTGAAAACTGCTTTTAAGTGTCATAAAAACTGAAGTATAAATAAGTATTTTAGTTATTAAAATAGACACTAAATGAGGCTAAGAATTTTTATAATTCTGTTATGTAGCTTTTTTGTTTGTAGCAGTGCTTTCTCACAAAAACGCCAGTTAAGAAAAGGTGATGAAAACTTCAATAATTTAGCTTATGCCGTAGCGGCTAAGTTTTACTTAAAAGCACTTAAGAAAGGGTATAATAATCCCGACATATATAAAAAACTGGGCGACTCATATTATTACAATTCAGACTATAGGGAGGCTTATGAATGGTACGATAAACTCTTTAAAACAAATTCTGAAATAGAACCTGAGTATTATTTTAAATATGCACAAACATTAAGGTCTCAAAAACTTTACGAACAAGCTTCGAAGATTTTAGAGACCTTTCAAAATTTAAAACCCAATGATTCTAGATCACAATTATTAAAAACCTCTCCAAATTATCTGGATTCTATTAAAACCCAAACCAGTTTATATAATATCAAAAACTTAGATATAAATTCTGAAGAGTCAGACTTCGCACCATCAATACTAAATAAATCGCTTGTATATACATCTGCAAGAGACACCGGTGTTTTTGAAAAGTTTACTCATAGATGGACTAACAAGTCTTTTTTAGATTTATACAAAGCACCATTAGATGATTTAACTAAAAATAACGTAAAGCGCTTTTCTAATACAATAAATACAAGATACCACGAATCTACATCTGTTTTTACAAAAGATGGAACAACCATTTATTTTACTAGAAATAATGTGGTAAATGGAAAGCGCAAAAAAGACAAAAGAGGCACTACAAGATTAAAAATTTACAGGGCAAAATATAGTAATGGTACTTGGACAGATATTGAAGAACTTCCGTTTAATGACGATAGTTACTCTGTTGCTCATCCAGCATTAAGTCCTGATGAGACCAAATTATATTTTTCATCAGATATGCCCGGAGGCTATGGAATGTCTGACATTTATGTAGTAGATATTTTGCCGGATGGAACTTTTGGTAAACCCAGAAATTTAGGACCTGAGATTAATACAGAATCCCGAGAAACGTTTCCGTATGTAAGTGATCATAACAATCTATATTTTGCTTCAGACGGGCATTTAGGGCTTGGCGGATTAGATATTTTTGTTTCAGAAATAAGGCAAGATGGTTCGTTCGGTCCGGTAGTTAATCTAGGAAAACCGGTGAACAGTTCTTATGATGATTTTACTTTTGTTATAAACGATGAAACCAAAACCGGATATTTTGCTTCTAATAGAGGAGGAGGAAAAGGTGGCGATGATATTTATGTGTTTCAAATAGATAACAGTTTCATTTTATGTAAAAAACATATCACCGGAATTGTTAAAAACATTGAAACCAATGAAGTGATTAAAGATGCAGTAGTAGCATTAATTCACGAAAACAAAGAGATTGAAGAAATAAAAACAGATGCAGAAGGTAAATACTATTTTGAAGTTAGTTGTGAAGAAGATGAGAAGCGATTGTTAGGAACAAAAATAGGATACCTTCCTACAGAGAAAAACGTATTAATATCAGGCAAGAAAAAGTCAGACACAATACGAGTAAACTTAGAATTAATAAAGCAACTTAAATCGCCGGTGGGCGGATACGATCTTGCAAAACTTATAAAACTAAATCCTATTTATTTTGATTTTGATAAGTATAACATTCGTTTAAGTGCAAGAAAAGAGCTTAATAAAATTGCCGAAGTTTTAATAAATAATCCGGATTTATTGGTAGATATTAAATCGCATACAGATAGCCGTGGCTCTGATGATTATAATATGATTTTATCAGAAAAAAGGGCTCAAAGCACATTAGAATACATAAAAGCAAGAGGAGTTGCAGCTATCAGGCTTACTGCTAAAGGTTATGGAGAAACTCAATTGGTTAACGAATGCTCTAATGGGGTTAAATGCTCTAAGCATGACCATCAATTAAACAGACGATCTGAATTTATTATAGCTAACGAGCAAATATTCACCGTTCAGATTGCAGCAGTAAAAAAAGAACCTAATTTAAACGCATATAATAATATTCCTAACTTGTTTAGTTACAAATATGATGATGGTTTTACACGTATTTACTCAGGAATGTTTGACTCTGAAGACAAGGCAAAGCAACATTTAAAAGATTTAAAAGACAAAGGAGTAGAAGGCTTTATTAGAAAACTTTACATAGAAGAAAATCCAGATCCAGAATCTAATTTAATTAACGATCCTAATTTTAAATCGGTAGATGTAGCAACCTATACATTGCAATTAGCAGCTTTAGCATCTGCAAATACTTCAAAAAAATACAGAACTTTTGCCGAGGTGTTTAGTAAAACCTATAAAGATGGTTTTACAAGAGTTTACTCCGGCGAATTTAAAACAAAGGCAGAGGCAATTAATAAAATGCATGAACTTACCAATAGAGGTATTCCTTGCTTTGTTAGAAAAATAAAAGGAAACTCAATTATAGAATAATGGCTTTAACCATTTATTAGCACTTTACCTATATTATTGCTTATTTTATTCCCTTATTTTTGCATATGCAATTAGAAGAAAAAGTTATTTTGGTTAACGACAAAGACCAAGAGATTGGTGTTATGCCAAAATTAATGGCGCACGAAAAAGCTTTATTACACAGGGCATTTTCTGTTTTTGTTATAAATAACGAAAATAAAATTATGCTCCAACAAAGAGCTATGTGTAAATACCACTCACCAGGGCTTTGGACAAACACCTGCTGTAGCCACCAAAGAGAAGGAGAATCTAATATAGAAGCTGGTAAAAGAAGATTACAAGAAGAAATGGGGTTTACAACAGAGCTTAAAGAACTATTTTCTTTTATATACAAAGCTCCTTTTGATAATGGATTAACAGAGCATGAATTTGACCATGTTTTGGTTGGTTACTATAATGAAAATCCTATAATTAATAAAGATGAAGTAGCCGATTGGAAATGGATGAGCCCAGAGGCAATTAAAGAAGATATTGAGCAGTATCCGGAAAGGTATACAGCATGGTTTAAAATTATTTTTGATAAATTTTATACTCATTTTACACAAAAGCAAGAAGATGAGGGTTAAAGTAAGCAGAAAAGCACATTTTAATGCAGCACATAGATTGCACAGACCGGATTGGGATGCTAAAAAAAATGAAGAAGTTTTTGGTAAATGTAGCAACCCAAACTACCATGGTCATAACTATGAGTTAATTGTTAGTGTTTATGGGGAGATAGATCACGAAACGGGCTACGTTATAGACATGAAGCATTTAAAAGCCTTAATTTATAAGGAAATAGAACAAGCTTTTGATCATAAAAACTTAAATATAGAAGTCCCCGAATTTAAAGAACTTAACCCTACAGCAGAAAATATTGCAGTTGTAATTTACAATAAATTAAGACCTCATATAAGTAAAGATAAAGAGCTTGAGGTTGTATTGTATGAAACTCCTAGAAACTTTGTAACCTATAATGGAAAATAGCTCTTTGTACCCAATAACATTTACGCCAATTTTTAAAGAAAGACTTTGGGGAGGTAATAAATTAAAAAGCCTCTTACACAAGCAAATAACAACAGAGAATGTTGGAGAAAGCTGGGAAATATCAGCAGTTGCTGGAGATGTTTCTGTTGTTTCTAACGGTAGTTTAAAAGGAAAAACACTACAAGAGCTTATAAATACCTATAAACAAGAGTTACTTGGCACACGCGTTTATAATAGATTTAAAACAACATTTCCTATACTAATAAAGTTTATAGATGCCAGGTTAGATTTATCTATTCAATTGCATCCTGATGATACTCTCGCACAAAAAAGACATAATTCTTTTGGGAAAACAGAAATGTGGTATATAATGCAAGCTGATGAAGATGCACGCTTGATAGTTGGATTTAATAAAACTGTTACTAAACAAGAATATTTAAAAAATTTAGAGAACAAAACATTAACCACTATTTTAAATTATGAAAAAGTAAACCCTGGTGATACTTATTTTATAGAACCCGGCACAGTACATGCAATAGGTTCTGGTATTTTATTAGCAGAAATACAGCAAACATCAGATATAACATACAGAATTTACGATTTTGATAGAAGGGATAAAAACGGTAAACTAAGAGAACTTCACACAGATTTAGCTTTAGATGCTATTAATTATACCAATAACCAAAACTTTAAGGTAACTTATAAACAAGAGATAAATACCAGTAATAATATGGTTACCTCACCTTATTTTATAACGAATTATTTACCGGTAATCGGTGAAATAAATTATAATTTACAAGACAGAGACTCGTTTACCATTTATATGTGTGTTAAGGGTTCAGCTACAATAAAAAGCATATCAGGATCTGTAGAGCTTTCTGTAGGGCAAACGGTATTAATTCCGGCAGCACTACCAAATATAACTATCGAAGCTAAAAAAGCTACCTTACTGGAGGTTTATATTTAATAATACTTTATTTTTGCGAAAAATTTTAAAATTATGGCTAGCATAAGAAATCTTAAAAAAGATATTAATTACGTTTTAGGTGATATTATAGATGCGGTTTATTTATGGGAGATGGTTAATAATAAACCTAACTCTAAAGAAGGTAATGCTATTATAGATAAGGCTATTGAGGTTTTTGATGATTTAATTACCAAAGTAAACGACAGAACTGTAGAAAACAGAAGCGCTCATTTAAAGCAAGTTAACGTAGAATTAGAGAAAGAAGCAAACAAGCTTGTTGAAAAAATTAACAAGTTAGGATAATTTTTTTCGCAAAAAGCCTTGTAGTTTTTAAATTGAAATTTATATTTGCGGAAAATTTATTGCCGGTATAGCTCAGCTGGCTAGAGCAGCTGATTTGTAATCAGCAGGTCGTGGGTTCGAGTCCCTCTACCGGCTCACATATAAAAAGCCCCTTTCTTAAAGATCAGGGGCTTTTTTATTTTACTTTTATGGACTTAAAAAACTCCTCGGTAATGCCGAGGAGTTTTTGTTTTTTTACAAGGTAATTAAGCAAGCTTACTTGCTGTTGCTTTCTTTTTGCTTTACCTTATTTATAAACTCTGTTAGCATTTTGCCATACTTAGAATTTGCAACTTCTGGAGTTAATGCTTTGTGTATGGTATCTAAGTACTTTACTTGCATATCATACGCTTCTGCCATAACAATATAAGGAGCTACATGAGAGTTGCTGTTATTTAATGCAAAATTAATTGTGTATAAGTAGCTTCTTAGTGTGTTTTTCTCTGCGAGTTTATTTAAAGAGTCTAAAGCAACAAGATTGCTATCACGTTGGGCTTCGAAGGTTGCTTTAATTAAATCTAAGTTTTGGTTAGTATATCTAGATTTTCCTTTGCTGTATTGTTCCCATACTTTATGGGTTTCAGAACCTTCAATTTTAGCATCTACTTCAAAATTCTCTCTGCTTGTAGTAATGGTTATTTCTCCAGGTTCTCCAAAAAACAAAATACGATCATTTAACTCATTTCCATCTTTTTTATTTAAATAAAGGTAAAACACCTCTGGACTTTCTAAAGTAGTAGAAAAAGCAAAATCACTTTTACCATTAATAACAATAGAATCTACAACCACAAGAGCAGTATCCTCTATTTTCTGTAAGTAAAGCGTTCCTTTTTTTAGTCCTTTAATAGTGCCCTTTACATTCATTGTGGTGGCATCATTTCCACAAGATAGTAACGTAACTAATACAATAAAATACGCAATAAAGTTTCTCATGTTTACTTATTTGTTAAGGGTGGCAAATATCAAGAATCTTAATTAAAAATTAAACTTTAGAAGCAATTTCCATTAAATAAGCACAAAACATTGCTCCGTAGGTTCCAACTACATATCCAAACACAGCTAAAAGTACTCCAACTGTAGCAAGAGAAGGATGAAAAGCAGCTGCTACAATTGGTGCAGAAGCAGCACCACCTACGTTTGCCTGACTTCCAACAGCCAAGAAAAAGTACGGAGCTTTAATTAGCTTGGCTACAACAATTAGTAATACGGCATGAATGGTCATCCATACTAAACCAATGGCAATTAACCCCGGATTTTCTAAAATTTTACCTAAATCCATTTTCATACCAATTGTGGCAACAAGTACATAAATAAAAACGCTCCCAATTTTACCTGCACCTGCTCCTTCATAGTTTTTGGCTTTGGTAAAAGAAAGCGCAATGCCAATAGCAGTAGCTATAGTTATCATCCAGAAAAATTGAGACCCAAAAGAAGATAGGGCACTTTGTTTATCTCTTACCGCTTCGAATGTTTGAGCCAACCATTCTGAAATATTGTTAGCACCCCAATGGGCTATTCCAACAGCTACAAATGCAATTGATAGAATAATCATTAAATCATTTAAGGAAGGATTTCTTGAAACCTTTTCTGCAAATTCAGAAACTTTTATTCTAAGCTCTTCGATTGCGCTTGTGTCTGCTTTTAACCAATTATCTATTCGTTTGTTTTTGCCAATTCCGAGTAAAATTATGGCCATCCATAAGTTAGCAACTACAATATCTACTAATACCATTCCTCCGTATTTTTGTGGATTATATTGAAAAATTTCTAACATGGCGGCCTGGTTTGCTCCGCCACCAATCCAACTTCCTGCAAGCGTTGCCAACCCTCTCCAGACAGCATCAAAACCAACACCACCAACGGTTTCAGGAGAAACTAAAGAAATTAATAAAATTGCAAGGGGCCCACCAATTATAATACCTACAGTACCGGTAAAAAACATGATTAATGCTTTCGGACCTAAATTAAAAACCGCTTTTAAATCTATGCTTAAAGTCATTAAAACCAACGATGCCGGCAACAAAAATCTACTTGCTACATAATAAAGTTGCGAATGCTCATCTGAAATTATTCCAAGAGATGTAAAGATGGCCGGAAGTAAGTAACACATTAAAAGTGCTGGTACAATGTTGTAAAACTTTTGCCAAAATCCACTTTTTATTGACGATGTGTAAAAAACAAAACCCAAGGTTAGCATAAGTACACCAAGGGTAATTGTATCTTGAGTAAATAAAGGTGTAGTTTTATCCATAGAAAAAAGTTTTTGCCAAAATACAAAAAATGGCCTACACCCAAACAGTAAAATTTGTGCTATTTATATGTTTAACCAATAGGTTAATTTTAGGTTTATAGAACGATTTTTAGGCATAATAGTATTAGTAAAGTAATTATCGTTATAAACAATAAATAAATCGGAAAGCGGAGCAAAACGCCATTGTAAGCGCGTGTTTATACCTAGGTTGTCTCTTTGATTGCTGTATTGTATAAAGGTAGACCAAAATAAAGATCTGTTAAATGTAACATCTAGTTTAGGGCCAATTAACCAGATTGAAGCAGATGGATGCGGATTTGGCAACTCAATTCTATCAAAATTTACGTTTACAGAAGCAAAAAACTTAGGCTGAACTCTAATTCCTATGTTTGCTTCGAAAGAGTATTTATTACCGTTATAAAATCTACCAATAGATGGATTTAATGAATATGCAAAAGCTTTACGACGGTCTGATTGGTAACGTAATGATACACTATTGTAATAATATCCTTGGTTTGCAGGTAATGGCACACCATCTGTTCCGGTAGGATCAAATTCGTCTGTTAAATACGTAAACCTATTAAAAAGTGCTGCTCTAAATTCTGATTGGTCATTAAAACGAGTTTCCCAAGCTGTAATAAATAAATAATCTGAGTTTTTATAATCTAATTCAGGTCGCCAAAAGAAAATAGGCTCAAAAGATATGCTGTGGTAATTAACACTTTTACTTTCAGACCAAAAAATTCGCTCTATTTCGGGGTTAATTTTTAAAATATCTGTACGACGAATAAAACCTAAATCTGATCTGAAGTTTGCACCAATGTAATTAGACTCAAAACCAATTTTATAGTTTCTTGAGTTGTAGTTTAGTGAGATTCCAGCAGATTGATTTTTATTATTTTCATTAGGCGCAAATGAGTTGTGCAGAAAAAATCTACCCACCCAAGTATTATCTGCAGATGCTAAATTATAATCTACACCTATTACACGATTATACTTATCTTCTGGAGCAATATAATTTTCATCACTAAAAGACTGTCTGTTTACAAAAATTAAACCAATGTTTGACCTCGAGAATACTTTGCGCTGTATGGCTAAAACAGTATTGTTGTTGCTAGGAATGTTATTGGCTTCATCTTTTTCTGTTTGAATATTTAAAAAGCCAAGTCGCCAGTTTTCATCAATTTTACCGCTAAGTCTTACACCGGCTATAATTTTATTTTCTATGGTATTTCCGGCTGTATCTTTTGCAATACCAATTCTTCTTGAGAAAAAAGGATTGGCTTCTCTATTGTCTCCAAAATCAGAAAACAAATCGCTATTATCTATAAAAAATTGTCTTTTTTCGGGCAATGAAACTTCAAAACGAGTAAGGTTTGTAACTTGGTCATCTACCTCTACCTGAGAAAAATCGGGATTTACAGTAATATCTAAATTCATACTATTTCCGATAGATATTTTAGCATCTCCACCAAATTTAAAATCAGAGGTAGTCTCGTTAGTTTCGTAATCTTTACCAATTAATGTGTTAACATAAGGGATTAATGCCATTGGGGTTTTTGATTTTCCGAGAGGTTTTTCAAAAATCATATCACCCATAAAGGCAAGATTAAATATAAACTGGTTTCGTGGAATATTTATCCAAGTACTTTGCTCATTAGATTGTGTGTCAAATCGGTACCTATTAAACCACCACTTGGTTTCACCTTCTTTGAATTTAAATGATGTTAAGGGGATGGCCATTTCGGCTACGTAATAATCATCGTAAATTTTGGTTTCTGCTTTCCATTTAACATCCCAGGTAATGTTAAACCCTCTTAAATCTGATCCTCCACCGGAGACAAGGCCTTCGCGTCTAACTCCGTAAGGGTTTATACCAAATAAAAAAGCATTAGCACCATCATTAAATGTATCAAACATTAACGTTATGTTATCGCTGTTACCGGCCCGAAAGTCTCGTTTTAGGGTAGGAGTTACAAATTTATTGCCTGCTGCTTTTACAGTTATTCCTATGTACAGCGTTGTATTGTCATAAAGCATTTTAATTTCACTTGGCTGGGTAGCCAAAACACTATCGGTAGGGAAGTATTGCCAAAAATCTTTAGCACTATCTGCAGTTTGCCAAGCAGATTCGTTTAAAGCGCCATCTAAAGTTATGGGCTCTGTACTATATTTTACGGTAAATTGTTTTTTTTGCTGAGCGAAGCAGAATGATGTTAGAATGCTCGCAACAATACATAAAAGTCTGCTCATGAGTTGATGGTTGGCATGAGCGTATAAAATTAATATTTAAATCGTTAAAAAAAACTTAATGTTTTAGTTGTCTTTATCTGATTTATTTTTTGGAGCTCTATTGGCATTCTTTAGGCTTTGCATGAGCATCCATTCTATTTGCCCATTAGTGCTTCTAAACTCATCTGCAGCCCATTTTTCTATGGCTTTAAGCATATCTTCATTTATACGTAATGCAAAGGCTTTCTTTTTAGGCATATTATTGTTTTACAAATGATGTTATGGCTTTTATTAACTCTTTAGAAACCGGAAAAGAGTCTGTTAAGTAAGATTGTGTGTTTTGTTCTGCTGAGGTTACTTCTTTTAGAACATGATTCATATTTTTAATTATAACCAATTTGGAATTATGTGCAGCTTCATGAAGATTTTTTGCATCATTTACAGTTACTTGGGTGTCTTGATCTCCATTAATAATTAAAATTGGAATAGTAATTTTTTTAATTTCTTCTACCGGATTATAAGAAATGTATTGTTTTAAAAAGGGAAGGTTTTGTTTTGCAAATATAGAAAGCAAGTAAAAATTAACATCTTTTATGGCCCCTGTCTCTGAAAGTTCTTGTAAATGCTGAGCTGCAATTTCACCAAGCTCTTTATTTTGAGCGCTCAGTTGTCTGATAATAGCTTTATCTGCGCTTTCCCCTAATCCGGCTAAAGAGATAAATTTAGAGACTTTATTTTGTTGCTTATTAATAGCTAACATTGCTACAAGAGAACCTTGGCTGTGCCCGATTAAAATAACATTGTTAAACCTGCTGTCATTCTCAAAATGATTTAAAATGGCAACTACATCATCAATTAAATCCGTAAAATGATATTTTTTTAAAATAAAAGGATGATTTTCTTTAGGAACATTACGTTTATCATATCTAAAAAATGCAATACCATTGCTACTAAGTTCGTGTGCTAATTGTTTTATGTAGTTTGGATTAACATTAAATTGAGGTTGATTACCATTCCTATCAGGATTTCCGGAGCCTTGCACAAATATAACAAGGGGTTGCTTTTCGCTATTTTCTTTGTATGATAGCGTGCCGGGCAGTTTAATACTATCGTTCCAAATAATGATTTCTTCTGTTTTATAACCAGTTTGTGCGGTTATAACTAAAGAGCAAAATACAGCTATTAGTAAAGCGAGTGTTTTCATAGATTTAAAATTTTTAAAATATATTAATGACTAAGAGTGCCTGCATTTACTACAGGTGCAGCATCTTTATCACCACAAAGAATTACCATTAAGTTGCTAACCATGGCTGCTTTACGTTCTTCGTCTAACTCTAGTAATTCTTTTTTATTTAACTCATCTAATGCCATTTCTACCATACTAACAGCGCCCTCTACTATTTTATGTCTGGCAGCAACAATTGCTGTTGCTTGCTGTCTTTTAAGCATGGCGTTTGCAATTTCTTGCGCATAGGCTAAATATCCAATTCTGGCCTCTAAAACTTCAATTCCAGCCATGGCTAAACGTTCTTGAATTTCTTTTTCTAATGCTTCACTTACCTCATTTACGCTAGAGCGTAAAGTAATGTCTTCTTCATGGCCATCATCTGCAAAGTTGTCATATGGGTACATACTTGCCAGTTTTCTAACTGCAGCATCTGTTTGTACTCTAACAAAGTTTTCATAATTATCAACATCAAAGGCAGCTTTGTATGTGTCTGTTACACGCCAAACAAGAATTGTACTGATCATAATTGGGTTTCCAAGCTTATCGTTCACCTTTAAGCGCTCACTATCAAAATTGCTAGCTCTTAATGAAATTTTCTTTTTGTAGTAGAAAGGATTTGCCCAGAAAAAACCATTTTCTTTTACAGTACCAACATACTTTCCAAATAACAACAATACTCGAGAGCTGTTAGGATTTACTAGCATAAAACCCGGAAAAAGAAAGAGGGATAAAAAGAAGACAATTAATAAATATCCGTTTTTAGTAGCTATAAAAAAGCTAATGCTTCCAAAAAATAATGCTAAGGTTATAAAAAGCATTACATAACCATTTAATGGGGTAATAGTTTTTTCTCTATTCATAACAACATGATTTAAAGTGATATTAAAATGATATCATAAAGATATAATATAAAATTCACAAAAACAAACACTTATATTAAATAGCTTGTTTATTTTTGTTTGAAAAATTTTAAAGAATGAAATCATATATAATAGTTTGTATAGTTTTTTTAGCATCGGTAAGCAACTCTTTTTCTAATGAATTTTTTTGGGGTAAAACCGGCCATAGGGTAGTGGGAGAAATAGCCTCAAAATATTTAACCAGAAAAGCCCAAAAGAGTATAGATGAGCTCTTACAAGGAGAATCATTAGCAATGGCTTCTACTTTTGCTGATGAAATAAAATCTGATAGCAAGTACAGAAAGTTTAATCCGTGGCATTATGTAAATATTCCTGAAGGGAAAACGTATAACGATATCACACCCAAAAAGGAAGGAGATATTATACAGGCTATAGAATTTTGTAAACAAGTAATTGTTAGTGAAAACCATTCTAAAGAAGATAAAAGGTTTTACCTAAAACTTTTAATTCATTTTATTGGTGATTTGCACCAGCCTTTACATGCCGGAAGAGAAGAAGATAAGGGAGGTAATGATATTCAGGTTAGGTGGTTTAACAATGGTAGTAATTTACACAGAGTTTGGGATGAAAATATGCTAGATTTTTACGAGATGAGCTATACAGAACTGGCAGATAACTTAACTAACTTACCAAAAAGAAAAATAAAAAAACTACAAGAAGGTACAATACTAGATTGGTTAACCGAATCTCACCAACTAGCAATATCTATTTACAGTAAAGTACAGCCGGGACAAAAACTTCGATATGATTATATGTATTATAATTTTGATACTGTTAAAAATCAGTTACTTAAAGGAGGTGTAAGACTGGCAAAAGTGCTCAACGAATTGTTTAAATAAACAATTTTTGGCATACGTTTTGCGTTACATATAACGAGGCTATTTACGAGGACATTAACAAAGCTTACCTACTTAGTTAAAGGCAGTAATAACCTCCAAAGTGGTATTAGGTATGAAAAAACCGGAGGTGTCCGGTTTTTTTATTTTAAAACTCTAAATGTTAGGTTAATTCTTCCGCCAATTTTTTTCTGAGTTTTGGGTAATTGATGCTTCCAAAAGTGTTGTGTTTCATCTTTCATAATTAATAAACTACCGTGACCAAGTGTTAAATTTTTGGTTAAATTTTGATGCTTATGTTTTAACTTAAAAACTCTTTCTGCTCCTAAACTTAATGAGGCGATAAAGGGATTTATCCCTAACTCTTTCTCATCGTCGGAGTGCCAACCGTTACTATCTGTACCATCTCTGTAAAAATTCGCTAAACAGCTATTAAATGTTATGCCACATAGTGCCTCTACTTTTTGCTTTAAAAATAAAAGTTCTTTATTAAAAGGGTTTGGGTGCATTATTATGTTAGAATACGAGTATGTTTTGTTTGTAGTACAAAATAAAGCTGTAAGGCGAGGCTGTAAATATGTTTTCCCAAAAACGGTAATGGTGTCTTGCTGCCATGGTATTGCAGTTAATAATGTATTGTAATATGTGTTGGCTAAGTTATTATCTAAAAAATGCTTGTAATACCACACAGATGCTTGTGGCATATTTTCAGATATTTCTATTCCGTTTTTAAAAAGCATTATTTTAATTGTCTATAAAATTAAAAAGCCGGAAAGTATCCGGCTTTAATATTAGTTGTTTATAATTAATTAGGTTTATTAGCCTTAATCCAATTATTAATTTTTTCTTCTAAAAGTGCCAGAGGAACACAACCTGTTTCTAATACTTGATTGTGAAACTCTTTAATGTTAAATGATTCGCCAAGAGCATTTTCTGCTTTTTTTCTGAGCTCTATAATTTTTAATTGACCTATTTTATAAGACAAGGCTTGCCCCGGATTGGCCATATAGCGTTCAATTTCAGAGATTATACTAGCTTCACTTTCAGCTTCGTTTTCAAGAGAGTATTCTATGGCTTGCTCTCTGGTCCATCCCTTTGCATGAATCCCGGTATCTACAACTAATCTTATAGCTCGGTGCATTTCTGCACTTAACATACCAAAATACTGAAAAGGATCTTTATATAAACCAAGTTCTTTACCTAACGACTCTGCATACAATGCCCAACCTTCGCCGTATGCACTGTACCACAATGTTTTTCTAAAGCTTGGTAAGCTGGTGTTTTCTTGTTGTAATGATATTTGATAATGATGTCCCGGAATAGCTTCGTGTAAAAACAAAGACTCATCAGAATACGTGTTGTATTTTGTTGCATCAGGTATTGGCACATAAAAAATGCCCGGTCTGGTGCCATCTAGAGAGCCTGGATTATATTCTGCACTTGCCGATGCCTCTCTGAAAGCTTCGGTTCTTCTTACCTCAAAAGCTGTTTTAGGTTTTAAATCAAAAAGCTTTTCTATTTGAGGTTTCATTCTTTCATGAATGTCATTAAAATTATCTATAACCTCTTGAGGTTCTTTAAATGGCATTAATGCCTTGTTGTTTCTAACGTAATCAAAAAACTCTTTTAAAGTTCCGGTAAAACCAACTTTAAGTTTAATTTTTTCCATTTCAGACGATATTCTGGCAACTTCTTGTAAGCCAAGTTCATGAATTTCGTCTGCAGTCATATTTGTAGTAGTATATTTTTTTATTTGATGCTGGTAGTATGTTTCGCCATTAGGAACCGCACTTATGCCGCTACTTTCTCTACCGGCTTTTAAATACGTGGTGCTCATAAAATCATGAAGCTTTTTATATGCCGGAACTATTTGTTCTGATATAATTTTAGAATATTCATTAACAAGCTTGATTTTATCTTCTTCAGAAAAATTTTCAGGGAAGTTTTTTATTGGGCTGTAAAATATGTTGTTTTCAAGCTTTGCATTTGCAACGCTTGCTAGTTGTGGGATTACTTTTTTTATAAGCGATTTTGGTAAAACATTTCCGGCTTTAATACCCTCTTGCATTTTGCTGTGAGCACTGTGCAGCCAAGCAACATAATCTTCTAATCTAGACAACCAATTATAATAATCTAAAACAGTATTGAAAGGTTGAGCGCTGGCTCCGCTAGCCAACTGTCCGATCATTAAGTTTAATGACCACATTTGGTCTATTGGGGTGTAGTTTTCAAACTCAAGTTCCTGCAAATTAATCTCGCAGTCCCATAGCATTACTGCCTTAGACAGTTTTTCGGTTTCGGTTAGCTCATCATCATTATAATGACTTAGTTTTTCTTTATAGGTTTTAAAATAGTTTTTTAGCTTTAGTTTGTATTCTTCTGAAAGAAAATTAGGTAGTGTATCATTATACCTATTATCTCCGGCAAATGTTGCTTGAATAGGATTTAGTTTTAAGCCGTCTTGGTAATAAGCTTCAAAAACATTAGCAATAGGAGGATAGTTGTTTTCTGTTGAGTTTTTTGAATCTTTTTTACAGGATAAAAATAAGGTGCTAATAAATACAAAAAGCAGTAACTTTTTCATGTGGTTTAAGTTTTTTAGACGCCTAAAGATACATTAAAAAAGTTACTGAAAAACTTAAAAAAAATGTAAAGCTGTGTTTTGTTATAACGCTTTTGCAATTAACATATCGAACACTTCAACTAAAATTAAAATAATAATTATAAGTTCGAGAATACTGCTTTCTCTTTGGTGCAGCATGTCTTTAAATAAATCTAAATTTTCTTTTACTATTTCTAATCGTTCTTTTATGGTTTCATAACGGTCTGTTATATCAAACATACCTTTTAAGGCAGTATCTAATTTGCTTAACCTTTCATTGTCCCATGTAACAAGAGGAGAGTCTAAAATATAGAGATTTTCTGCAATTTTATTTTTTATGTTTAATGTTTTTCCGATATACTTTTTAAGCTTTTTTCCGGAAATATCAAGTTTGCCGTGAAGCTCTAACTCTGTAGTATGTTTCTGTGTATCTGCCAGAATTCGTTCTGATGCTTCGTCATAATAATCTAACGCAACAGATTGCGATAGATTTAACATGACTAATTGTATTTGTTGTTGTGATAGGCTTTTAAGAGAAACTTTATTAAAGTATATTTTGTTTGCTTCGGCATTTGTATTTATCTCTATTTCTTCGGCCAATTTCTGGGGTAATGGGTGTTTGGTAAAGCGTTGCAAGTGTGAGATTAAGTTTTCTTGTTGCTTTTCTGGAATATTAAAAAAACAAACCACTCCGTATTTAAAAATGTAGCAATATTGATGCTCTCCTAATTCGTAAAAGAGTTCATCTTTATTGCCAAAAATAAGTGTGCCCGGAAGTGTTTCTCTACTGTTTTTTAAATCTAAATATTCTGCAATTTGGTAGGCTATTGCTTTGTACATAATAGTAATTAAATTTAAGCAAATGTAAAGATGAAAAGCTTATGTAAAACAAAACCGCCTCAAAATTTTTTGAGGCGGTTTTTAACTGATTTTTATGTGGTTATCTTTATTTTATCATTTCAAAACTACGCTTAATAAAAGTAGTTAGCTCTTCGCCTTTTAATAGTCCTTGAGAAAGTCTGGCCAAGTCTAAACTTTGCTTAATTAAACGCTCTTGTTTTGGTTTAGTTTTAGTATTTAAAATTTTATCTATTAACTCATGGTTTGTGTTAACCACAAGGTTATACATTTCTGGCATATTACTCATGCCAAACATACCACCACCGGTAGCACTCATCTCTTTCATTCTGCGCATAAATTCCGGCTGGGTAATTTTAAACGGAGCAGCAGTGCTGTCCATTGCTTCTAGTTGAACGGTGTATTTGTCTTTAGCAACAACACCTTCTACCAGCTCTTTTAATTTATTTTTTTCGTCGTCAGAAAGCTTAGAAATTTTTTCGTCGTCTTTTTTAATTAGGTTATCAATAGCATCAGCATCAACTCTAACAAAACTTACATTGTCTTTTTTACTTTCTATTTTTTGAATTAAGTGTGCTATAATTGGTGAGTCTAACAATAATACTTCATATCCTTTCTCTTTAGCCTCTGCAATGTAACTGTGTTGCTCATCTTTATTGCTGGCATACAGAATTACAAGCTTGTTGTCTTTATCTGTTTGGGTGTCTTTAATTTTATTCTCTAACTCTTCAAATGTATAGTAAGTGTCATCTACTGTTGGATAGAGCGCAAATTTTTCGGCTTTTTCATAAAATTTATCTTCGGTAATCATACCGTACTCTATCACAATCTTAATGTCATTCCATTTTTTCTCAAAATCTTCTCTATTTTCTTTAAAGAGTGAGTTAAGTTTATCGGCTACTTTTCTTGTTATATAGCTTGATATTTTTTTAACTGCACCGTCTGCTTGTAAGTAAGATCGAGATACATTTAACGGAATATCTGGAGAGTCTATAACACCGCGAAGCATTGTCAGGAACTCAGGAACGATTCCTTCTACATTATCTGTTACAAATACCTGATTTTGATAAAGTTGAATTTTATCTTTTTGAATATTTATGTCGTTCGTTAATTTAGGAAAGAATAAAATTCCGGTTAAGTTAAACGGATAATCTACATTTAGGTGAATATGAAACAGAGGCTCTTCAAACTGCATTGGGTAGAGCTCTCTATAAAAGTTTTTATAATCTTCGTCTTTTAACTCTGAAGGCTGCTTTGTCCAAGCCGGATTAGGATTGTTTATAATATTATCTACCTCTTTGGTTTCTGGTTTGGTATCTTTATCTGCATCTTCAGGTAGTGGTAAAGTTTCTTTACGAGTACCAAATTTAATTGGCACAGGCATAAACTTGTTATATTTTAAAAGGAGCTCTCTAATACGGCTTTCTTCTAAAAACTCCTCAGAGTCTTTAGCTATATGTAAAATAATTTCTGTACCACGCTCTTTTTTATCGGTTTCTTCTAAGGTATATTTAGGAGAACCGTCGCAGGTCCAGTGCGCAGCAGGTTCATCTTTATAACTTTTTGTAATAATTTCTACCTTATCTGCAACCATAAAAGCAGAGTAGAAACCTAGACCAAAATGACCAATAATACCTGCATCTTTTGCAGAGTCTTTATATTTTTCTAAGAATTCTTCGGCTCCAGAAAAGGCAACTTCGTTTATGTATTTTTGAACCTCTTCTTTGGTCATTCCTATACCTTGATCTATGATATGAAGTTTTTTCCCTTCTTTATCTATTTTTACTTCAATAATCGGGTTGCCTAATTCTATTTTGGCTTCACCTATACTTGCCAGATGTTTTAATTTTAAAGTAGCATCGGTTGCGTTAGAAATTAATTCGCGTAAAAAAATCTCATGATCGCTGTATAAAAACTTCTTAATTAGCGGAAAAATATTTTCTACAGATACATTAATATTACCGGTTGTCATAGTACTCTTTTTTTAATTATGAAAAACTGATAAACTACTTTTCAAAAAAAATACCATTACAGTAAAAAATGACAAACTGACACATTAAAAAAGCCTCCAAAGTGGAGGCTTTATTTTATTTACTTTTAGTTTGATTTTCTTGTGGTTTATTTTTTACGTATTTCTCTAACCATTGGTCTTGTTCCCAAAGCATATGTAAAATACTTTCTTTTGCCCTGTAACCATGGCTCTCTTTTGGTAGCATTACTAATCTTGCAGTAGCGCCAAGGCCTTTTAATGCATTAAAATAGCGTTCACTTTGCATAGGATATGTGCCAGAATTATTATCTGCTTCACCATGAATGAGTAAAAGAGGCGTTTTCATTTTATCTGCATGCATAAATGGTGACATGGTGTAATATACGTCTGGAGCTTCCCAATAACTTCGTTGCTCACTCTGAAAACCAAAAGGAGTTAACGTACGGTTATATGCACCACTTCGGGCAATTCCTGCAGCAAATAAATCTGAATGAGAAAGTAAGTTTGCTACCATAAATGCACCATAGCTATGTCCTCCAACGGCAACCCTGTTTCTGTCTATATAACCCAGAGCATCTACAGCATCTATTGCTGCTTTTGCATTTGCAACCAGTTGCGGTCTAAAAGTATCATTAGGTTCTTTATCTCCTTCACCAATTATAGGGAAAGCAGCATCATCTAAAACAACATAACCTCTGGTAACCCAATAAATAGGAGACCCCCAGAAAGGGTATGTAAATTCATTAGGGTTTTGTGTGTTTTGCGAAGCACTCGATTTGTCTTTATATTCTCTTGGATATGCCCATAAAATCATTGGCATTTTTTCTTTTTTGCTTTTATCATATCCAACCGGCAAATATAAAGTAGCACTTAAATCAAGGCCATCTTCTCGTTTATATGTAATTACTTCTTTGTGTACATTTTGAATGCTTGTAAACGGGTTTTTAAACGAAGTAAGCTGTTGTAGTTTGTTGTTTTTAAGGTTTCTAAAATAATAGTTAGGGAACTCATTCTTAGATTCAATTCTAACTAATAATTTATTTTCTTTTGGTTTATATTCTACTAAAGTCTCTTTTTTATTTGTAAGATTAGATTTATAAATAGTTTTTTTAGATAGGGTGGTTAAGTTTAGCTTATCTACAAACGGAAACTGTCCCTCCTTGCTATATCCATCACCTACTAAAAAGGCATGTTTGCCTTGTACAGCAAGTACCGGTGCTCCAAATTCATTTAATGTTGTTACAAAATTACCGGGATCACTATATACATCTTGATAGTTTCTATCTGATATAATTTTAGGCTCTTGCGAAGGATTATCAGGATTAAATAAATAGGTTTTTGTGTTTCTGGTATTCCACCAATAATCATATGCAATTGCAGTATTTTTAGTGCCCCATAAAATGCCTGAAAATCTATTTATGGTCTTTAAAATAGGAGTTCCCTCTCCAGAAAAAGGAGCAGAAAGCTGATAAACTTGATCTCTATATGGAACTTTGTTTGCCGGATCTCCTCCATCAAGCGCTTCAACATAAACTAAAGTGGCAGGCAAATCATTTCGCCAAGAAAAATTACGTTTTCCGGTTCTGGTAGCCATAAAACCTTTTGGTAAATCTTCCAGTAACGGAACAGATACTAACGAGCTTATTTTTTCGCCTTCTTTTGAATATACCATGGTTTCTGATGGAAAACGTCTGTAAGGTACCAAGTAAGAAAATGGTTTTTTAACAATGCTAATCATTACATACTCACCATTAGGAGAGAAGCTAATATTTGTGTACATATTACTTTCTAACCATTTTTCTTGAGTACCATTTAAAGATACTTTTACTAATTCTGAAAGTGCTAACTGCTCAAAATTATGCTCATCTGTTTTATTTTTCAGTAAGTCTTGGTAAGTTCTGTTTTGAGCCTTTTTTCCATCACTTGTAGATATAGTAGGACCAGTAGGGATAGCACTTTTAGTATCTATTAAATTGGCTCTATTAGATGCTACAACTTTTACAAGTAAATGATTGCTGTCTTTAAACCAGTTAATTACATCTCTAAGGTTAGCGTTGGCAACCGGTTCAGTTAATTTATGTGCTTTGGCTTCATTAATGTTTACATACCATACTTCTACACCGGTAGCAGTAGTGTGTGTAAAAGCCATTTTTAGTTGGTCTGGAGACCATACAAAATTTGCTAACCTTGGGTTATTGGGTAATCCAACAACTTGTTTTGCTTCTGTATCTGTTACTTTTTTAACCTTAATATTATTGTAATAAGTAGTGCGGCTACCAATATTAGTTTTCGGATTTATACGCAATCCGGCAAGTCTCATTTCATCTTCAGAGAGTTCTGCAATAGTTTTGTAAGCATCTCTGTAAAGCAATACCATGTGAGTACTGGTTTGATTTAGCAAAACTCTTGGAGCTAAAGGAGCTTCAACCAGCTCTAAAATTTCTTTTGGAGGTTTTTGGTACGTTATATTTTCTTGAGCGAAAGCTCCTGAAAATGAAACAAATAGAAGGAGTAAAAGCGTGATTTTTTTCATGACAATTAATTAAAAAGGTGTTTAATTTTTTAAACTCTGTATGAGTACTTAAAAATACGGCAATTCAGATTTTTATAAAAAGATTGCGTATATTTTGTTACTATATTTTTATTTTGCAGCCTTGCTTTTTAAGAATTTATAAAAATTAAACCCACAATATTATGTATAATTCAAAAATTATAGGACTAGGGTATTATGTGCCGGATAATGTTGTAACTAACAACGATTTAACTAAACTCATGGATACCAGCGATGAGTGGATTCAAGAACGTACAGGAATTAAGGAGCGTCGTTGGGTAAAGCCCGGTAGTGAAGATACTACATCTGTAATGGGCGTTAAGGCTGCAAAAATTGCAATAGAACGTGCAGGAATAGATAAAAACGATATTGATTTTATTGTATTTGCAACGCTAAGCCCGGATTATTACTTTCCCGGCCCCGGAGTTCAAGTGCAAAAGGCATTAGATATTAAAACAGTTGGAGCCTTAGATATTAGAAATCAATGCTCAGGTTTTGTTTACGGGATATCGGTTGCAGACCAGTTTATAAAAACCGGAATGTATAAGAATGTTTTAGTAATTGGTAGTGAGCTGCATTCACACGGTTTAGATAAAACAACAAGAGGTAGAGGAGTATCGGTGATTTTTGGTGATGGTGCCGGTGCTGCTGTATTAACTAGAGAAGAAGACACCTCTAAAGGTATTCTATCTACACATTTACACTCTCAAGGAGAGCATGCCGAAGAACTTGCGTTAATAGCTCCAGGAATGGGTAAACGTTGGGTTAATGACATTTTAAAGGACAATGACCCAAATGATGAAAGCTATTTTCCGTACATGAATGGGCAGTTTGTTTTTAAAAACGCTGTAGTACGTTTTAGTGAAGTTATTATGGAAGGGCTGCACGCAAACAACTTAAGCAAAGAAGATATAGATATGCTGATTCCGCATCAGGCAAACCTTAGAATATCGCAATTTATTCAAAAGAAATTCGGGCTAAGAGACGACCAAGTTTTTAACAACATAATGAAGTATGGTAATACCACTGCAGCCTCTATACCAATTGCATTAACAGAAGCTTGGGAAGAAGGCAAAGTAAAAGAAGGAGATACAGTTGTTTTAGCTGCTTTTGGTAGTGGTTTTACTTGGGGTAGCGCAATTATTAAATGGTAATTTATTTTATTTAAAAGCTAAGCCCGGCTTTTGCCGGGCTTATTTATTAATAACTTACACGTAACACTAACCATCAACTATAAAAAGAAAATCGTGTAGCTATTAATAAGTTTTAGAAAATTCCGCCTCCACCGGATTTTTCGTCATTATCTCTTCGTTTTCTGCTCATGGCACGGTATTTACCTCCACCAAATCTGTATGATAAACCAACATAAACAGAATTGCTTTCCCAGTTAAATGCACCATTTTGCGGATATGGTCTTACACCTTCAAAAGCAAATTGCATGGTATTAAATATATCATTGAAGTTTATACTAAATGTTGCTTTTCTGTTTAAGAAAGAATAACGAGCTCCTGCATTTACAAAGTACATTTCTTCCGGGTTAAATTGTAATCCTTTGTTAGGACCTCTATAAAAACCAAAAACAGAGAATGTAAGGTTTTTAGTGGCTTTAAAATTATTATTCATTCTAAAGTTATAGGTTACGTTATCTACCTCTACAGGTTGTAAATCTATAATCCCGTTTTGAGTTTGAGAATACAAGTCAAAACTTGCATTAAAATTCCACCATTTTGTTGGTCTGTAGTTACTTGAAACTTCAACTCCGTAAGCAGAATTCCCATCAAAATTATCAAACGTTAGTATTAATCTATCTCCTGTTGGATCTTCTGGGTCTACATATAATGCTCTGTTAATTTCGTCTTTAATATCACGGTAAAACACACCTGCCGTAATGCTTCCGGCCTTTAATCTTCTGGTGTAATTAACTTCTATTGAGTTGGTAAACTGTTGTAACAATTCCGGATTACCAACCGATGTAATTAATGGCGTACTCCACTCTCTTATTGGGTTAATTTGACCTAATCCCGGGCGATCTACTCTACGGCTAAAGCTTAGTTGATAGGTGTTTTTTTCGCTCGGATTATACACAATAAATGCCGATGGATAAATGCTAAACTGCTCATCTGTAAAGTCTGCATCAGGTTCTCCAACTTGCTCAAAATGAGCCTTAACTTCATATTGTTCTATACGAGCTCCAATTTGGTACGACCACTTTTCGAACGATTTCCCGAATGTTACGTAAAGAGAGTAAATATCTCTATCGTAGCTGTATTCTGAGTCGTTTAAATTCTCACTGGTTGTATCGTACATGTTATCGGTTCTACGCAAACGCAACTCAGCACCCAGTTCTAATTTAGTTTTCTCGTCTAACGGGTTAACATAATCTAAATTAATGGTAGTATTGCTTCTTTTGTTATCTACAATGTCTATATAATTGGCGCTGCTGTCTGTAAAATTAAAGTTGGCAAATTCATCACTAGAAAAATCACTGTAATCTGCTTCTAAACTAATATTATGCCCTTCTTTGTTAAAATCATGTTTGTAGGCAAGGTTATAAGTAGATGTTATATTGTCTAGACCATTGTTAAAAACTTGTCCGAAGTTAGGTTGGTTACCATCGTTATAAATAATATCTGTAGTACCAAAACCTTTACCATCGTATATATTCTGATTGGTGTAAAAAGAAATAGTGTTTTTATCATCTATGTAGTAATCTAATCCTACTTTAAACAAATGAGATTTGTTGTTGTTGTCAAACTCAAATAATTGAAGTGTGTTGTTATCTGTTCTGTTAACAAATCCCCAGTTATCATTCTTACCAATATTGTTACCATAATTACCGTAAACGTTTATTTTTCCGTGACGGTAATTCATATCTATAGAGCTGTTAAACCTGGCATTAATATCTACATTAAGCCCTAAATTTACATTACCGTTAAACCCAATATTTGTGTTTTTATGAAGCACAATATTTATAATACCACTCATACCTTCCGGGTTGTATTTTGCAGAAGGGTTGGTTATGAGCTCAATACTTTTTATAGAAGTCGACGGAATTTGTTTTAATAACTGAGCAGCCGGAACGTTTGTAGGTTTACCATCTACCAATACTCGAACGTTTTGGTTTCCTCTTAAACTAATTTCTCCGCTTTGGCTATCTACATTTACAGAAGGTATATTGTTCATGATTTCTGATGCTGTAGCGCCTGTTGTGGTTAAGTCTTTACCAACGTTAATTACCTTTCTATCTACTTTTTGCTCAATTGTAGAACGTTCTGCAACTACTTCTACACCTTCTAATGCAGTAGTTTCTTCTTCTAAAGCAATGGTACCAACATTAACTACTCTGTTAGAACGTGAGATAATAATATCTTGAGCGTACGTTTTGTAGCCAATAAATTGTACTTGAAAAATTAAGTTTCCGGTTTCAACATCTTCTACCGTAAAGTTACCAGAGTCGTCTGTTATGGTTCCGGTTAGTGTAGCGCCATCTTTTTTAGATTTTATAACAATAGTTGCAAACGGAATGGGCTGCTGAAGTTTTTTGTCGATTACTTTTCCTTTAACAGTTCCAATTTTAATTGGGTTGTTTGCAGGTTCGTTGGGTGCTGGTTGTGCAGTTACTAAAATGCAAGCAAAAAGCACGAATAAAGTGATTAATTTTCTCATGAGTTAGTTTGTTTTTTTGATTGATGATTTAATAGTACCTTGTGTCAGGTTTACAATCAATGGACGAGCAGGGGGCTATTCTGTTACTTTTTTTAACAACATTTAACACTCTTTAACACATGAAGAAAACATTGGTTTTTGGTGCTTCAACTAACAAAGAAAGGTATAGTAATCTGGTAGCGAATAGATTAGCAGATGCCGGACATGAGGTTGTTGCCTTCGGAAATAAACCAGGAAAAATCAATGATATTACCATACACACAGAACTCGTTCCGTACAACAATATTCACACGGTTACTTTATATGTAAGACCACAAATTCAAAAACAATACTACAGCTACATACTTTCATTAAAACCAAAGCGTGTAATTTTTAATCCGGGAACCGAAAACCCGGAATTTTACCAAATACTGCAAGAGAAAGGTGTTTTTGTTGAGGTTGCTTGTACTTTAGTTCTTCTTAGCACGAATCAATATTAATCCTAAAAAAGTAAGCAAACCATTAAACGGCAATAATTCGTAGCCAATAACATAACCTCCTAGTTTTTCGGGTGGAATATTACCCAATATTGTAACGATTACAACACTAGAGAGCGCTACTAACCATACATACTTGTCTTTAATTTTATAATTAGTAAAAATCCCAAAAGCAAATAAGCCCAATAGCGGTCCGTATGTGTATGTTGCAACAGTAAGTAGGCTGTCTATTACATTTCGGTTTAATACATATTTAAAAATTATTATAACAACAATAAGTAATATACTCATTGCGACGTGTGTAATTTTTCTAATGCGTTTTTGACGGTTTTCGGGTTTAGCATTAATGTTTAAAAAATCTACACAAAAAGAGGTTGTTAATGAGGTTAATGCACTATCTGCACTACTGTAAGCAGCAGCAATTAACCCTAACATAAAAGTAATGGCAAGTGTAATGTTAAGCCCACTATTTAATGCAATTTCTGGAAAAAGCAAATCGGTTTTAGGAGCACCATCCATTAATGGTATAGCAATATTATTTTTAGAGGCATAAATAAACAGTAATGCACCTAAGAGTAAGAATAAAAAGGTAACACCCACTAACACAATGCTAAACCAAACCATGTTTTTTTGAGCATCTTTAAGGTTTTTGCAGGTTAGGTTTTTTTGCATCATATCTTGGTCAAGCCCGGTCATACAAATAGTTATAAACATCCCGCCTAAAAAAGATTTGACAAAATGGTTTTTTGCAAAAAAATCATCGGTAAAAAAAGTTTTGCTGTATTTTTTTAACTCATCTGATGCAAGAAAATCACCAAATGTCCAGCCTAATTCTGCAGTAATAAAATAAATAGAAAGGCAAACAGCCAAAACCATAAAAAGAGTTTGCAAAGTGTCTGTCCACACAATGGTTTTAATACCGCCTCTAAAAGTATAAATCCAGATAAGTAAAATAGAGAGTACAACGGTAACTTCAAACGGTACGCCCCAAGCATCAAAAACAAATTGCTGCAAAACAATAGCAACTAAAAACAACCTGAATGAAGCACCTAAAACTCTAGATATAAAGAAGAAAAATGCTCCGGTTTTATGGCTAACCACCCCAAAACGTTCTTTTAAATATTCATAAATAGAGGTAACATTTAATTGGTAATAAATAGGCATTAAAACATAGGCTACCACAAAATATCCAATTAAATAACCAAACACAACTTGCATGTAGCTAAATTGTGATCCATCTACCCAACCGGGTACAGATATAAAAGTAACACCACTTAATGATGCGCCAATCATTCCGAAAGCAACAACATACCAAGGAGATTGTTTGCCAGCTTTAAAAAAGGTATCGTTACTGTCGTTTTTTCCGGTTAGGTAAGAAATTAAAATAAGTACGCCAAAGTAAATGGCTATTAATAGCAGAATTTGAGTAGCGGTCATACAGTAAAATTTAATGCCAAAATACAAAAATATTAACTGTAAAAAATGCTGTTTTATTAACTAACAAATATTGTACTTTTGTGGCATGGAGTTTTCATCAAAATTGTTAGAGAATGCTGTTAATGAAATGGCGCAATTACCAGGAATAGGTAAACGAACAGCATTGCGTTTGGTACTTCATTTATTAAAGCAACCACAATCACAAACCGCTCAACTTACGCAAGCTTTAAGTAAGCTTAGAGAAACAATTAAGTATTGTGAGAGCTGCCATAACATATCAGACGTTGAGGTTTGTGAAATTTGTGCAAACCCGCAAAGAGACAAAAGTTTGGTTTGTGTGGTAGAAGATGTTAGAGATGTAATGGCCATAGAAAACACCTCGCAATTTAAAGGGTTGTACCATGTTCTGGGAGGTAAAATTAGCCCGATAGATGGTGTTGGACCTCAAAATTTACAAATAGCATCGCTGGTAACTAAGGTAAAACAAGGTCAGATAAAAGAGCTGATTTTTGCATTAAGTTCTACCATGGAAGGAGACACAACCAATTTTTATATTTATAAGC
>JBPEWY010000084.1:0-3759 GCA_052032225.1 Flavobacteriaceae bacterium
GGGAGTTTATCTTTTAATGCTACCCTGAACGATGATTTTTTAAACTAATACTAACTTAAAATTTTATGGAAACAATTGTAATTCTTGTTTTTGCAATAGGATATCTTGCGATTACTTTAGAACATAATTTAAAGATTGATAAGTTGATTCCGGCTCTTGCCATGATGGCATTATTATGGGCTATTATAGCATTAACCCACATGCCTGTTTTTGAGGTGGTGGCCGGAGAAGGGAAACATCCTGCGCATTTAGAAGAAGTACTACTACATCATTTAGGAAAAACAGCTGAGATTTTGGTGTTTTTATTGGGAGCAATGACTATTGTTGAAATAATAGATTATTTTGATGGTTTTGCTACTATTAAAGGATTTATAAAAACAAAAAGCAAAATAAAGTTACTCTGGATGTTTTCTATTCTTGGCTTTATATTATCTGCAATAATAGACAACCTAACTGCAACAATTGTATTGGTTACTATTTTACAGAAAGTTATTAACGACAGAAATACGCGTATATGGTTTGCAGGTATGATTATAATTGCTGCAAACGCCGGTGGAGCATGGTCTCCTATAGGTGATGTAACTACTACAATGCTTTGGATTGGAAATAAGGTAACCACATTACAATTAATAGAGCATGTTTTGTTACCATCTATCTTATGTATGGTTGTGCCTGTTCTTTTTGCATCTAAGCTTAAGGTTTTTAAAGGAGAAATTGAGATGGATCTAAGTAACGATGGACCAAAATCTAAACACGGAGCTACAATGTTATACTTAGGATTGGGAGCTATAGTATTTGTTCCAGTTTTTAAAACAATTACACATTTACCTCCATACGTTGGGATGATGCTTTCCCTTGCTGTTGTAGCTACTTTTGCTGAAATATACAGTAGTGCTAAGTTTAGTGTTTCACACATAGATCAGGAGAGCGCTGACGCTTCACATCATAGCCCTGTTCATAAAGCATTATCTAAAATAGAGTTACCAAGTATTCTATTTTTCTTAGGTATTTTGATGGCTGTAGCAGCATTAGAGTCTTTAGGAATGTTATTAACTTTTGCCGAAGGTTTAGACGAAGCTATGCCTAACAGAGACATTGTAGTTTCTTTACTTGGTATTGGGTCGGCTGTTATAGATAACGTACCACTTGTTGCGGCAAGTATGGGAATGTTCTCTGAGCCAATTGATAGCCCGTTATGGCACTTTATAGCTTATGCTGCCGGAACCGGAGGAAGTATGCTAATTATAGGGTCTGCAGCCGGAGTTGTAGCTATGGGAATGGAAAAAATTGACTTTTTCTGGTATTTAAAGAAAATTGCTTGGTTAGCCTTAGTAGGTTTTGTAGCCGGAGCAATTGCATTTGTATTGTTGAGAGATTTTGTATTGAATGTATAATTTTCAAATAAAAATAACGTTACAAACAGAGAACATTAATTAATCTGTACCCTATGCTACTATATCAAGATCTAGCCCAAAACGCGCTAGAGGATGTTGCTACAGAAGAGAAAACACTATCTGTAATAGATTTAATATTTAGCGGAGGCACAGGAAGTATTGTAATTATTGCAATACTTTTTGTGCTTCTTTTTGTTGCACTATATATTTATTTTGAGCGGTTATTTGCCATTAAAGCTGCTTCTAAGATTGATAAAAATTTTATGAATCAAATTAGAGATCACATATCTAACGGTAAATTAGAGGCCGCCAAAATTTTATGTGCACAAACAGATTCTCCGGTTGCCAGGTTAACAGAGAAAGGCATTTCTCATATAGGCAAACCCTTAGAAGATATTAACAAGGCAATAGAAAATGCCGGTACGTTAGAGGTTTACAAACTAGAGAAAAACGTAAGCATATTGGCAACAGTTGCCGGTGCAGCACCAATGATTGGTTTCTTAGGAACCGTAATTGGTATGATTTTGGCATTCCATCAAATGGCTAACAGTGGCGGTCAGGCAGAAATGGGATCTTTGGCTGCCGGTATTTATACAGCAATGACTACTACCGTAGCGGGTTTAATTGTTGGTATTATTGCTTACATCGGGTATAACCACTTAGTGGTTAGAACCGATAAAGTGGTGCATCAAATGGAAGCCAATGCAGTAGAATTTTTAGATTTATTAAATGAACCCAGTTAATAATGAAGCTTAGAGGTAGAAATAAAATAAGTGCAGAGTTTAGTATGTCGTCTATGACCGACATTGTTTTTTTACTGTTGGTTTTCTTCATGCTTACGGCAAATGCCCCTAATGCTTTAGATTTATTACTACCCAAAGCAAAAGGAAAGTCTACCAATACGCAAAACGTATCTGTTAGCATTAATAAAAACTTAGAGTATTTTGTAAATAGCGATAAAATAAATCCGCAATACTTAGAAATAGAGTTAAAAAAAGCACTTAAAGATCAAGAAAAACCTACTATTATTTTACGTGCAGAAGAAGGTGTCCCAATCGAAAAAGCGGTGAATGTAATGGATATTGCTAACCGCAACAAATACAAAGTTATACTTGCAGTGAGGCCAAAATAAAAATATGTCGTTGTTAGACACCAAGCATAAAAGAAAATCATTTACAATAACATCGTTGTTATTGTCTGTACTTTTGCTTGTTCTTTTTTATGTAGGGCTTACCTATCTTGATCCGCCTCCTGAAAGTGGAATTTCGGTAAATTTTGGAACTACAACCACCGGAAGCGGAAGAATTCAACCAAAACAAAAAATTAAATCAGAACCTGTAAACACAAAGCAAGTTCAAGAACAACCTGTAGAAGAAAAGGTTGAGTCTAAGCCTGAAACCAGTGCTGAAGAAAAAACAGAAAAAGCTACTGAAAAAGTACTCACACAAGACTCTGAAGAAAGTATAAAAATTAAGCAACAAGAAGAGGCAAAACGTAAGGCAGATGAAGCAGCAAAAAAGGCTAAAGAAGAAGCAGACAGAATAGCAAAAGAAAAACGCGAAGCCGAAGAGCGTGCCAGAAGAGAGCAGGAAGCAAAAAAGAAAAAACTTGATGAGTTAATGGGCGGACTAAACAAGTCTGAAGGAACAACAACAGGAAGTGAAGGAGACGATAATTTACCGGGAGATAAAGGGCAGCTAGATGGAAATCCGTATGCAAGCAGCTATTACGGTGAGCCGGGCTCCGGAACAGGAGGTGCAGGATACGGGCTTAAAGGTAGAACTCTTGCCAACAGAGGAAAAGTTGCACCAGATTGTAATGAAGAGGGCAGAGTTGTGGTAAAAATAGAGGTAGACAGAAGCGGTAAAGTAGTAAGTGCAATACCTGGGGTTAAGGGTTCCAGTAATGTTGATCCGTGTTTATTAGAACCTGCTAAAAAAACTGCTTTTTTACATAGATGGAATCCAGATCCCAAAGCTCCGAGCAGACAAATAGGTTTTGTTGTAGTGAATTTTAAACTTGGAGAGTAAAATAATGACTTACCAAGAAACGATTGATTGGATGTTTTCACAGCTTCCAATGTATCAGCAAAAGGGAATAAAAGCATTAAATAATAAGCTAGATAATACTATAGGTTTTGCCAAACACTTAAATAATCCTCATAAACAATTTAAAAGTATTCATGTAGCCGGCACTAATGGAAAAGGTTCAAGTAGCCATATGATAGCTTCTATTTTGCAAGAAGCCGGTTATAAAGTTGGATTGTACACTTCGCCCCATATAAAAGATTTTAGAGAACGAATAAAAATTAATGGAGCACCGATTAGTAAACAATTTGTTATTGGATTTATAAAAAAGCATAAAC
>JBPEWY010000085.1:0-7131 GCA_052032225.1 Flavobacteriaceae bacterium
ATATACAAACCCTTTTTTCTTTTCTCAAAATCTTTTTTAATCTTTTTTTTGAACTTTTTTAACCCAACACTTTTAATACTCTACTATACAATATTTTACACCTTATTTTTTTTGAAGAAAAATTATTGAAACGTTGTTAGGTGTTTTTTTCGGATAGGGATTGAGGTTTTGTTGAAGCTCTTTTTGCGATGCAAAAAAGCGACTACCGAAAGCCCGGCCGTACAAGTGTACGGGCCCGCATATTACCTAAAGAAATTCCAAACTAAACCAAATCTGACAATGAAGTCTCTGTAAGGATAGTTAGGGGCCGAATAGAAATTATATCCTGTAAAAGCCGAATTTAAGTGTTCTGCTTTGAGATAAATTCTGGTTTGACGCACTTTTGCGTTTATAAAAAAGTCTATTAACGGAAAGTTGCCGATTTTTTCTTGGTCTTGAACATAGAACTCACCCAACAACGGATTATATGCATTTGCGTAATACGAGGTAAAGTATTTAAAGGTAACCCCTGTTTGTAAATACATTGCTTTTTTAAAAACATGGTTGCTATAATATAGCGTGTTACGAGTAATTAACTGAGGCACATTGAGTATTTTTTGATCTTGCTGCACCTCTTGGAACATTAGTGTATTTTGCAGACTGAATTTACCAAAGTTTATTTTGTTGGTGAGTTTTGCTTTTAAATAATTTATAGTACCAGAATTTTGATATGGTTGTACTTGCGGGTTACTCTCATTTGCATTTAAACCGAAGTAAGAGAAGTTGTCTATTATTGAATAGCTTGCTTTTAACGAGACCCAATCTTTGAAAGCAAAACTTGCTTGTAGTGTGTTTGTTTTTTGCGTTTTAAAAGTGTTTGTATTTTGCCAATTATACGATTGATAGTCACTTTGGTATAGTAAATAGTTAAAGTTTGGCAATACACTGCTGCTAGATATGGCTGCACCAAAATGTGTGTTTTTTGAAAAAGGAATGTTTATTTGTGCATTAAGGTAGTTGCCTGATATGTTTCCTGAAACAGTAAGGTCTGCATTGGCTTTTACTTGTATGTTATTGATTTTTTTTGACCAATTGGCAGTTAGTAGAAAATCGTCTCCGGAGAGCTTATTGGTTATTGTTTGTTGAGGGGTTACCAGAATACTGTTAAAATAATAATTATAGTTATAATGCTTTACTGCACCATAAAGATTACCAAGTATTGGATTAAAAAATTTGACTCCGAGTTGATTTGTTAGCGTTTTTAAACGAGATTGATCGTAAATAGGTTCTGACGTGAATGCGTCTCCGAAATAATCGTTTGGCGATGACTGCTCAAAACGAAATAGTTTTGTTTCGTAATTAAATCTGTGATGTAATGCCAATGATGTTTTGTGAATACTATCTGGTGTGTTGCTTAGATAATAGGATTGATCAAAAAAATAGCGTTTTCCCAGTAAAAAGCTTTCAGCATTTTGAAAAGCTACATCTATTCTGGAGCGATCTGTAAATTCTTCATCACCAGACTCAAACTGTTGTTTATTCACAATGCCTCCGTTTTCTTGGTTAAGAATGTCTTGCGATGCAAAGTGACCTCTTAGAAAATATTTTCGATTTTTAGCATTGTAATTAATCGTAAACCTGAAATTACCTGTACTTGCCAATATGTGTTGGTATTTACCTAAACTCCTTAACCCTTTGTAAGCTACAGAAAAATTAAATTGAGGTGAGGTGTTTACGGTTAAAAAAGCATCTACCAATTGCCCTTGCTCCATGGCTGTTTTAAAAAACAAATCGGTCATAGGGGTTGGTACATGATAGTATTTTATGTCTTCTGCTTCTAAATAATTAAAATGTTTTGCAAGCGCCCCTATTTGAGGCAAAGCTGATTGCCCCGGATTATAACTTAAACTATTATAGGTTTGCCCTAAATTGGAAAATGGCAGCAGCTCAAAATTATCTTTTCTTAAATAGTTATACTTATATTCTTTAAAAATGGTAAGTGTGGTGTCTAGATAAGTTGTATCGTTATTTAGGCTAATAATTTTATAATCTTTAATTGTTATTGCAGCCGTTTGTTTTTTATTTGAATTGATTATAGCTCCTTTTTTTTGATTCTTAGGTGCTACTTGCAAAGAGTCTGAACCCGGTAATTTTTTTATAGGAGTTACTTGAGAATAGCTATTAGCAACTAATAACAGTAAAAAAAGTGTAAGGCACTTAAAGTGTTTCATTAACCTAAAACGATTTATTGGCAAAGGTAATTTTTTTGATTAAATCATAATTATTTTAGAACCCAAATAATAAACCCTCGCTTAGGCGAGGGTTTATAAAGTATACTAAAAATTTTAGGATTAGTATCCAGGATTCTGATCTGAAATAGAGATTAATGAATTTCTCTCTATTTCTTGTTGTGGAATTGGCCACAAGTTATTACGCTCAGGAATATAAACGTTGTTAGGCTTATTCTGCATGATTTGATCTGCAATTCCTAAACGTGTAATTGTAAAGAAACGATCTGTAGACTCAGCAAAAAACTCAACTCTTCTTTCTTGAGCAATTAAATCAACAACGTTGCTTGAGTTAAGTGTTACTGCTCCTAAACCAGCTCTTGATCTTACTTGATTAATAAAATCTGAAGCTGTTGGATCATCTCTTCTAGCAAGAAGCTCTGCTTGCATTAAAAGCACGTCAGCATAACGGAAAATGTAAGAGTCGTCTGCTCCAGTACCCGCATCTTTGTATTTACCTATTTCACCATTTGAAGTGATTTGGTTAATACGAGTGTCTCCGCTTTCGAATGCAGCTAAAAGATCTGCACTTGGCCCTACTTCTCCTCTACCTGCTTCTAGGAAAAAGAATGCGTGATTACCACCATCTACATCGCTAAAATCTATAGCAAAAATAGCTTCTGAAGTACTGGCGGTGCCAGTAAACAGCGATGCATAATCATTCTCTAAAGAATACTTACCAATTATCGGAGCCAATGTAGCTTCTGCTGCAGCATAATCTTCTAGCTCCATTTCAATTTTAGCTTTCAAAACAGTGGCTGCATCTAAACCAAATTTATAGATGCTTGATGATCCTAAATTATTAACTGCAAAGTTTAGATCATCCATAATGAAAGCATAAACTTCTGCTACTGTTGATCGTGCAACAGGGTTTTGATCTATATCATCTGAAGAAGTATATGCTTCTGTTACTATTGGAACACCTCCATACATTTTTACTAAAGTATAGTATAGAAGAGCTCTAATACCTCTTGCTTCTGCAACAATTCTATCAGCTTGAGCCGGGTCAATGTTATCTAACTGAGGAACATTATTGATAATTAGGTTAGCTCTGTAAATAGCTGAATAATGCTCATCCCAATAGTTTTGAACGTCAACATTATTTAATGCAGGATCGTTTCCTCTAACTTCTGCAAAACTAGGGAATGATCCTGTGTGAGCTAGATCATCTGCCCACATACCAGTTAAGAAAATTTCATACCCGCCAAATACTCTGGCTGATTGTAAGCCAGAATAAAGACCGTTTAAAGCACTTTCTGCTGAAGCCGGATCAACAATAACTTGATCACCGGGGATCGATGCTGTTGGAGTTGTGTCAACAAACTCGTCAGCACAACCAATTATGGTTAAGGACATTAAAAATGCTCCTATAATATTTTTAAGTTTCATACGATTTTAGAATTTTAAGTTAATACCAAACTTATACACCTTATTTAGACCTTGGGTAAAGAAGTCTGTACCTCTAGAAACATTGGTGTTTCCAAATGTATTAACCTCTGGATCTAATCCTGAATAATCTGTCCAAGTAAGTAAGTTATCACCACCAACATAAACTCTTAAAGAAATTCCGTCAGGTAATAATTTTTCTGGTAACGTGTAACCAAGAATAATCTCTTTTAATCTGATGTAAGAAGCATCTTCTACAAAACGACTTGAGTCTTGGTTGTTATATGATTGTAACGAGCCAAATCTTGGTCTTGGGATATCTGTATCTGTGTTTTCAGGTGTCCAATAATCTAACTGGCTTGCAAATTTGTTAAATGCGAAAGAACCAGAAGCACCTGCAAAGGCCATAGAGTTGTTAAAGATATCTTTATCCTCTTCAAACTGGAAGTTAGCCGAGAAATCGAATCCTTTGTATCTTAATGTGTTTCTGAAATTTCCAGTCCATTTTGGTAATGGATTACCTATAAAGTCACGGTCATTTGCATCGATATTTCCGTCACCGTTAAGATCTACATACTTAACATCTCCAGCAGATACACCTCTATCTACAAGAGCCTGAGGAATATCATCTCCCTCTTGCCATAAACCATCAGCAACTAAACCATAAAAAGCTCCAATAGGCTGCCCAACTGCAGTTCTGCTGGCAAAACCAGTATCAATTGGCAAAAATTCACCTGCAGCATCAGTTTGAAGTGAGGTTACTTCGTTTTTAAGATATGCTGCTTGGAATTGCATATCCCATTTTAACTCTCCATCAAGAACTCTTGCATTAATAGAGAATTCATGTCCACGGTTTTCAATAGAACCTACATTAGCTGCAATAGTTTCAAAACCAGAAGAGTTTCTTAATGGTCTGTTTTGTAACACATCATCAGTTTTCTTGATGTAATAGTCATAGGTTATATCTATTCTATCAAATAAAGTTATATCTGCTCCTATGTTAGTTTGCGAAGTTGTTTCCCAACTTAAATCAGGCGCAGCTAACTGAGAAATTGCAATACCAGGATTATTGGTATATGGAGCTGTGCCTGCTAAGAATCTTGAACCAAAGTTTCCAATTCCAGACGCATTACCTGTTTGCCCCCAAGAAGCTCTAACTTTAAAGTTGGTTACTATATCATTTTTAAACCAGTCATCTTCAGACAGAATATATGCTGCCGAGAATGCCGGGAAATAACCAATTTTATTGTCTTGTCCGAATACAGAAGCTGCATCTGCTCTCATGGTTGCCTCTAAGAATAATCTATCTTTCCAAGCAACACCTACTCTACCAAAGTAAGAGAATATTTTTTCTTCTGTAATAAAGTTATCTGACTGAATTGGTGTAGCTCCAGATATTGGGTATCTAAATCCAGCCGGTATTTGTGTAGCAGAAACTTCTGTAATATCCTGATTTGTTCCTTCTATAACAAAACCACCAACTCCTGTTACATCAAAATCACCAAAACGCTTGTTGTAATTAATTGTTGATGTAATGTTCCATCTGTTTAATAATATTACATCTTTATCTGATTGACCAGATGAAGGAGCTCCTCTTCTAGTGGTAGAAGGTGTGAAAATTAATTCTTTAAAATCTACACGCTCTAATGATGCTTTAGAGTTGAATGATATGTTATCATTTAACTGATAACGTAAACCAATGTTAGAGAACAATCTAAATGTTCTTGAACTTGTTTCATCAACTAAAGCATTTTGTAATGGGTTAGAGAATAAAAAGTCTGCCGTGTTGTATGTGCCATCTTCATTGAAAAGATTAAATCCAGGGATTTCTAATATTGAAGTTGTTAAAGCACCATAAATATTGTTATCTCCATTAATACGGCTATTATCCGATTGTGATACTGTAGTAGCAGCATCTATACTTAACTTTTCTGTAGCTTGAAAGTTAGCATTGAACGTAAGAGATCTTCTATCAAATCCTTGACCTCTTATTACTCCGTCTTGTTTAAAGTCTGTAAAGTTAGCATAGTATCTAGCCTTCTCAGAACCTCCAGAAATTGTTAAATCTGTTTGTCTAACAATCGCTGGGTTATCTTTATAAATAGCATCTACATAGTTATCTCCAAAATCTGAAGCGTATAGCTCTTCTAAAGAATTAAATCCTAAATCCGGATCGTTAAGTGGAGAATAACCAAATATTGCTCCCTGAGACATTAAGCCAGGAACACCAAAAGCAGATTCTAATGCTGTATCTGCAAATTGATAGTATTGCCCTGCAGTAAAGATTTCAGGCTTTTTAATAGGGTCTTGTAAACCTACATAAGTATTAAGTTGGATTTGGGTCTTACCAGACTTTCCTTTTTTAGTAGTAATTAATACAACCCCGTTTGCTCCTCTAGCTCCATAAATAGCTGCAGACGAAGCATCTTTTAAAACCTGAATAGACTCAATATCTGAGAAGTTAAGGTTAGCTAAAATATCATTGTCTTGGCCTCCAATTGCATTGTCTCCAATACTTCCAGATAAAATTGGCACGCCATCTACAACATATAGTGGTTCATTCGATCCATTAATTGAACTTGCTCCTCTAATTCTTACTGAGAATGCTGCTCCAGGAACACCAGAGTTTTGGTTTACTTGTAAACCATTAGCAGATCCTTGAAGAGCACCAGAAATGTTAGGAGTAGCAATTGTTTTAATGGTTTCACCATCTACCTTAGACACAGCAGTAGTAAGTGATTTTTTGGTTTGCTCACCAAAACCAACAACAATTACTTCTTCTAGTGCTTGGGCATCTTCTTGCATTTGCACATTAATTACATTAGCAGAACCTACGGTTCTCTCTTCGGTTTTTTGCCCGATATACGTAAATACCAGAACATTACCTACATCTGCCTTGATAGTGTAATTTCCATCAAAGTCAGTTTGGGTACCCCTTGCAGTCCCTTTAACCAAGATATTCACCCCTGGTAAAGGCATACCATCTTGATCTGTTACATTTCCAGTGATAGTCTTCTCTTGAGCAAAAGAAAACATTACTGAAAAAACAGCAACAAGTGTTAAAAAACTTCTTAGTTTAGATTTCATTATTTACATTATTTTAAATTAGCCGCATCAAAAATGTAAATATTAATATTATTTACCAAAATTTAAACGTCCTGAATTTGTTAAATTTTTCATTTATTTTTGATTGATATCGATTTAAGACTTTTTTTAACTTTTAGTTAAGAAAAAATTAACAGTTTTTGACCTTAAAACCATACATAAATAGTTGTTTAGAAGCCGGTACAGATGAAGCCGGCAGGGGGTGTTTAGCCGGTCCGGTAACTGCTGCTGCCGTTATTTTACCTGAAAACTTTACAAATGATATTTTAACGGATTCTAAAAAGCTTTCCAAAGCCAAAAGAGACGTCCTGAAAAATATAATTGAAAAAGAAGCTATTGCATTTGGTGTAGCTCATATTTTCCCAGATGAGAT
>JBPEWY010000086.1:0-3134 GCA_052032225.1 Flavobacteriaceae bacterium
AAAAGAAGTGTAGAAAAAAGGCTTATTTGGTTAGCTGATTAATCATTCCGTTAAAAACAAACCAGTGAAACGGACTAACCAGATACCAATACAGTCTTCCTGCCAAACCAAGAGGTCTAAAAGTTGCTGTTTGAATAAGTGTGTTTTGCTCTATTTTAAATTCCAGCCATGCTTCTCCGGGAAGTTTCATTTCGGCATATAAGAGTAGTTTTCCATTTTTCTTATCGGCAAAAATCACACGCCAAAAGTCTAAAGCGTCACCAACATTTAGTTCGGTAGGATTTGTTCTTCCTCTTCTTAAACCTATACCTCCAAAAAGCTTATCTATAATACCTCTTGCCTTCCATAAAAAAGTACCGTAATACCAGCCATTATCTCCGCCAATAGACCATATTTTTTTTATAACAGCATCTTTATTTTGTATGGGTTTCTTTTTAATGTCTTTAAAGCAGCCATATGTTGGTACATTTATAAATTGGTGTGCTTTGTCTTGTATTTCTCCACTTATAAAGGAATCTTTCCAGCTTGAGATAATACTGTTTTGCTCTATTTTTTTGAAAGCTAATTTTACAGCTTCTGCATAAGTTATGGGTTTAACAGATAGTATTTTGTTGATGTTGCTTGGTTTTCCTATTATCTGTACACCCATACTGTTTACAAGCGTACCAGCCAGTTTAAACGAAGTAGAAGTAACAAAATATAACCAATACGATGATAGTTTAGGAGTCATTACCGGCACTGTAATTATAATTCTTTTGAGCTTTCTAATTTTAGCAAACTCCAGTAGCATTTGTTTGTAAGTTAATATTTCCGGGCCGAAAATATCAAACGACTTATTGTACAATTTTTCATTTCCGGCTGCTCCGGTTAAATACTGTAGTACATCTCTAATAGCAATGGGTTGCGTTTTAGTATTTAACCATTTAGGCGCAATCATTATTGGAAGCTTTTCTACAAGGTCTCTTATAATTTCAAAAGAAGAACTGCCTGATCCAACAATAATACCTGCTCTAAAAGTTGTTAATGCATAGTTGGTTGCCTTAAGCGTACTTTCAACATTTTTTCGTGAAGCTAAATGTTTAGACAACTTTGTGTCGTTTGTAATTCCGCTTAAGTAAATAACTTGTTGCGTTTGGGTTTGCTCAATACAATTTTTAAAGTTATGAGCGCATTTTTTTTCTAACGCCTCAAAATTATTACTGGAATTAGACATGGAGTGTATAAGATAGTAGGCAACATCAATATTTTTGGGAATAGTATGCAGTGTGTGTGGTTTTAAAAAATCTGCTTCAACTACCGTAATATTTTTATCTTCTACAAAATCTCTATCTGCACGTGCTAAATCTCTAACAACAGCATACACATGATGCCCCTTGTGTGCCAATAAAGGAATAAGACGTTTACCAATATAACCCGTTGCTCCGGTAACTAAAATGTTCACTTTATGTTTAAAAAAAATCACATAAAGTTAAACAAAAAATATTAATAAGGCCGTTAGTTTAACAACATTGCTTGTCTTTAACTAATTTACATGAAGAAACGGCTAAGATTGCTCCAACTATTGGGGCTGTTAAATAAACCCATAAATAAGATATGTGTCCGGAAAATAGTGCCGGCGCCAAAGAACGAGCCGGATTCATAGAAGCTTTTGTTACCGGGCCGGCAAACATGGCTTCTAATAAAATTACGCCTCCAACTGCAATTGCTGCCATAGTACCAATTTCTTTACTTCCGGTAGAAACGTTTATAATAACAACCATTAGCATGAAGGTTAGTAAAAGCTCTACAATAAAGAGTTTGTACCACGTAAAATTTTCTGCAGGGTAGGTTGCACCAAACGAAGTACTTTCAGGAAATAAAAACCAGAGTATTACTATTGCTATAAATGCACCAATTACTTGTGCAGTAATGTATTGCGGAACGTTTTTCCAATCAAATTTTTTGGCATATGCAAATGCAATCGTTACTGCCGGGTTAAAGTGGGCTCCCGAAATTTCTCCGTAAGCGTAAATCATTGCCATTACAATAAGTCCCCATGTAATAGCTATACCAACATGACCAATAGCCCCATTATAAACTTCATTAATGGTCATTGCACCACATCCGCAAAAAACCATAGAGAATGTGCCAAGGCACTCAGCATAATACTTTTTCACGCTAAAAAGAGGTTAAAAATTTGGGCAAAGATACCTTTTTTAATTTAAGGATTTATTAACAAGTATAGTGTGGCTAAATGCGTAATTTTAACATTTATAAAAGGGCAACTTTATTGCCCGAATTATTAACTACAAAGAAACACTAACAAAAAATCAACTACAATGAAAAGAGTGCTTATTTTTTTAAGTTTTGTAATGGCATCAGCTACCATGAGTGCCCAAATACAAACACCACAACCCAGCCCGTTTTCTAAAATAGAACAGAAAGTGGGATTAACCGATGTAACCATAGAGTATTCTAGGCCATCTGTTAAAGGACGAACAATTTTTGGCGATTTAGTGCCTTACGGAAAGCTTTGGAGAACCGGAGCTAATGCCAATACTAAAATTACTTTTAGTGATGATGTAACAGTTGCCGGCACTAAATTAAAAGCAGGGAGCTATGCAATTTATACAATCCCTAATGAAACATCTTGGGATGTTATTTTTTATTCTGATGCAAATAATTGGGGATTACCAAGAGAATGGGATGATGCTAAGGTAGCTGCAAAAGCTACTGTAGAGGTGCACGATATTCCTTTTTCTGTTGAGACATTTACTATTGATATAAATAACATTACCAATAGTACTGCTACAATTGATATGTTTTGGGAAAAAACCTATGTGGCAATCCCGTTTAGCGTTCCAACAGATGCTAAAGTATCTAAAAGTATAGAGACCGTTATGAATGGGCCATCTGCCAACGATTATTATGCTGCAGCTGTTTATTATTTACAAGAAGGAAAAGATATTAATAAAGCTAAAATGTGGATTGATAAAGCTGTAGAGCTAACTAAAGATCAGCCTCGTTTTTGGTATTTACGTCAGCAATCACTTATTTATGCCAAGGCAGGCGATAAAAAAGGAGCTATAGAAGCAGCCAAAAAATCATTAGCAGCAGCAGAAGCAGCAGGCAATGCAGATTATGTAAAAATGAAT
>JBPEWY010000087.1:0-13034 GCA_052032225.1 Flavobacteriaceae bacterium
TGTTTTTTGAATTGATATTCCAAGACTTCGTGCGTAATTTTCTCCTAAAAGTAAGGCGTCTAATCCCTTTAAAAGTATTATACTAAATATAATTCCTATTAAAAGCAACCCGGAAAGCAATATAACAGAAGTCCATGATAAGTTTCCTAAACTACCAAAAGACCAAAATACGTATTGTTGAAGCTTCTCTGAATTTGTAAAATACGATAATACACTAACTATTGCTGTTGTAATACTGCCAAACATAAGCCCTATAATTAATAAAGCCATGGTGTCTCTAACTTTATTTGCCACCAGCAAAACTGTAAGTAAAACCAAAAAACTTCCAATTATAGCTGCAATAGTTATGGCTGCTGTACCTTGTAAAATTGTGCCTAATAAGCCTCCTAACAATCCGCTACCCATAATTACAAAGGCAACCCCTAAGCTGGCACCAGAACTAATTCCTAAAACAAAAGGACCGGCAAGCGGATTTCTGAAAAGGGTTTGCATTAACAACCCACTTAACGATAAACCCGAGCCAACAATTACTGCTGTAATGGCTTTGGGTAATCTATAATTTAAAATTATATACTGCCAGGTAGGATTAGAAGTTTCTAATCCAAAAAGAGAATTTATGACATTTTTAAAAGGAATATGGACTGAGCCTAAACTAATATTTAAAAGTAAAGCCAAAAAAAGTAGTACCGGTAAAACAAAAAAAAGGTATTTACTGTAATGTAACTTCAAGGTAATAAGGGTTTAAAAAATACAGGTTTATAATCTGGCAACACATTTGGGTGTACAATTTTAATAATATCTTTTAAAACTATATCTGGTCTGTTTGGTGCTAATTCATAATACAAAATACCTCCGGTTTCACCTTTTGTAAGACTAAATGTGTATATTTTTTTGTTGATGAACGACTTAAATTTTTGATAGTGTTCACTTTCATTTAACAACTTTGTATAAGAAACAAACTGTCCGGGAGCAATCCAATAGGTAGCATCTGTACCTTGCTCTAAAGCGCTTTCAAAACTTAACGTTAAACTTCCGGTTCCTTTAGTGTTTTTCCAGACATAATTTGCATTAGCATCTTCTAAAAAAGTAGCCATCCAACTATTTCCTGCCGGCGCATACCAAACATCTTTGTACATAGAGCCGCTAATAACTTTAGGTTTTACTTTAGTTTTAGCAGCTATTTTTTTAGCATTAATATAGTTTTGCTCTATAACGGAAAAAAGACTGTCTGCAACCTTTTCTTTATTAAAAAAAGGAGCAAAAAACTTTATCCATTCTGCTTTTCCTAAGGGTGTTTGCTCAGTCCAATCGCCATTATAAACCACAGGAATTCCACTATTTTTTATGGTGTTGTAAGTTTTATTAGCATTATTAATGCTAAATCCAAAAACAACATCGGGTTTTAAATTTAGTAGTACCTCTGCATTAATACTCTCGTTAGAACCTAACTCTGTTATATGACCGTCTTCTACCAGATTACGAGCTTTTTTAGAGGATATATAATGCGTGTCAGGAAAACCAATTAAACTGTTTAAAACTCCTAAGCTTTCTAAAGCAGGGATATGTGTGGTTGATGTAACTACAACTTTTTTTACCGGAATTCTAACTATGGTGTTATAATTTACATTTTCAGGAACAGGCATATTGTGGCCTAAAAGTAAATATGTAAAATGGCGTTCTGCTTCTGGCCAAGGATTTGTAACAGTAATTACCGAATAGTAGTCGCCCTTTTTAATGGTAAATCCGGTTGCATACTTAGGTGTATTGCTTTGTAAGTCAGGTAAATTATTTTCAGTATTGTTGGTTTCTTTACATCCCAACAATCCAGCAATAATAAATATACAAAGCAGTACTTTATTTACCATATATCAAAAGTAATATTAATTATTATTATATGTGTGTTAAACCATAATTTGTTTACCTTCGCAGAGACAATACAGGTTTACTACTTAGGTAGTAATTAAAAGGGAATCAGGTGAAAAACCTGAGCTGTTCCCGCAACTGTAAGCTAAGCCTTTTTAGGTGCTTAATATGCCTACAATGTCACTGAAACTTTTGTTTTGGGAAGACTCATATTAAGACGCGAGCCAGGAGACCTGCCTGTATTGTAACATATATGTCTAACTTTCGGGATAAAAGTTTAGGTATGGGTAAACTTCATGCTTTTCTCCCTTTTTATTTTTATTAAAAATGAAAAGAAACTATTTATTTCCGGCAATTTTACTATTGCTAAGCATTAAATTGTACGGACAAGAAAATCAAATTCAAACTTTAGATGAAGTAGTGGTTACAGACTCAAGACTGCCACTAAAAAGGAAGCACTCAGGTAAGGTAGTGCAAAAAATTACATCAGAAGATTTAGAAAAAGTTAAGGGTAAAACATTGCCTCAAATTTTAAACACTTTAGCCGGAATTATAATTAACGGCAGTAATAGTGTATCTGGCCAAAACTTAGGGTATTATTTTAGAGGAGGAAGAAACAAACAAGTTTTAGTTTTAATTGATGGGGTAGCGGTATCAGACCAATCGGCAATTGCTAATGATTTTGATTTGAATTTACTAACTGTAAATCAAATAGAATCTATAGAAATTATAAAAGGAGCAGCCAGTACACTTTACGGTGCAAATGCAGCTACCGGAGTTATAAATATTACATTAAAAAAACCGGAATCAAACACTTTTAAAGCCTCAGTAAACACACAAGTTAGCACAAATAATGACCAGCAAAATAAAAGTATTGCCCCCGATAGCTACACCGGTGCTTTAACATTATCGGGCAAGGCTAATGCTCTATCATATCTGGCAAATTTTGGAGCCACTTACACAGAAGGGTTGTCGGCGCTTTCTGGAGAAGATTTTAAGGCTAACCCGTTTCAAAAGGTAAATGCCTTGGTAAAACTAAATTATGAGTTTTCCGATAAACTTTCTGTAAACACCTCAGGTATGTTTCAAAAAAATAAGGTTTCATTTGATGAAACTTTTGGATTTACAGATGCTAATAATACAGCCCGAAACACCCAAAAAGGAGTTGTAATATCGCCAAGGTACAGTTATAACAAAGGAGAATTGTTTGCAAACATTTCGTTTCAGGATTTTGACAGAGATTTTAAAGAAACGTCTTTCCCGAGCACCTTTAGTGCTAAAAGTCTTACAGTCGATATTTTTAATAAAGTACGTATATCGCGTAAATTAAATCTTTTAACAGGTATTAATATTCAAAAGCATAGTGCAGATAATACAGTTATAGATTTTAATACCGGTAATTATATTACCAGTTTAGATGCAGATAATGCTACATTTACTACGGTAGACCCATATATTACAAGTGTATTTGTTTCTGATTCAGGATTTAATTTAAATACAGGGTTACGACTTAATTTTCATAGCGAATACAATAGCTATGCGGTAGTAAACATTAATCCTTCTTACAGGTTTAAATTATCTGAAACATCTGTTGTAAAATTAATAAGCTCATTTAGTTCGGCCTACATAACGCCTACATTGTTTCAGCTTTTTGACCCAACATATGGAAATCCGGACTTGAAGCCGGAGAAAAATTTCACCTATGAGGTAGGTTTTGAGTTTGCGCGCCATAATTTTTTGTTTAATACCACTTTCTTTTACAGAGAAGAGAAAGAAGCTGTAATTTTTTATACCATAAACCCGGTTACTTTTCAGGCGGAGTACAGAAACAATGTTGGGAATTCTTTTGCTAGAGGTTTAGAAACAATAGTAAATTGGGATATAACAAACAAAATAAGCTGGAATGCAAACCATACTTTTATAAACAGAGAAAAAGCGTTAATGCTACAAATACCCAAACATAAAATATCCAGTACATTAAGTTATAACCACAATGGTAACGGGATAGCGGTAAACTATAATTATTTTGGAGAGCGTTTAATTAATTTTTTCCCTGAAGTTACCGATAACTCCTATAGTTTGATTGATATTTTTTTAAGTAAAAAGATATTAAATGATAAGCTTACGCTTTATGGTAGCGTTACAAATTTATTTAATGAAACATACACAGAAATTTATAGGTTTTCTACCCTTGGAAGAAACTTTAGTGTTGGAGTAAATTATAATTTATACTGATAAAAAAAGCCGCTTTAAAGCGGCTTTTTTTAATTATTAAAAGGAAGTTGTTTTTGTAAATACATTCTAAATTGGTTTGGAGTGTGAGCTTTAGATTCATCAATTACTTTAACAGGCATTTTAGGAGCGTAAAACCCATATTTACCAGAGTTACCGGTAATTTCTTGCAAGGCTCTAGCCAATAGAGGTTCATTTTCATTACCTAAAACACCTAAATTTTCTAAATCTTCTTCTAGAGCAATAGTAGGAGGCAGGCCATTTGTATAATCAGAGAAACCTGCAGCATTTTCGTTTCTTCCAACCAATGGTTGTAATCCCCAAGTATGACTTGAGTTTACTTGATTAAGCCTTTCTTCATTATATAAATAACTATTTTCCGGATCGTCTAAAAGTGTAATAGAAAATTCGTTTTTTCCGCGTGTAGTTTCCCCTATTTGCACTACATCTATGTAGGGAGTAAGTCCATTAATTACCAACTCACTGGCCGAAGCTGTGCTACCGGTAGTTAAAATATAAACTTTTTGAAGCCCTAAACTGTTAATTGTAGTACCATTAGAGAGTTCGTCTGTAAAATAATCATTTAAAAAAGCATCAGATAGTTGTGCTTGTATTTTATCATTCCAGCGTTGTCTAATAAATAATTGCCCGGTAAACTGTCCGGTTATCATGCTGGCGAGTTGTACAGACGATCTTACAGAACCTCCGGGGTTATACCTAAGGTCTAAAATTAAATCGGTTACACCTTGGTTTTTAAATTGTCCGAATACATTATTTAAATCTTCATCAAAATTACTGGTAAAGCCATTGTACACTAAGTAACCAATTTTTCTACCGGAGTCTTCAATAACTTTGCTTAAGTAAACAGGATTTTCTGTAAGCTCTGTTTTGGTTAGTGTAACTTCTTGTCCGTTTGGTGTTACAGTATTGTTGCTAATGGTAGCCATATTAAGCGTATAGGTATCGTTTTCACCAAATAATAGCTCTTGATAATTAGTTAATGTAAGCGTAGTACCATTAACACCAATAAAAATATCGCCCCTGTTTATATTTTTAGTTGCAGCATCAGAATTTGGAACAATATACCTAACGTATCCTAAAACTTTATCGGTATCGTAAATAACCAATCCAAATTCTACTCCGTTACTTTTAAATACACCTTGTTGGGCATTTAATAAATCGTTGTAATTGGCTGCTATAAAGCTAAATCTGTCATCAGAAACTATTAATTCGTTGTAAAAAAATGCTTCAATATCTGTGAATTGTTCTAAATACGATACGTATTCTTGGTTAGATGCAAACCTGTCATCAGCCAAATTAGCAGATTCAGCTTGCCAAAAATACCAAAGGTTCATGCTTTTCCAGACAAAATCTTGTACCTGAACTTGCGGATTTATAACAACAGCATTATCATCTTGGTCTGAGCAAGAGATAAAGGCAATAACAAAAAGTAGGTATATGTATGTTTTTTTCATACTTTAAATATATACATAAATAAAAAAAGCCGCTTTTAAGCGGCCTTTTTTTAGTTTTCAGGAAGTTTTATTCGGTTTATATCTATAAACATGTTGTCTTTTAAAAGTGTAAAATCTTTTGATCCGGCTACATCTTTAAACGCGAAAGGAGCTTTTTTTCGAGTAAATTGCTTGCCAGATGCACCTGTAATATGAGCAATAGCTTCTGCTAATAACGGTTCATTCTTATCGCCTAAAACTCCCATATTAGTTATATCTTCAGAGATTTCAATATCTGGTGTTAATCCGTTAAAATAATCTGTTACTCCGTTAGCATTAGCAGATTTCAATACTAATGGCTGAATGGCGTATGTATGATTAGGATTAGCATTATCACGTCCGAAGTTAGGAGAATCGTAAAGTGTTACCGAAGCGGTGTATTTACCTGTTGTGTTTGTACCAATTTGAATGACATTTATATAGGGTTCTAAACCATTTATAACCAACTCACTTGCAGAAGCTGTGCTAGATGTTGTAAGTACATACACTCTGTTTAAATTAAGCTCTGTAATAGGTGTACCATCTAAAAGCGTATCGGTAAAGTAATTTACAAGCCTATCCGGAGCATTTTGCTCAAAATAGGTTTGGTATCTGTCATTCCATTGTTCTGTAGTGAACACATCTGCTGTTGATGTTTGCTGTGCAGCAATAATACTTGATAAGATTACAGCCGATGATACTCTTCCTCCTCCGTTGTAGCGCAAATCTAAAACTAATTCGGTAATTCCTTCAGATTTTAATTGGGCTAATGCATTATTTAACTCATCATCAAAATCAGCAATAAAACTGTTATACATTAAATAGCCAATTTTAACTCCGTTTTCTTCGATGGTTTCACTAACAAGAATTGGGTTTTCTGTAAACTCAAACTTTGTTAGGGTAACTTCTTTACCGTTTGGAGTGATGGTAGAGCCGTTAACATCTGCCATGCCAAGTGTATAAGTATCATTCTCACCAAATAATAGTTGTTGATAGTTGTTAATATTTAGTTGCTGGCCATCTACGGTTAAAAAGAAATCACCTCTTTTAATATCTTTTGTAGCTGCATCAGAGCCGGCAGCTACGTACCTAACATATCCAAAAAGATCGTTAGAGTCTCCAATATAGCCTAACCTAAAATCTAAACCGTTACTTTTAGATATACCCTGAAATGATTTTTCTAACTCTATATAATCATCTACAATAAAACTAAATCTATCTACCACATCTTTTTGATATAGCAAGGCATCAAAAAGGGCTTCTGGAGTGTTGTAGCTGTTTAAAAAGGTATAGTATGCATTTTGGTCATCATCTTTACTATCAGCTAAGTTAGCAACGTCTTGTTGCCAAAGGTAAATTTCGTTCATACCTTTCCAGACAAAATCATTAATTTCACTTTCAAGCTCAACATTATCTGGATCTGGGTTAGAGTTATCATTTCCGTTTGGGGTAGGAGTGTCATCACTTTTACTACAAGCAATAAAAAATATTGCTACGAGCGAAAGCAAAAACATTCCGTAAAATTTATTTTTCATGGTTTTAAATTTATACTTTTTAGTCTATTCTTATCCAAAAATACTTACATTCAAATCAAAACAAAATTTTTTGTAACAATTTTAAGAGTATTTCGTCTTCCTATTGTAACGCACTTTTAAATAGTGGTTTACAACCAACTAATGCAACATGAAGCAGGCAGATTTTTTACATATTGTATTGCCTTTTAAAGATAAAATGTACAGGTTAGCTAAACGCTTACTCGTATCTAACGAAGAAGCCGAAGACGCAACACAAGAAATATTATTAAAGTTGTGGTCTAACAATAAAAAAATAGCAACCTACAAGAATGTTGAAGCTTTTGCAATGACTATGACCAAAAATTACTGTTTAGACAGGTTAAAATCTAAACAAGCATCTAACTTAAAATTGGTTCATAGTAATTATAAAGACAACAACCAATCTGTACACAAACAGGCAGAAGTATCAGATAGCATACAATGGGTACAAAAAATTATGCAAAGCTTGCCAGAACAACAAAAATTAGTATTGCAATTACGTGATGTAGAACAATACGATTTTGATGAGATTGCAGCCATGTTAGATATGAACCCAACGGCTGTTAGAGTAACACTTTCTAGAGCCAGAAAGGCTGTTAGAGAACAACTAATAAAAAAACACAACTATGGAGTTAGTTAAAAAAATAGAAAACCTTTTAGAAAAGTATTTTGAGGCACGTACAACCGTTGCCGAAGAGCAAACATTACAATCGTATTTCTCTCAAAATAATGTGGCGCCGCACTTAGAGCAATACAAACCAATGTTTGAGTACTTTTCTGTAGCCAAAACCGAACAGTCTACCAGACCCGTTCCATTAAAATCTAAAAAGCAAATTGTGTATCAGTGGATTTCTGTGGCAGCTGTAGTTGCATTGGTGTTTGGCGTTTATTTTGGCACTAACAATGCCACTGGCAACAAACAGGTTATAAACAACCCGGAACTTGCCTACCAAGAAACCAAAAAAGCATTAGACCTTATTGCGCAAAACTTAAATAAGGGAACTGAAAAAATTGCTTATTTGGGCGAATTTGAACAAGCAAAAAACAAAATTTTAAAATAACCTTTAACACAATTTAAAAATCATGAAAAAAGTAATAGTAATAGTAGCGTTTCTTTTGGCTCCGTTAGCCATGATAGGACAATCGGCTTTTGATAAGTTTGAAGATAGAGACGATGTATCTGTTGTGATTGTTAACAAAAACATGTTTGATATGCTAAGTAAAATGGCAGTAGATGTTAACGATCCTGAAGCGCAAGACTATATAGATATGGCAAAATCATTAAGCAGCCTTAAAGTTTTTATAACAGAAAATAAAAGTACTGCCGATGAGATGAAGGCCACAGTAAATAAATACTTAAAAAGCTCATCATTAAAAGAGCTTATGCGAGTAAAAGACAAAGAAGCCAATGTTAAGTTTTATGTTAAAGAAGGTAAAGACGAAGATCATGTAAGTGAGTTGTTAATGTTTGTTTCCGGAATTAAAGATGTAGAAACAAACGGAAGAAAAGTAGAAACAGTGCTACTTACACTTACAGGTGATATAGATCTTACCAAAATAGGAAGTTTAACACAAAAAATGAACCTGCCTTCAGATTTAGAGAAAGCCGGTAAAAAACAATAAATGTACAACATAGCCTGCAGTAAATCTGCAGGCTTTTAACCATCAAAAAAAACAGTTATGCAACTTATAAAAAAAATCACCATGCTATTTGCAGCCACTTTATTGCTGGTAGCGTGCGACAACAACCAGAGTATTCAAGAATATTATGTAGAAAGCTCAGAAAAGCCGGATTTTATTTCGGTTGATTTGCCAGCCAGCTTATTAAAGTTAGAAGAATCAACTTTAACGCCAGAGCAAAAACAAGCATACCAATCACTAAAAAAACTAAATGTTTTAGCTTACAGAGCAACAGAAAGTAACAAAGCAGCATTTGAAGCAGAAAAAGCCAAAGTAAAGCAAATTTTAGTGAATGATAATTATAAAGAGCTTATGCGCTTTAGTATTGGTAAAAATAAAGCAACAATAAAATATAAAGGAGAAAGTGATGCTTTAGATGAAGTTATAGTTTACGGCAGTGATGACACCAAGGGTTTTGCACTAGTGCGTGTGTTAGGAGATAATATGCAACCTTCTCAAATAATGAAATTGGCTAATGCTATTAATGAAAATAATATAGAAACTAAAGAGTTAGAGCAGCTAAGTAATTTTTTTAAAAATTAACTAAAAGCAGCAAAAAAATAAAGGGCTGAGTAAAACTCAGCCCTTTATTTTTATATACCGGTATAATTACTTGGCGTTATTTGTTTGAGTTCTTTTTTCACAGCGTCAGATACTTGCAGCGTATCAATAAATGCAGCAATGGTTTGCTGAGTAATTTTTTGGTTTGTTCTGGTTAGCCCTTTTAAAGTTTCGTAAGGATTTGGATACCCTTCTCTTCTAAGTATCGTTTGAATTGCCTCTGCAACAACCGCCCAATTGTCTTCTAAATCTGCTTCAAATTTTTCTTTATTTAATAAAAGCTTGCTTAAACCTTTTAAGGTAGCTTTAAAACCAATTAAAGTATGTGCAAATGGCACGCCAACGTTGCGTAAAACTGTACTATCTGTTAAATCTCTTTGTAATCTTGAAATTGGGAGCTTAGCAGCTAAATGCTCAAAAATAGCATTAGCAATACCCAAGTTTCCTTCAGAATTCTCAAAATCTATCGGGTTTACTTTATGAGGCATGGCAGACGAACCTACTTCTCCGGCTTTTATTTTTTGTTTAAAATAATCCATAGAAATGTAGGTCCACATATCCCTATTCAAATCAATAATAATAGTGTTAATACGCTTTAAGGCATCAAATAAAGCAGCCATATGGTCGTAATGCTCTATTTGAGTAGTAGGGAAAGAGTGTTGCAATTCAAGTTTACCTTGCACAAAGCTAGTAGCAAATGCTTTCCAATCTACATCAGGATACGCCACTTTATGGGCATTAAAATTACCGGTTGCACCCCCAAATTTTGCAGCACAAGGAATATCGTTCAGTAAATTAAACTGCTCGTTTAAACGAGTTACAAACACATTAATTTCTTTTCCTAATCGGGTTGGCGATGCAGGCTGCCCATGGGTTCTAGCCAACATTGGAATGTTTTCCCACTCCGTAACTAATGCCTGCAAGGTATTTTTTAATTCGGTGTAAATTGGTATATACTCTTGGCTTAAAGCATCTTTAATAGAAAGTGGAATTGCGGTATTATTTATATCTTGTGATGTAAGTCCAAAATGAATAAACTCTTTATATTGAGATATGCCAAGCTCATCAAATTTTTGTTTTATAAAGTACTCTACAGCTTTAACATCGTGATTGGTTGTTTTCTCTATATCTTTAATGGCCGATGCATCTATAGCAGTAAAGTTTTTATAAATAGCCCTTAGTTTTGCAAATAAATTAGCATCAAAATCTTTTAGTTGCGGTAGGGGAATTTCGCATAAGGCAATAAAATATTCTATTTCTACAAGAACTCGGTATTTTATTAAAGCCTCTTCAGAAAAAAAATTAGCTAAAGAGCTTACTTTAGAACGGTATCTGCCATCTACTGGAGAAATAGCGTTTAGCGTATTGAGCGACATGTTGTGTTGTTTTTTTAAAGCAGCAAAGATACTTGTTACAAAACTAAATTAGAAACTAAAAAACTACTTATTAAGTTTAGCTAAAATATTTTTAGCACGTGCTTTATAGGCAGCAGTGTGGTTGTTAAAATTTTGTTCTAAAATAAGCTTTAACTCTTTATGAATCCAAGAGAACTTTGTACCTAATAAATAAAGGGTGTTCATTGCATAAGCCTTAACGGCAACTTTTTGTTTGCCTATAAGCCAATCAAAACAAAGCTCTGTTATTTTTTGCAAGTGGGTTTTAGTAACAACAGTAATAACGGCAGGAGTTTGCCATTTAAAATAATGGGTTATGAGCTCCTCGCAAACTTTAGCAACAGGCCTAACACAAGAATCTAAGTATACTTTTTCTAAATCTAGCAGAAAAAAATCTATGTGAGGTACAATAGCAGTTATATCTTTACGAGCCACAAAATCTAAAATCCAACCGGCTTTACACGAAACCGGATCATCTGTTAATTTTACAATAGCAATTAGGTTGGGGAGTTCATTATTATGTTGTAAAATATACTTTGCGTAAAAGCTTCGTTGCTCTCTAGAAGCAGTTACATAATTTAAGCTATTGTATAACTCTTGCAGCGTCATTCAACTAAATTAGCTAATTTAGGTGGCTTAAAACCAATTATTATGAAAATCTTTAGAAAAATAGCAGGTTTAGCTTTAGTAGTGTTTATAATAGCTCAATTTTTCAGACCGGATAAAAATACTTCTACAGAAGTTTTGGAAACCGATTTTATTGTGGCAGAGCGCCCGCCCGAAGCTATTGCTAAAATGCTAAAAACATCATGCTATGATTGCCATTCTAATAACACAAAATACCCTTGGTATAGTTATATTACGCCGGTAAATTATTGGTTACAGGGGCATATAGATCATGGTAAAGAAGAGCTTAATTTTTCTGAATGGAAAAGTTTTTCGGCAAAACGAAAAGACAAAAAGCTAGAAGAAATTATAGACGAAGTAAAAAAACGTCATATGCCATTAGACTCTTACTTAATAGTGCATAAAGATGCAGAACTTACAGATGAACAAATTAATATGTTAACCCAATACGCAAACACACTAAGGTTTAGATATAAAATGAGCATTATAAAGTAACCAACTATGCTTAAGGTTTTAATAATTGGTAATGTATGGCCTGAGCCTTCCACAACTGCAGCTGGCTCAAGAATGCTTCAATTAATTCATACATTTTTAGAACACAATTTTTCCTTAACCTTTGTTAGTGCAGCAGAAAAAAGCAACAACTCGTACCCTTTACAAGAATTAGGGGTTGTTTGTGAAACCATTAAATTAAACCACTCGAGTTTTGATGATTTTATAGTTGATTTAAATCCTGATATTGTATTATTTGATAGGTTTATAACCGAAGAACAATTTGGTTGGCGTGTTACAGAGCACTGCCCGAATGCGCTTAAAATATTAGATACAGAAGATTTGCATTGCTTACGAATGGGCAGGCATAAAGCAATAAAACAAAAAAAGGAGTTTAACTTAAAATCTCTTTTTAAATTAGATATAACAAAGCGTGAAATAGCAAGTATTTACAGATGCGACTTAAGTTTAATTATCTCTGAAGAAGAATACAATATTCTTGTAAATCATTTTTCTGTTCCTAAAAGTTTACTGCTTTATTTGCCATTTTTACTAAATACAGAAAATTTAAATATTAACACAGTACCAAAATTCAATCAACGAGAAGGTTTTATAACAATTGGTAACTTTTTGCATGCGCCCAATACAGATGCTATTTTGTACTTAAAAAACACAATATGGCCTTTAATAAAAGCACAGTTACCTAAAGCAACATTGTCTGTTTATGGTGCTTACAAAACTCAAAAAATAAATAGTTTACACAGCGTTAAAGAAGGTTTTTTAATAAAGGGGTGGGCAGAAAGCGTTCATACTGTTATGCAGCAGTATAGGGTTTGTTTAGTGCCTTTACGTTTTGGTGCAGGCTTAAAAGGAAAACTAATAGATGCAATGATAAATGGTACTCCCTGTGTTACAACACCTATTGGGGCAGAAGGCATGTTTGGTACATTAACGCCAAACGGTATTGTTACCCAAACCGATAAAGAGTTTGCAGCTGCAGCTGTTAAGCTTTATACTAATAAACCTCTTTGGAGTGAAGCTCAGGTAAATGGTTATACAATCTTAAAAGAAAGATTTACTAAAAAAGTTCATGCCAAAAATTTAATAAACGCAACAACAAAACTTTTAAATAATTTGCC
>JBPEWY010000088.1:0-49398 GCA_052032225.1 Flavobacteriaceae bacterium
TTAAGCGTTATTTTATTATTTAGAAAAAAAGAAAAAGCTGAGCTTGCAGGCAAGCTAATACCTTTATCTACAAGTTCTTTTGCTCTTTTTAAAATTCTTATTAAAAGTTGTTCTGCTACCAAGCCGGTTTTGTGTAAATACACTTGCCAGTACATTAAGCGCCTTGCAATTAAAAACTTTTCTACAGAGTAAATTCCTTTTTCTTCAACTACAAGTTCATCATTAACCACATTGAGCATTGTTATAAGGCGCTCAGAATTTATATTCCCTTCTGATACACCTGTGTAAAAAGTATCGCGCTTTAAATAATCTATCCGGTCCATATCTAATTGCCCCGAAACTAATTGATGCATAAATTTTCTGGGGTATTTTCCGGTAAAAACATCTATAGCTAACGAGAGTTTTCCATTAAATTGCTTATTGAGCTCTCGCATGAAAAATAGTGATATTGTTTCGTGATGAACACCTTCTACTATACTGTTTTCCATGGCATGAGAAAATGGTCCGTGACCAATATCGTGAAGCAAAATAGCGCAATACAATGCATTTTCTTCATCTTCATTTATAGCCACACCTTTATAGCGTAACACTTGCACAGCTTTCTTCATTAAGTGCATGCAACCTAAAGCGTGGTGAAATCTGGTATGATGCGCTCCGGGATATACCAAATAAGATAATCCCATTTGAGATATTCTTCGTAAACGTTGAAAATACTTATGAGAAATTAGATCAAAAATATCTTCGTTAGGAATACTAATAAATCCGTAAATTGGGTCATTAAAAATTTTAAGTTTGTTAACCTTTTTCAAATCTGTCTAATTTTAACAGAGCAAATATACTTATATGAATGATATTAAGATACTTTGGGTAGATGACGAAATAGATTTATTAAAGCCTCATATATTATTTTTAGAGCAAAAAAATTATAAAGTTACAACCTGTAATAGCGGACAAGAAGCATTAACCGAGATAGAAAAAACAAATTTTGATATTGTTTTTCTAGATGAAAACATGCCGGGTTTAAGTGGTTTAGAAACCTTAAGCGAAATTAAAATAAAGCAACCGTCGCTACCTGTTGTAATGATTACAAAAAGCGAAGAAGAATATATAATGGATGAAGCAATTGGCTCTAAAATTGCCGATTATTTAATAAAACCTGTAAACCCAAATCAAATTTTCCTTTCGCTAAAAAAAAACTTAGACCATTCTCGTTTGGTTTCCGAGAAAACTACTTCTAACTACCAACAAGAATTTAGAAAAATTGCTATGGATTTAGCAATGGTAAACACCTACCAAGATTGGGTAGAGCTTTACAAAAAGCTAATGTATTGGGAGTTAGAGTTGGAAGAAATACAAGACACCGGATTAATAGAAATTTTAGAATCACAAAAAGTAGAAGCAAACATTCAGTTTGGTAAGTTTATAGAAAAAAACTACGAAAAGTGGTTTAAAGAAACCGAGGGACCGGTACTTTCTCATAACTTATTTAAAGAATACATAGTGCCGGAATTATCTTCAAAACAACCGGTTTTGTTGGTGGTTATAGATAATTTAAGGTACGACCAATGGTTGGCCTTTGAAAGCATTGTATCTAACTACTTTAAAAAAACCAAAGAAGAGGCCTACTTTAGTATTTTGCCAACGGCTACACAATATGCAAGAAATGCAATTTTCTCTGGGTTAACACCTGCAGATATGGAAAAACTGCATCCGGATCTTTGGAAAAATGACACCGATGAAGGCGGTAAGAATTTATTTGAAGATAAGTTTTTAAAGGAGCAAATAAGAAGATTGGGATTAGATATTAATTGGCAATACCATAAAATATCCAGTCTTAAGGCAGGCAAAAAATTAGCCGAAAATTTTAGGGCTCAAAAAGTTTATGATTTAGTTACTGTAGTGTACAATTTTGTAGATATGCTTTCTCATGCCAAAACAGAAATGGAAGTGGTTAAGGAGCTGGCTTCTAACGACAAAGCATATAGATCGCTCACACAAAGTTGGTTTAAAAACTCTCCTTTGTTAGAAATAATTCAACAAGCACAAGCGCTTGGGTTTAAGTTAATACTTACCACAGACCATGGTACAATTAACGTTAAAAACCCATCTAAAGTAATTGGAGATAGAGAAACAAGCTTAAATTTAAGATATAAAACAGGAAAGAGTTTATCTTTTGAAGATAAAGAAGTTATACACATACAACAACCAAAAAGTATAGGGTTGCCTACAATTAATATGAGCAGCACTTATATTTTTGCAAAAAGCGACTATTTTTTTGCTTACCCAAACAATTACAACCATTATGTAAGCTATTATAGAAACACCTACCAGCACGGAGGAGTTTCTTTAGAAGAAATGATTATACCGTTTGTGGTATTAGAACCTAAATAGTATAGTATGGAACTTACGTACACAGAGAAAGAGCTACCTAATATTGCTCAACAAATAATAGAATATGCGAAGCCTAAATCTAAAACTGTTCTTTTTAAGGGAGAAATGGGCGCCGGTAAAACAACCCTTATTAAACATTTAGTGAAGCAATTAGGCATAAAAGACGAAGTTTCAAGTCCGACATTTAGCCTGGTTAATGAGTATACAAATGGTGTAGAAACCGTGTATCATTTTGATTTTTACAGAATAGATTCAGAAGAAGAAGCCTACGACATAGGCTTTGAAGAGTATTTAATCGAAAAAAATTGGTGTTTTATCGAGTGGCCGAAAAAAATACACAATCTTATTCCGGTTGATGCGTTACAAATATGCATTAAAACAATAGATGCAGACAGAAGAAGCCTGCAAATTAGCAGTTTTTAGTAGTGTTCTGAAAGAAAAATAATGCGTTGAAAAGGCCGGTAAACAGTAGTGTTTTCGATGAAATACTATATTATCCGACCAGTATACAACAAAAAAACATTTTTCTTGTAAGTTTTTTTTTAGTAAGTTTGGTATAGAGAACAACTTTATTACAAACTTTTAAAAGAGAACACTATTATGAAAACAAGAAAATTTTTTTCAGCAGTAGCTGCTGTTGCACTATTGTCGGCTCTATTTGTTTCATGCAGCCCCAACAGCTTAGCAGATGAAGACACACTTTACGAAAACCAACAAGGGATCGAGGTCAGTAAGATTAAAGTACCTGAGAACGGGTAGTTTAGTAGCTTTATTGATTTCAATTACACCTTATTTATTTTATTTATATGAAAGTTTCCCAGACTCTAGTACATGGGAAACTTTCTTTTTTACTTATGAAAGTAAAAAATTTGAAAGCTTATATACCCTTGCGTGGTTACTTTCAGGAAAATTAATTCCTTTTATACTCCTTTTAATTTGGTTTTTAACCTGCAAACATTGGTGGTATCATGTGATTTTAATTCCAGCCGCTATGTTTCTTTTTCAATTAATTAGTATTCTTAATGAAGACAATAGATTTATTGATGAATTCGAAATATATTGGTTGATACCAATAATGATGGTAGTGATACCTATTGTGTATTTAATTAGATTAAAACTTTTTGATAAATATGTTAATGGTATTGATTTAAAACAAATAGATAAAGAAATTAAAGAATACGAAACCAAAGCTTTTTTACGTAAATACTACAACCCAGAAGATACCGATATTGATAAATTTTCTGCTTAAAATTTTGGTTTCTTTCTGTATCTTTACTAAATGAATCAGCCAAATTCACCGTTCAGCAAGCAACAACTTATACCGCAAGAAGAAACCTTAGAGGTTCTCAAACAAAAAGGAGAACTTTTTATTGGTATTCCTAAAGAAATTTTACATCAAGAAAAACGTGTTTGTTTAACACCTGATGCCGTTCATGCTTTAGTTGCACACGGGCATAGGGTTTTAATTGAATCTGGTGCCGGAAAAGGAGCTAATTTTTCTGATAAAGAATATACCGAAGCTGGCGGAGAAGTTACTCACGACACCAAAAAAGTATTTTCGTGTCCTATAATTCTAAAAGTTGAACCCCCTACTTTAGAGGAGTTAGAATATGTTAACCCTCAAACAACCATTATATCTGCGCTTCAAATTAAAACGCAAACCAAAAAATATTTTGAAGCCATGGCTAAAAAAAGATTAACAGCTTTGGCTTTTGAATTTATTAGAGATGACGATGGTACGTATCCGGCAGTACGATCATTAAGCGAAATTGCAGGCACTGCTTCTGTGCTAATTGCTGCAGAATTACTTACGCACTCAAAAACTGGTAATGGCCTCATGTTCGGAAATATTAGCGGGGTGCCTCCTATTGAGGTGGTTGTTATCGGTGCAGGAACAGTTGGTGAGTTTGCTGCCAGAGCAGCAATGGGACTAGGCGCCAACGTTAAAGTTTTTGATAACTCTATTACAAGGTTGCGTAGCATTCAAACAAACCTTGGCAGAACATTATATACTTCTACCCTACAACCCAAAAATGTATTAAAAGCGTTGCGTAGATGCGATGTAGCCATTGGGGCAGTAAGAGGTAAAAACAGAGCACCAATCGTTGTCTCTGAGTCTATGGTACAGAACATGAAAAAGGGTGCTGTAATTATAGATGTTAGTATAGACATGGGAGGGTGTTTTGAAACAAGCGAAGTAACATCTCATAAAGATCCTACATTCACCAAACATGGAGTAATTCACTACTGTGTGCCCAATATTCCTTCTCGTTATTCAAGAACAGCATCTATTTCTATTAGCAATATTTGCACTCCTATTTTACTAAAAATTGGGGAAGATGGCGGAATAGAAAATTCGCTTCGTTTTGATCGTGGTTTACGTAATGGTTTGTATTTTTACCACGGAATTTTAACAAATAAATCGGTTGCAGACTGGTTTGATCTTTCGTATAGCGATATTAATTTTCTTATTTTTTAAATGAACACAAATTTTTTACGACGTCTTGGTTTTTATCTGGGTGGTTTTGCTATGGGGCTAGTTATTTTGTCTTTTTTTCTTAGCGGAAAGAAAGCTTCTTGTAGCTATTTCCCAAATGCCCGCGTAATTAAAAATATCACTACTAAACCTTTAGATATCAGCCCCGACATTATAAACAAATTTGAAAACAAAAATATTACGATAGATAGCGTGTTAATATCTACTATATTAAAACAAGGAGAAGTAGATTTTTCTAAAAGCGATGTGAAAAGAGACTCTTGTAAAGTTTATGTGATTAATTCTGTTTTAGAAAATAAACCGGTACTTATCACTGTAGAAAACTGTACAGAGAGGGCTATTGTTAAAACCCTCTCTATAGAATAATTATAAGTTTCTTCGTTTTTTTTCTGTTTTTAACAATGATAGTTCGCGGGTGGTTTGTCCGGCAACAGAGGTGTTCTCTTCTGCCCTTCTAATTAAATAAGGCATTACATCACGTACGGGACCAAACGGCACATATTTAGCTACATTAAAACCATGTTTTGCAAGGTTAAAGCTTATATGATCACTCATTCCGTATAATTGACCAAACCAAACCCTGTGATCGTTTTTTGCTATTCCTTTTTGTTGAATATGCTCCATTATTAAATAAGAGCTATACTCATTATGTGTACCTGCAAAAAGCCAAATGTCTTCTAAGTTTTCAAAAATATAGTTTACGGCATCATTAAAATTGGTATCGGTAGCTTCTTTAGATTCGCAAATTGGTGTTGGATACCCATTTTCTTCGGCTCGCTCATTTTCTTTTTCCATATAAGCACCCCTAACCAGCTTTACCCCAATTTTAAACCCTTCTTTTTTGGCTTGCTGGTGTAATTTTTTTAAATACTCTAACCTATCCCACCTGTACATTTGTAACGTGTTATAAACTATAGCACGCTCTTTATTGTACTTTTTCATCATTTCTGTAACTAATTCATCGGCAGCATCTTGCATCCAGCTTTCTTCAGCATCTATTAATAATCCAACATTTAGATCGTGTGCTTTTTTGCAAGCCTTATCAAACCTTTCTATTACTCTTTGCCATTCTTCTTGCTCCTTTTGAGTTAGCTTCTCCCCTGCTCCAACTTTTACATACAAATTAAATCTACCAAAGCCTGTGGGCTTAAAAACTGCAAATGGTATGGCTTCTTTTTCTTTTACAAAGTCTAAGATTTCTAGAGTTTTCTGTAATGCAAAATCAAATTGTTCTTCGGTTTCTTTTCCTTCAACAGAGTAATCTAACACAGAACTCACACCTTTTTCAAACATTTTATCTATAACCGGCATGCAATCTTTTTCAGTAACGCCTCCACAAAAATGATCAAAAACAGTAATTTTTATAAGTTTTTCTACCGGAAGATGCGTTTTTATAGCAAAGTTTGTAACAGCTGTACCAATTTTCACTAAAGGTTCGCTAGCAATAAGTTTAAATAAAAAATAGGCTCTTTCCAGTTCGGCATCAGATTTTAAGGCAAATGCAGTCTCTGTATTGTCAAAAATTTTTTCCATGTACCAATGCATTAATTACAACGGCAAATATACTTCTGGTTTTTAATTTTATTATTTAAATCTCACTAATTTTGTTGCTTTGTTAAGATTATGAAATCAATACAGGCAGAAAATTACTCAGTTTCATTTGGAGATAAAGCGTATAACGAGCTTTTGCAATTAATTGAAGCCGAACAATACTCTAAAATAATTATCCTGGTAGATGGTAATACGCACGAATTTTGCTTGCCAACATTTTTGGCAAAATCTAAATTACCACAATCGCTATTAGAAGTAATAGAAATTGAGCCGGGGGAACACCATAAAAACATAGATACTTGCACAGGTGTTTGGGGTGCTTTAACCGATTTAAATTTAGACAGAAATACACTGCTTATTAATTTAGGAGGTGGTGTTGTTACAGATATGGGCGGTTTTATTGCAGCCACCTATAAAAGAGGAATAAAATTTATTAATGTACCTACTACACTACTTAGTATGGTAGATGCATCGGTTGGAGGTAAAACAGGAATTGATTTAGGGGTTGTAAAAAACCAAATCGGATTATTTGTTAATCCGGAGTTGGTGATTATTGATGTTGATTTTCTTACCACGCTCCCTGCAAATCAAATGAGAAGCGGATTTGCCGAAATGATTAAACATGCCCTTATACAAGATAAATCTTATTGGCAACAACTTTTAGGTTTAAACAAGTTAACTACAAATAATTTAGAGGAATTAATATACACCTCGGTTGTTATAAAAAACAACATTGTTTTAAAAGACCCTAAAGAAGCCGGTTTACGTAAAGTTTTAAATTTTGGGCATACCTTAGGTCATGCTATAGAATCTGTTTTTTTATCACATACAAAACCATTATTACATGGTGAAGCTATTGCAATAGGGATGATTTTAGAGGCATATTTATCGCATAAAAAGCTTGGTCTTAGCGAGCATCATTTAGAAACTTTAACTAATTACATTTTAACTTATTTTGAGAAAATAGAATTCTCTAACCAGCAAATAGACAAAGTGTTATCGTATTTAAAATTCGATAAGAAAAACACTAAAAACAATATAAACTTTGTACTTTTAAAAAATATTGGCGAGCCGGTTATAGACCAAAATGTTCCCTCAGCTTTGCTAAAAGAAAGTTTTGAGTATTATTTAGCTAAAAATAGTTAGGTAAGTGTTTGGTAAATAAAATTTTTTATACACTTTTGCACCCGCATTGGCTGAACGAATGATATTTGTTTATAATGCCGGGCATAAGAAAAAATGGAAGGTTGTTTCTTATGCAGTTCTAAGATTGAATAACCGGCTTTTAAAGCTAACTTCCAACACTTATAACAACACTAATGTAGCATCATTTTTGTTGATGCTGTGCATTCTTTTTCAGCTTTTGCGTATTTAGTTTTTATTGCTTTTAAACACTTTTGTTAAACAAATTTATTAACACTAAAAAGCAATAATGAAAACTAAATATATAGATTTAATAGACCAAACTTTTTATTTTCCGCAAGAAGAATTTAAGCTAAACAAAGACAATACTTTACAGTTTCATGATATTGATCTCATGAAATTGGTAGAACAATACGGCTCACCACTTAAGTTTACCTATTTACCAAAAATATCTGAAAACATAAATAGGGCAAAGCTGTGGTTTAAAAATGCCATGCAAAAAAATAATTATAGCGCCAGCTACAACTATTGTTACTGTACAAAAAGCTCTCATTTTGAGTATGTACTTAACGAGGCGCTAAAAAATGATATTCATATAGAAACGTCTTCTGCTTTTGATATTGATATTGTAAATACGCTGTTAAAAAAAGGAAAATTAACCAAAAACAACTATGTATTATGTAATGGTTTTAAGCGCGATAAATACATAGAAAACATTGCAGCATTAATTAACTCAGGCCATAATAAGTGTATTCCAATAATAGATAATTTTGAAGAGCTTAACCTTTTAAGCGATGCAATTAATACCAAGTTTAATATTGGAATTAGAATTGCCTCTGAAGAAGAACCTAAATTTGAGTTCTACACAAGCCGTTTAGGTATTGGCTATAAAAACATTGTTCCTTTTTATAATAAAGAAATTAAAGATAATAACAAGGTATCACTTAAAATGCTTCACTTTTTTATTAATACAGGCATTCGTGATACCGCTTATTACTGGAATGAGCTTACCAAATGCCTTAAGGTTTATGTACAGTTAAAAAAAGTTTGCCCTACACTAGACAGCTTAAATATTGGTGGGGGATTTCCAATAAAAAACTCATTAGCTTTTGATTATGATTATGAGTATATGATTGATGAGATTGTAAACCAAATTAAAATTACTTGCGATGAAGCTAATGTGCCTGTACCCCATATATTTACAGAATTTGGAAGCTTTACTGTAGGTGAAAGTGGTGGTGCAATCTATCAAGTTTTATATCAAAAACAACAGAACGATAGAGAAAAATGGAACATGATTAACTCATCGTTTATTACCACATTACCGGATAGCTGGGCTATTAACAAGCGTTTTATTATTTTACCATTAAACCGTTGGAACGATGAGTACGAGCGTGTTTTACTGGGTGGGTTAACCTGCGATAGCGATGATTACTATAATAGCGAACAACACGTAAACGCAATTTATTTGCCTAAATTCAATAAAAATAAACCGCTTTATATAGGCTTTTTTAATACAGGAGCATACCAAGAAACCATAGGAGGTTATGGAGGTTTGCAACACTGCTTGATCCCTGCACCAAAACATATTCTTATTACAAAGAATGATAATGGTGAAATAGAAACTTCTGTTTTTGCAGAACAACAAACAGCTAACGACTTTTTAAAAATATTAGGATACAATGACTAAAAAAACGTACGCGGGAATACCAGAAAAATACGCCCGCTTAGATGATGCTAAAGTGGTTTTAATACCAGTACCATACGATGGCACGAGCACATGGCAAAAAGGTGCAGATAAAGGGCCTGAAGCGTTTTTACATGCTTCAGAAAACATGGAGCTTTATGACATAGAAACTAAATCTGAACCTTACAAAAAAGGAGTTTATTTAGCTCCTGCTATTTCAGAAAACAGTAGCCCTGAAAAAATGGTAGAAGCTGTGCATAAAATCACCAAAAACTATATAAAGCAAGGAAAATTTGTTACGCTTTTTGGTGGAGAGCATTCAATTTCTATAGGTTCTATTAGAGCATTTAAAGAGTGTTTTGATAATTTAACGGTAGTACAACTTGATGCCCATGCAGATTTACGTTCGGAGTACGAAGGTAGTAAATGCAACCATGCATGTGCAGTTTACGAAGCAAGCAAAACAACCAACTTAATTCAAGTAGGAATTAGAAGTATGGATGTTTCTGAACTTGAACACATGGATGAAACTCAAGTGTATTTTGCTCACGACATGGTGAATGATGATGATTGGATGGAAGATTCTCTGCATCAAATGACAGAGAATGTGTTTATAACAATAGATTTAGATGCCTTTGATCCGTCTATACTTCCTGCAACCGGAACACCAGAGCCGGGAGGTTTACTTTGGTACGAGACACTTTCGTATTTAAAGCTTATCTTTAAAAAGAAAAACGTTGTAGGTTTTGATATTGTTGAGCTTTGCCCGAATGAAAAAGAAAAATCATCAGATTTTCTGGCAGCAAAACTTTATTACAAAATGCTAGCTTACAAGTTTAAATACGCTAATCAAAAAAAATACGACGATGACGAAAACGACTAAAGGCCCAATCTCAAATTTTATTGAAAAATACTACTTGCACTTTAATGCGGCTTCTTTGGTAGATGCTGCAAAGGCGTACGAAGATCAGCTTAACAATGGTGCAAAAATGATGGTAACTCTTGCCGGTGCTATGAGTACTGCAGAGCTTGGCAAAATTTTTGCCGAAATGATTAGACAAGATAAAGTACACATTATTTCTTGTACCGGGGCCAATTTAGAAGAAGATGTAATGAATTTGGTGGCGCACAACCATTACAAGAGAATTCCAAATTACAGAGACTTAACTCCGCAAGAAGAATGGGATTTATTAGAGAAAGGTCTTAACAGAGTTACAGACACTTGTATTCCGGAAGAAGAAGCCTTTAGACGTATTCAAAAACACATCTTTAAAATCTGGAAAGATGCTGAAAATAATGGAGAGCGTTATTTTCCGCATGAGTTTTTATATAAACTCTTATTGTCAGGAGTTTTAGAAGAATATTACGAGATAGATATTAAAGACTCATGGATGTATGCTGCAGCACAAAAGAACTTACCAATTGTAGTGCCAGGTTGGGAAGACAGCACATTAGGAAATATTTTTGCATCATACGTAATTAAAGGAGAGCTTAAAGCAAGTACCATGAAAAGTGGTATTGAGTACATGACATATTTAGCAGATTGGTATAAAAACAATTGCGATAACGGAATTGGGTTCTTTCAAATTGGTGGTGGTATTGCAGGAGATTTTCCTATTTGCGTAGTGCCAATGCTTTACCAAGATTTAGAAATGACCGATGTGCCGTTTTGGAGCTATTTCTGCCAGATTTCAGATTCAACAACAAGTTATGGCTCATATTCTGGGGCTGTACCAAACGAAAAAATTACGTGGGGTAAATTAGATATAGATACACCAAAATTTATAATAGAATCTGATGCAACCATAGTTGCCCCATTAATATTTGCCTATGTTTTAGATATGTAACATAAATTGTTTAACATTTTTTTATAAATTCGTTTAAACCAACTTAATAGCCTCAACAACAATGAAACGTGTAATTGTAGATTATAAGAAGCTAACAAATGAGATTTTGTCGCTCTTAGTTGAAAAGTATCCTGATGGATATGGTGATGATGATATCATAAAATTTAAAAACGCAAACAACGAAACAGTTGAAGCTGTAGAAGTGCGTACAGAAGATACCATTTACCTGGTAAAAGTTAGCACACGTTTAGCCAATACTATGGAGAATTTTGATGAAGATGATGACGATTTTGGAAATGATGATTCTTTAGGCGTAGATAATATAGAAATTCCTGAAGATTCTACAGACGATTAATCATCAGATAGTAAAATAATTAACCAAAAGAGCCTTGAAAAAAAGGCTCTTTTTTTATAAATATCGTTCTACAATAACGCGCTGGTGGTGTAATTGATGCCCGCAAATAACAAACCCAAGCGCTCTTACAGACATGTTTGTGCCATTTGCACTACCCATTGCAATTAAATCTTCATCAGAAAAAGTTTCAAATAGTGCAATAGTGCTATTTCTAACAGCTGTAAACTCTTTTAAAATACTCGATTTAGAACGCAAATTAGCATTAGATACCGGCACGTATTTATTTTCATCAAACCCCGGTAAATTAGTTTTATCTCTTCTGGCAAACCTTAGTGCTCTGTACTGAAACACGCGCTCTGCATCAATTATATGAACCAAAACCTGAGCTACAGTCCACTTTTTAGTAGCATAGGCATAAAGCATCTTTTCGTCTGGAACGGTAGTTAAGAAAGTGCTGAATTTTGCCAAGGTATTTTGCAATTCGGGTAACAATTCAACATCTCCCAGTTGAGAAATGTACGGATGGTAATACGGATGATACTCGTTATCTAACAAATGCGATGATTTCATAGTTAAGCTGAATTTCTACTTGCATTAATATTACCAAATAATGAACGTGTAACCATTTTCTCGTAAACCCTAATTAATTTAGCGTTTTGCTTTTTGTTTTTATTTAACTCTTGAATGGTTAGCAACGCATGCTGCTGAATGGTTAATAAAGGTAATACAATTTTTTCTCTTACGGCAATAGAAGCTTTCATTGCTTTGGCATCTTCCATTAGCTCTTTGTAGCCGGAAACAGTTAGTAATAACCTTTTGGTTTTTAAATGCTCGTTATAAATTAATTGCCAAAAGGCTCCATATTCTTTGTCTTCTTTCATGTAAGCAGTTAACTCAAAAAAGGATTTTGTTAAACTCATCATACTATTTTGTACCAATGTTCTAAAAAAAAGTGATCGCTGGTAAAGCTGTTTAACTTCTTTTAGTTTGCCTTGCTTTTCAAAATGTTCTATAGCAGTTCCTAAACCATAAAAACCGGGCACGTTTTGTTTTAGCTGACTCCAACTACCAACAAAAGGAATGGCACGTAAATCAGAAAAAATTAATTTATCTGATGTTCCTCTTTTGCTTGGTCTACTTCCAATATTTGCTTTTGCGTAATATTTAAGTGTGCTTCTGTTCTCTAAATACGATAAAAACTTGGGATGGTTTTTAAAGTCTGTGTATGCTTGATAGCTTATGTTAGCTAAACTGTTTAACACCTCTCTGTCTTTTTCTGTAAGTCTGTTTATTTCATTACTATACAAACAGCTTGTTAAACCAGAACTTAAAAGTTGTTCTATATTGAACTTACAGGAGTTTACCGTACCAAAATTAGAGCTTATAGTTTGCCCTTGTATAGTTAATTGTAATTGTTTGTTTTCTATTGTTGGTCCTAAAGAGGCATAAAATTGATGTGTTTTTCCTCCTCCACGAGCTGGAGGTCCTCCTCTACCATCAAAAAAAACAACTTCTATATTATTATCTCTAGCTACTTTAGTTAAAGCTTCTTTTGCTTGGTAAATACTCCAGTTTGCCATTAAATATCCACCGTCTTTTGTCCCGTCAGAAAAGCCAAGCATTATATATTGCTTGTTGTTTCTGGTTTGTAAATGCTTTTTGTAGGTTTTATTGGTGTATAGATTTTTCATTACCACATGGGCCTGTTGCAAATCGGTTACCGTTTCAAAAAGTGGTACTATATCTACTTTTGGCGTTGTCCAGTTACAGCATCTAAGTAATGTGTATACTTGCATTACATCTAACACACTACCACAATTACTAATAATATACCTGTTACAGCCTGCTTCACCGTTTTGTTTTTGAATATCTTTTAAAGCATAAATTGAAGCTATCGCTCTTTTTAATTCATTTTCAGGGAGTTTATTTTCGTTTAAGCTATCTGTTACATTCTCTAAAACAGAAATTTTATCTTGTTCGGATAATTTTAAAAAATCAGGTGGAATACTATTATTATTAGTTTCTTTATAAAGCGCTAATAAATCTGAAATTGCTTGAGAATGCTTCCTTGAGTCTTGCCTTATATCTAATTCGGCAAAAAAGAATCCAAATAAATTTATTTTATTAATCAAATCTGTTAATTCTTCAACAAATAACGATTGATGTTCTTTTTTAACGGTTGATTTAATACTTTCAATTTCGCCTAAAAACTCATTAACTGTCAAACTGTTATTTGTAGAGTCTGTGTATGCCATTGCATAAACTTGCTGCTCAAGACGTGTAATTTTATCGTGAACTTTTTTAAAAGTTATTCTTCTTTTTAAGAGTTTTAAATCTTTGTGATAGCAACGCATTATAGCTTTATGCAGTTTGTTTGCAACATCTCTGGTAATTTGGGCTGTAACAAAAGGGTTTCCGTCTCTGTCTCCACCCGGCCAAAAACCTAAGGTTACAGGGGCATTTTTAAAAGAATCTGTTTGTGTAATGTTTTCTTGAATGTAGTTAACTACTTGAGATATTGTTGTGTAAAAAACGTGTTCTAAATACCAGATTAAACTAACTGCTTCATCAAAAGGAGTTGGTTTTTGCTTTTTAAAGAATGGAGTTTTACCAAGCTGTGCCAACAATCTTTTAATTTGTGTAAGATTACTTTCTTGAACGGCTTTTGCCAGATCGGTAATAATCCCTAGAACTGTACCCGGATAGAATTGTGTTGGATGCGCTGTTAAAACTATTTTTATACTAAAATCATTTAACACCTTTTTTAATTTTGGCAATGCATTATTTGCCTGAGCTTCTTCTTTTAAGTTTCGTAGAGACCCTCTACCCTCCATATTATTTACTATTGCAAACGACGCGTCTTCTATAGCATCAAACAATACTACTTGGCGCTCTATGTACTGTATAAACCTAAAAAGCATACTTATTTTATCTTCTTCAGATATGCTTTTGTCTGTATATTTTGTGAAAAAAGACGCAACTATCTCATTGGGTTTTTGTTGGTTGGCAAATCCTTTTTCGCATAAATCAGAAAAAAGAGGCAATAAAGTGCCGGTTTGCACAATATCATCGTACGGAAGGGTTATAAAAATACTGTTGTAAATTTGATAACGAGACAACACATGCTCGTTAAATCGTTTAATTTTTGGTGGAGTGTACATAATTAAATAAAAAAAGCCTGTCAATGTAAACACTGACAGGCTTATATGTTTTTGAAACAGTGTAAATTACATTTCTTTAAAAATAGAATGCATTAAACGTTTTTTATCGTTAATACTTTCTTCAAGAGAGATCATGGTTTCTGTTCTAGAAACCCCCTCAATATCGTCTATCTTAAAAATTATATCTTTTGCGTGCTTAGTATCTTTTGCTCTTATTTTACAGAATATATTAAATTTTCCGGTTGTAATATGAGCTACTGTAATGTTAGGTATTTCTTTTAAACGTTCAAGCACAAATTTTGTTTGGTGTGTTTTTTCTAAAAATATACCCACATATGCTATAAAAGAATAACCTAACTTAACGTAATCTAAAGTTAGTGAAGATCCTTTAATAATTCCTGCATCTTCCATTTTTTTTACTCTCACATGCACCGTCCCGGCAGATATATGAAGTTTTTTAGCAATATCTGTAAAAGGAGTTCTGGTGTTGTCTATTAACATATCCAGAATCTGGTGGTCTACTTCGTCTAATTTAAATTTGGCCATGATACTATTACTACAGTTAACTTAATTTTGAAGCTGCAAAAAAATGAAAAATTAATAATATAATAAAGTTTTTACGTTAAAATTTTAATCAGAAATGCAATTTTATTAAGATTTCTCTAAACTTTTAACAATAGCAGATAATTTTGGATGCTTACTGATGAGTTTGACGTGTTCTGAATTAGAAGCATTAAAAGTTACATGACCAAAGTAATCTGATAGATTGCCGGATTTTTCTAAATAAGGTTCAAAACAAACCTCATTATTTTTTAAAACTTCTTTAAATAGAATCCCGGCATCTACACTATTTACATTGCGCACCAGCACATCAAAAAACATCTTATTGTTTTCAGGAATAGCAAGGTAATCTTCTACCTTAAATTTTTTATATGTTGAATTAATTATGTGCTGTAATGCAAAAACGAGTGCAAAGAAAATAAATTCTCTTGTTTTTTCTCTATAATAATCGTTATAAAAATGACCGGCCTCAAATAAAAGTGTAGGTGTTCCTAATAATTGAAAAGTATCACCAACACAGTTATCATTAAATGTATCATCATACCTACCTATTTGCCCCGGAATACATTGCTGTAAGCTATTATTTATTGCTGCAATAAGCTGCATAGAAACTTCACGAGTATTATTTATGTTACGCTCTGCATCTGTTGCCGGTGCTAAAAATGATACTGTAGCAGGTTTATTGCTTAAACCAACATTAAAAATTGTACGCTGGTCGTGAAGGTTAAAGCAAAAATCCGGATTAAATTCTGAATATATTTCTCGTAAAATTTTACTCTCCGGCTGACTTAAGTTTTTAGCATCCCTATTTAAGTCTACATTGTTAGCATTTTCTCTTGTGTAGGCAATAGCTCCATCCGGATTTAAAACGGGGATAATTTTAACTGTACATTGTTGTAAAATTTTAGAAGCTAAAATATCCTTAGAGTTTAAGAACAATAGTAAATCGGCAACAGCCTTAGTAGTGGTAGATTCATTCCCGTGCATTTGAGACCACATTAAAATTTTAATAGGTCCTTCTCCTAATGTATAACTATAAATATCATGACCTAATACAGATTTGCCTTTTGCAGCTATAAACGTGTTTAAAGATTGCAGACTATCTGCTACGGCAGATGGAGTAATATATCTACCGGTAAGACTCTTGCTTTTAAAATGATTATGTAATAAAAAGATGTGACTCATATAATTGAAAACAAAAGTAAAACCTAATATGTTTACACATGTAAACAAAACAAAAAAACATATAAATCGCCCAAACACTAATGTTTATACTAGTAAACAAATATAATACAGTAGCATAGATTATATCTATACGACGTACTTATAAATTATATTATTAATAAGTTATAGTGTTTTATTTAAAGTTATAGTTTAAATATTTTTGCGTTATCTAATGTTTTATAGTGATGTTTAATCTGATAAAGTTTACAATAGTAAACAATAAATATTTTACATTTGTAGCATGATTAATGCAGAACAATTTGCTCATCGGTTACAATTAATTATGCAGTACTATTCTTTATCTGCTTCTGCTTTTGCAGATAAAATTGGAGTACAGCGTTCTAGTGTTTCGCATATTCTTTCAGGGCGAAATAAACCGAGTTTAGATTTTGTAATGAAAGTTGTAGAAAATTTTGAAGAAGTAAATTTGTATTGGTTGTTAAATGGCAAGGGATCCTTTCCTTCTGTTGATTCTGAAAATAATATTGATGAAACAAAACAAACAAATACTAGCATAGAACAAACGGCTAAAGAAATTGCTAAGGTGATTATTTTCTATACGGACGGAACTTTTGAGGTTTTTGACAACAAAATTTAGTTACTTTGCAAATAAAAACCGTGAAAAAAACCTTATTATACCTTTGTTTAGCATCTTTTTTAACTGTAAGCTGTTACCAACAAGAAAAAAACTGCTCTGAATTTAAAACCGGTACATTTACATTTACTGCAACAGTAAACGGCGAAGAGCAAACAACTACTTTTTTTAGAAATGACACGTTAGAAATAGACTATTATCAAGGTAAAGCAGATTCTTCTTCAATTAAATGGATTAATGATTGTGAGTACATTTTAAAGAAAATTAATCCAAAAAGTATGGCCGAGAAAAAGGCTATTCATATTAAAATTTTAACTACACAGAATAATGAATACACTTTTGAATACGGTATTGTTGGTAGTGCAAAAAAACAACGTGGAATCGCTAAAAAAATAAAATAACATGTTCGAAATATTAACTTCTGCAGATGCATGGGTAGCGTTGCTTACGCTTACTTTTTTAGAAATCGTGTTAGGGATAGATAACATTGTTTTTATATCTATTGCAGCTAATAAACTCCCAAAAAAACAACAGCGAAAAGCAACAAATATTGGTCTTTTGCTTGCTATGGTACAACGCGTATTGCTATTGTTTGCAGTTTCGTTTTTAGTATCTCTTAAAAAGCCTTTTTATTTTATTAATACCTCTTGGCTTACCATAGATGTTAGCTGGCAAGCAATAATTTTATTTGCCGGGGGCTTATTTTTAATTTACAAGAGTACTTCAGAAATTCATGAAAAAGTAGAGCTTCCAGATCATGATAAAGATGCGTTAGAGAAGAAAAATATCTCTACGCTTTCTAACGCAATTGTGCAAATTATAATAATAGATTTTATTTTCTCTATAGACTCTATTTTAACGGCTGTGGGGATGACAAATAACATCTCTTCCAACCCTAATGATGCACTAGTTTTAATGGTTATTGCCGTTGTTATTTCTATTATTATAATGATGGTATTTGCAAACCCAATCAGAGAGTTTATAAACAAGCATCCTTCTGTACAATTATTAGGCTTATCGTTTTTAATTTTAATTGGTTTTATGCTTATTACAGAAGGTGCACATATGTCTCATACTCAAATTTTCGGACAAAGTATTGGCTCTATTCCTAAAGGATATTTATACTTTGCAATTGCTTTTTCTCTTTTAGTGGAATTTTTAAATATGAGAATGCGAAGAAAAAGCGAAACCACATAATAAATCTCATTATTCAACAAAAAAGCGCCTTTTTAGGCGCTTTTTTTAATCTAAGGGTAATGTTATTTGGCTTTCACCGTCTTTATTTTTTTGGGTACCGCTTTTATCATTGCTTTTAACTTCCTCTTCTTCTACAACCTCAATGTCTTCTGCGGGCTTGTTTTCTACTTCTTCGTAAGGCAACGGTTCTAGCAAGTCTATATTTTTTACTTTATCCGGTGTGAGCTGGTTGCCTTGGGCTTTAATTCCTTTTACACTAATAAATTCTTCTAAATTAACAACCATATTGGGTTTAGCACTTTTCCCTCTGGGTTTAGCAAAACTCACTTCTACTTGAGGGCGCCAATCTGTAGAAATAATTTCTAAATATGATTTTGGATGTTCTGATATAATAATTTCTTCTTTATTTTCATTTTCAACTAAAAAACGCTTTACATAAAAACGTTCTTTTTCACCATCAAAATAAATAGCAGATATAGGCTTTTTTCTGTTCCATTTTTCAAGCACAATCATATCATCATCAAAATGCGTAGTAAGCTCCGGGATTATTGTTTTTACCAAACCGGATTGCGTAATAACTAGCAATCTGTCTTCTCCTTTAAACTCGCCTAAAAGCTCTCCTCTGCCATCAACATTTAGGCGTCTAACTACATCATCGTACCATATTTTTCGGGGTTTTAAGGTAGAGACTCCTTTTTCTTTTAAATCAATTCTCTTAACAGCGTATTTGGTTACAATATTACCTTTAGCGTTACGCCCTTTAATTAGAACATCGGCAAAATCTAAATCCCATTTCAGTTTTTTTATGCTTCCTACTTGTCTAAGATTTACGGTTACTACTTCGGCTTCACCATTTGGGTTGGCTGAAAAGTAAAGTACTTGAGATTGTTTTTTACCTTGAGTTAAATCGTACTCTTTGTCTCGTGTAACACCACTTACATAAAAACGCTTTATATAGCTTGCACCACCTTTACCGTCTTTATAAATCATATTGTAAATGGTGCGCTTATCTCCTTTTTTAAATACAGCTACGTGAATAATGTTTTTACCTACAAATGTTTTACTGTCTACTTTAGTAACCATCATTTTACCGTCGCGGGTAAAAACAATTATATCATCTATATCACTGCAATCACAAACGTATTCGTCTTTTCGGAGCGAAGTTCCTATAAAACCTTCTTCTCTGTTAACGTAAAGCTTTGTATTTCTAATTACAACTTTAGTAGCTTCAATATCATCAAATACTCTAATTTCGGTTTTACGCTCTTTACCTTTTCCGTAGGTCTTTTTTAGATGCGTAAAATAGTCTATAGCGTACTCTATAAGGTTGTTTAAGTTATGCTTTACCTCTTTTATTTTATCTTCAAGAGATTCAATAAATTGTTTTGCCTTGTCTATATCAAACTTAGAAATCCGTTTTATTCTAATCTCCGTTAGTTTAACAATATCTTCTTCTGTTACCGCTCTCTTGAGGTGTTTTGTATGTGGTTTTAATCCTTTATCTATAGCTTTAAGTACGCCTTCCCAAGTGTCTTGTTCTTCAATGTCTCTATAAATTCTGTTTTCTATAAAAATACGCTCTAATGATGCAAAATGCCACTGTTCTTCTAACTCTTGTAATTGAATTTCGAGCTCAGATTTTAATAACTGAACAGTATTGTCTGTTGAGCGACGAAGAATTTCTGATACGCCTAAAAAATGAGGTTTGTTATCTTGAATCACACAACCTAACGGAGATATTGATGTCTCGCAAGCCGTGAATGCATAAAGCGCATCAATGGTTTTGTCTGGAGAAATTCCGGAAGGTAAATGCACCAAAATTTCTACCTGTGCAGCAGTATTATCTTCAATACGTTTAATTTTAATCTTGCCTTTGTCATTAGCTTTTAAAATAGAATCTATTAAAGACGATGTGTTAGTGCCATACGGAATCTCTGTAATAACCAGCGTGTTTTTGTCTAACTGTGAGATTTTGGCTCTAATTCTAATTCTACCACCTCGTTCCCCATCATTGTAGTTAGTAACATCCATTATTCCGGCTGTAGGAAAGTCTGGATATAGCGTAAACTTTTTGCCTTTTAAATGCTTGATAGAGGCGTCTATTAACTCATTAAAATTGTGTGGAAGTATTTTGGTTGATAAACCTACTGCAATTCCTTCTGCTCCTTGTGCTAACAGTAATGGAAATTTAACCGGTAAATGTACAGGTTCTTTCTTTCGGCCGTCATACGATAATTGCCACTTGGTTATTTTTGGGCTATAAACAACTTCTAAAGCAAATTTAGATAGCCTGGCTTCTATATATCTTGATGCTGCAGCACCATCTCCGGTTAAAATATTTCCCCAGTTACCTTGCGTATCAATTAACAAGTCTTTTTGCCCTAATTGCACCATGGCGTCTGCAATACTGGCATCACCGTGGGGATGGTACTGCATGGTGTGCCCTACAACATTTGCTACTTTATTGTAGCGCCCGTCGTCTAGTTCTTTTAATGCGTGCATTATACGACGCTGAACAGGCTTAAAACCGTCTTCCATGGCAGGTACGGCACGCTCTAAAATTACATACGAAGCATAGTCTAAAAACCAATCTTTGTACATTCCCGTTACACGGGTTATAGAGTTTTGGTTGTTATCTTCTGATTGATTATTGGCTAGAAAAGAATCTTGATTTTCTTCCATGTAAATAAAACACAATTAACTGGTTTATAGCTCTTCTTCCTCTATTACGTCAAGTTCTACTTTAAGATTATCTATAATGAATTCTTGTCTGTCTGGAGTGTTTTTGCCCATGTAAAAACGCAATAAATTATCTATAGACATAGCCTTGTCTAACATAACCGGCTCTAAACGAATATCATCTCCTATAAAATGTTTAAATTCATCAGGAGATATTTCACCCAATCCTTTAAAGCGGGTAATTTCAGGTTTACCGGTAAGTTTTTCTATTGCTTCTCGTTTTTCTGCCTCACTATAGCAATAAATGGTTTGTTTTTTGTTACGAACTCTAAACAATGGGGTTTGTAAAATGTATAAATGACCTTCTTTTATTAACTCCGGATAAAATTGCAAGAAAAACGTTATTAACAAGAGTCTTATATGCATACCATCTACATCGGCATCGGTAGCAATTACAATGTTATTGTACCGAAGATTTTCCATAGACTCTTCTATATTTAAAGCTGCCTGAAGCAAATTAAACTCTTCATTTTCATAAACAATCTTTTTACTCATCCCGTAAGAGTTTAACGGCTTACCTCGTAAACTAAAAACAGCTTGCGTATTTACGTCACGAGATTTAGTAATAGAACCCGATGCAGAATCTCCCTCTGTAATAAAAAGGGTGGTTTCTAAACGTCTTTCGTTTTTTAAATCGTTTAAATGTATTCTACAATCACGTAGTTTTTTATTGTGTAAACTAGCTTTTTTAGCACGTTCACGCGCTAACTTTCTTATTCCGGAAAGCTCTTTACGCTCTTTCTCTGCTTGTAATATTTTTTTCTGAATTGCTTCGGCTACTTCAGGGTTTTTATGAAGAAAATTGTCAAGGTTAGTCCCAACAAAATCGTTTACATAGGTTCTAACGGTAGGTAAGCCTCCTCCCATCTCTGTAGAACCGAGTTTTGTTTTGGTTTGCGACTCAAAAACCGGCTCCATAACCTTAATAGAGATAGCCGCAATGATAGATTTTCTAATATCTGAAGCATCATAGTTTTTACCGTAAAAATCTCTAATTGTTTTTACGATTGCTTCTCTGAAGGCACTTAAGTGTGTTCCTCCTTGTGTGGTGTTTTGGCCATTTACAAAAGAATGATACTCTTCGCTATACTGTGTTTTGCTGTGTGTTATTGCAACCTCTATGTCGTCTCCTTTTAAATGAATAATAGGATACAACATATCGTCTGCATTGGTAGAATCTTCTAAAAGATCTTTAAGTCCGTTTTCTGAATAATATTTCTGACCGTTAAAAACTATGGTAAGACCCGGATTAAGGTACACATAGTTTTTAATCATACGTTCTATATACTCGGTTCTAAATCGAAAGTTTTTAAATATAGTTTCGTCCGGAACAAAACTTACTTTTGTACCCTTTCGTTTTGATGAAGATTCTACGGGCGACTCATTAGTGAGTTCTCCTTTACTAAACTCTGCAACCTTTGTTTGATTGTCTCTATTAGATTCTACTCTAAAATAAGAAGAAAGGGCGTTAACAGCCTTAGTACCTACTCCGTTTAACCCAACTGACTTTTTAAAAGCTCTGGTATCATATTTACCTCCGGTATTCATTTTAGAAACTACATCTACAACTTTACCAAGAGGTATTCCTCTTCCATAATCTCTAACGGTAACCTGATTGTCTTTTATAGAAATCTCGATGGTTTTACCGGCGCCCATCACAAACTCATCAATAGAGTTGTCTAACACCTCTTTAAGTAGTATGTAAATACCGTCATCTGCAGTAGAACCATCGCCCAGCTTACCAATATACATACCGGGACGCATTCTAATATGCTCTTTCCAATCTAACGAGCGTATATTGTCTTCGGTATATTGAGCTGTTTGTGCCATAAACGGAGATTTAGGATATGTTGCTAATATAACAACTCAATCTTATAAATAAAACCCGGCAGGTTTAAAAGTAATTAACAAACCGGCTTATTTATTTACAATCAGCAAGTTTTGAAGCCATTATTCATCTATTTTAAGCAAAAAAATGTAAAAACAGCCTAAACATTAAACCTAAAATGCATAATGTCTCCGTCTTGTACAACATACTCTTTTCCTTCTACACGCATTTTTCCAGCTTCTTTAACTTTAGCTTCGCTACCGTATTTAATATAATCATCATACGATATTACTTCGGCTCTAATAAACCCTTTTTCAAAATCAGAATGTATTACTCCGGCAGCTTGTGGTGCAGTAGCTCCGACATCTATCGTCCAGGCTCTAACTTCTTTCTCTCCGGCAGTAAAATAGGTTTGTTGATTAAGCAGTTTGTATGCAGCTCTAATTAATTTAGATACCCCGGCTTCTTCTAAACCTAAATCTTCTAAAAACAGTTGTCTTTCTTCGTAGCTTTCTAATTCAGCTATATCTGCTTCTGTAGCTACCGCAAGCACAATTAGCTCGGCGTTTTCATTTTTTACCGCCTCTTTAACACGCTCAACATGAGCATTTCCTGTTTTTGCAGAAGCCTCATCAACATTACAAACGTATAAAATAGGTTTTGCCGTAAGTAATTGTAAGTTTTTTACAAATTCAAACTCTTCTTCAGATACTTCTACTGCTCTAGCAGATATACCTTGCTCTAAGGCAGCTTTATACTTATCTAAAACGGCTTTTTCTTTTTGCGCTTCTTTATCACCTGTTTTGGCAGCTCTATTAACTTTATCCAGGCGCTTTTCTACAGTTTCTAAATCTTTTAACTGTAGCTCTATGTCTATAGTCTCTTTATCTCTAATCGGGTCTACGCTACCATCTACATGCACAATGTTATCATTATCAAAACAACGCAATACATGTATAATAGCATGACATTCTCTAATATTTCCTAAAAATTGGTTTCCTAGTCCTTCTCCTTTGCTTGCTCCTCTAACTAATCCTGCAATATCTACAATCTCTACAGTAGCCGGCACTACCCTTTCTGGCTTAACTAAAGATTCTAATTTTTCTAAGCGTTCATCGGGTACATTTACAACTCCTAAATTGGGTTCTATGGTACAAAACGGGAAGTTTGCACTTTGTGCTTTTGCATTAGATAGGCAGTTAAACAAGGTAGATTTTCCTACGTTTGGCAATCCTACAATTCCGGCTTTCATAAGGTTTATTTTAAAATCGGCGCAAATATAGCATTTATAATTAGTTGTTTTGTAAGGATTAAAATGTTAAAAAAAACAAAATTTTTAATACTTTTAGCTCCTATTAACCAATCAAAAATGCCTATGAAATCTATTTACAGTTGTTTTTTAGCGTTTCTTTTTTCTATCTCGATAGCTGTTGCACAGCAAACAGTATCGGGTAAAGTTACAGACGATAATGGAGTGCCTTTAGCAGGTGTAAACATTGTAGAAAAAGGAACAACAAATGGTACAACAACTGATTTTGACGGTAATTATCAAATATCAGTTGCATCTGATGCCACATTGATTTTTAGCTACGTTGGTTTTACCACGAAAGAGATTGCTGTTTCCGGGCAATCAGTTATTAATGTATTATTATCTGAAGGTGTTGCTTTAGACGAAGTACAGTTAGTAGGTTCTCGTAGTCCTAAACGTACTGCTACAGATACCGCTGTACCTGTAGATGTTATAGACGTATCTGAAGTTGCCACACAAAGCGGAAGGATTGAAGTAAATGAGCTGCTACAATATGCAGCACCCTCTTTTAACGCAAATAAGCAGTCTGGTGCAGACGGTGCAGATCATATAGATCCTGCAACTTTACGAGGTTTAGGTCCGGATCAAACCTTAGTTTTAATTAATGGTAAAAGACGTCACCAGTCTTCTTTAATTAATATTTTTGGAACACGCGGAAGAGGTAATACCGGAACTGATTTAAATGCCATTCCATCTGCAGCTATAAAACGAATAGAAATATTACGTGACGGTGCTGCTGCCCAGTACGGTTCTGATGCTATTGCAGGTGTTATAAACATTGTTTTAAAAGACAAAACGGACGAAGTTACCGGTTTTGTTAGTTATGGGGCTTACAGTACGAATGCAGATGTAGATACCAGCGATTTTACCGATGGTAACTACGGAGTATGGAATACTGATGGTTTTAGATTAGATACCGATAAAGACGGAAACCAAATTGGAGACGATCAGAACTTTGATGGAGGCTCATTTAAAGCCGGTTTTAACTATGGAGTTGGAATTGGCGAAAACGGTTTTATTAACGTAACAGCAGAGTATGTAAGCAAAAATAAAACCTTACGTCCGGCATTCGACTTCAGAAAAGGCTTTGGTGAAGCAGCTATAGACGGATTTAATTTTATGGTTAACGCTTCTGTGCCAATTTCTGAAAACGCAGAGTTTTATGCCTTTGGAGGAAGAAATTACAGAGATACCGATGCTTATGCATTTACCAGAAATGGTGGGGCTCGTGTAATTCCTGAAATTTATCCGGATGGCTTTACTCCTCGAATTACATCAAACATTATTGACAATTCTGTTGCAGCCGGATTTAGATCTGAATTGGCTAGCGGTTGGAAAGTAGATTTGAGTAATACCTACGGAAAAAACAATTTTCACTACTACATTAAAGGAACACTTAACGCATCATTACAAGAAAGCTCTCCAACTGATTTTGATGCCGGTGGCCATAGTTTAAGTCAGAATACCATAAACTTAGATTTCTCTAAGTACTACGATGATGTTTTATATGGTATGAACTTGGCTTTTGGTGCAGAGTACAGAACAGAGAACTTTGTAATTTTTGCCGGCGAGGAAGGCTCTTGGGGAACTTACGATGTTAACGGACTATTAATAACAGATCCTGCAAATCAAACACAGCCCACAGATCCAGATTCGGGAGATCCAAGACCGGGAGGATCTCAAGGATTCCCCGGGTATGCCCCTGCTAATGAGGTAGACAGAAGCCGTTCTAACTTCTCATTATATGCAGATGGTGAATTTGATTTGTCTGAAGCTTTTTTATTAAGTGCAGCTGCTCGTTTTGAGAACTATAGTGATTTTGGTAGCACTCTTAACGGTAAATTGGCAATGCGTCTTAAAGCATCAGATAATTTTAATCTTAGAGGTTCTGTGAGTACCGGATTTAGAGCACCATCTTTAGCTCAAATTTATTACAATTTACGCTTTACAAACTTTATTGGTGGGCAGCCTTTAGATCAACTGTTATCACCAAATAACAGCCCTGTAACAGCATCATTCGGTATTGGTCCGTTAAAAGAAGAAAAAGCAGTGAATGCCGGGTTAGGATTTACCGCAACCTTTGGCAATTTTACTGCAACTGTTGATGGATATTTTATTGATGTTAAAGACAGAATTGTACTTACCGGTAATTTTGATGCTCCACAGATTCCTAATGTTGCTGCTGCACAATTCTTTGCTAACGGTGCAGATACGCAAACAACCGGTTTAGATGTGGTTTTATCTTGGAGAAAGAATTTTGCAGATAATAGTAGTGTTTCTGCTACATTTACTGGTAATGTGAACGACATGAAGATTAAAGAAGTTAAAAACGGAAATTTAGATGAGCAAACCTTTTTTGGTGAGCGCGATAAGGCCTTTTTATTAGCTTCTGCTCCTGATAGTAAGTTCACGCTTAATGTAAATTATAACAAAAATTGGTTTGATGCCGGTTTAGCACTAACTCGCTTTAGTGAAATAGAGTTATTAGATTTTCAAATGTTCGAAGATCCGGCAGATTATGGAGGATTTGATAGTCTTGTAACAGCAGCTACAGATACCTATTCTCCAAAAATTGTAACCGATGTTGTGTTTGGTTTTAGACTTTGCGAAGGGTTAAAACTAAACGTAGGAGCAAATAACTTGTTTAACGTATATCCGGATCAGCAAGACGATTGGACTGAGAGTGGTGGTTACTGGGATTCTGTACAGATGGGATTCGGTGGTGCTTACTACTACAGCAGATTATCGTTTAACTTTTAGTAAATAACCAACCCGTAATACTAACCAACCAAAACCAAAAACCCGAGCTATTTGCTCGGGTTTTTTATTAAAAGCAAAGATAAATTTTTACTCATCTGGGTGCATAAAACGCTGTTTAGCCAGCAACTCTTCTTCGGTTTCAACATTATCTTCATCAGGTACACAGCAATCAACCGGACAAACTGCAGCACATTGAGGCTCTTCGTGAAAACCTTTACATTCTGTACATTTATCAGGAACTATGTAATAAATCTCATCAGATATAGGTGTTTGTGCCTCGTCTGCATTAACAGTTTTGCCGTTAGGTAACACAATATCTCCAGACAATTGAGTGCCATCTGCATAGCGCCAATCGTCTGCACCTTCATAAATTGCAGTATTTGGGCACTCAGGTTCGCAGGCACCACAATTAATACATTCGTCTGTTATAATAATAGCCATAACATTCTTTTTAGTTTGCGTAACTTTGCAGCTGCAAAAATAACGCCATTTAATATACTGAACAAATATAATGACAGCACTAAAATCTAGAATACAAGCTTTTGTTAAATTAGGAAGTTTTTTACAACAATTTGCAACAACCAAACCAACAAAAGATAATTCTGTACCTCATAACGATACTTTTTTTGATTTGTTTTCTAATCAATTAAAACTTGCAGAAATTTCTAACGGTTGGTTTACTCCAGATAATTTAGCCTTTGCATGCAAGCAATGGGCTAACACACTCACAGAAGATGCTTTAAATAAGTGGCTTACCTCCTACACTATAAAAGATACAGATCCTAAAACTGTAGCTGTAGTTATGGCGGGTAATATTCCGTTGGTGGGATTTCACGATTTTTTAAGCGTGCTTATAACCGGGCACAAAGTGTTGGTTAAACTTTCATCAAACGATAAACACTTACTACCAATATTAGCAAAGTATTTAGAAACTGTTTCTCCGGATTTTAAAGGACGAATTCATTTCACGAACGAAAAACTTTCTGATTTTGATGCTGTTATTGCAACCGGAAGTGATAATACAGCAAGGTATTTTGAATATTATTTTAAAAACAAACCTGCCATAATTAGAAAGAACAGAAATTCTGTTGCAGTATTACAAGGCCATGAAACCCAAGAGCAGTTAGAAGCTTTAGGCGAAGATATTTTTAGATATTTTGGATTGGGGTGTCGTAGTGTATCTAAATTATTTGTACCTGTAAATTATGATTTTGATAAGTTTTTTAAAGGAATTTATAAATATCATTCAATAATCAATTACAAAAAATACGAGAACAATTACGATTACAACAAGGCTGTATATTTAATGAGCCAATTTAAAATTCTAGAGAATGGCTTTTTTATGTTAAAAGAAGACAACCAATATGCCTCTCCTATTGCAACTGCATTTTATGAAAAGTACACAGATTTAAATACACTAAAGCAGAAACTTACTGAAGATACTAATAAAATACAGTGTATTGTTGCCAACAATTTTATAGAAACCGAAGTCCCTTTTGGTAAAACGCAACAGCCAAGCTTAACAGATTATGCAGACGGTATAGATACAGTAGATTTTTTAATAAATCTATAATAAATATTGTGTAGTAATGTCTCAAAATAATTTCAAAATTAGCACCTTTGTAAAGCAATAAGCAACCACAAAACGTAATTAACGTTACTATGAAAAAACATAACTTTAGTGCCGGTCCGTGTATTTTACCTCAAGAAGTATTTAAACAGGCTGCAGAAGCGGTTTTAAACTTTAATAACTCTAACTTATCGTTGTTAGAAATTTCACATCGAAGTAAAGATTTTGTAGATGTAATGGAGCAAGCCAGATCGCTTGCCTTAGAGCATTTAAACTTACAAGGCAAAGGCTACAAGGCGCTTTTTTTACAAGGTGGTGCAAGCACTCAGTTTTTAATGGTTGCGTATAATTTGTTAAATAAAAAAGCTGCTTACTTAAATACCGGTACATGGGCAGATAAAGCCATTAAAGAGGCTAAATTTTTTGGCGAAGTTATAGAGGTGGGCTCGTCTAAAAAAGACAACTACAATCATATACCCAAAAATTACACCATTCCTAATGATGTAGATTATTTTCATTGTACCAGTAACAATACAATTTACGGTACACAAATAAAAGAGTTCCCTAATACAAGTGTACCAATGGTGTGCGATATGAGTTCTGATATTTTCTCAAGGCAATTAGACTTCTCTAAGTTTGATTTAATTTATGCCGGAGCTCAAAAAAATATGGGGCCTGCAGGAGCTACACTTGTTGTTGTAAAAGAAGACATATTAGGGAAAGTAGAACGTAAAATACCATCTATGATGGATTATAAAGTTCACATTAGCAAAAGTAGTATGTTTAACACTCCTGCTGTTTTTCCGGTATATGTTTCTATGCTAACCTTGCAGTGGTTAAAAAACATGGGAGGTATTGCTGCTATAGAAGAGTTAAACGAGCGTAAAGCAAAACTTTTATACTCAGAAATAGATATAAATCCATTATTTGAAGGGTTTGCCAAAAAAGAAGATCGTTCGTACATGAACGTAACTTTTAATTTAGTTAATGACGACCTTAAAGAAACTTTTGATGCTCTTTGTAAAGAAGCGGGTATTAATGGTTTAAACGGACATCGATCTGTTGGTGGATACAGAGCTTCTTTATACAACGCATTACCATTAGAAAGCGTTGAAGTATTAGTTGATGTAATGAGCGAATTAGAACGTAAAGCCTAACATAAAAGTAATTTTAAAAGAATGAAAGTATTAGCAAACGACGGAATTTCTACGAGTGGTGTTAAAGCATTAGAAGAAGCGGGATTTGAAGTAATAACTACAAAAGTTGCTCAAGAGCAGCTTATAAACTTTATAAACAACAACAATATTGACGTTCTTTTGGTTAGATCTGCAACCAAAGTAAAAAAAGATGTTATAGATGCTTGTCCTTCGTTAAAAATAATTGGAAGAGGTGGCGTCGGAATGGACAATATAGATGTAGAGTACGCTAAGAAAAAAGGAATTCATGTAATAAATACTCCTGCTGCCTCGTCAGAATCTGTAGCCGAACTGGTTTTTGCACATTTGTTTGGCGGAGCAAGATTTTTGTATGATGCAAACAGAAATATGCCATTAGAAGGCGATACTAATTTTAGTAAGTTAAAAAAAGCATATGCTAACGGATTAGAATTACGTGGTAAAACCCTTGGTATTATTGGGCTTGGAAGAATTGGGCAAGCTACAGCAAGAATAGCACTTGGTGTTGGAATGAAAGTTATGGCTTATGACCCATACATTGAAAAAGCTACTATAGATTTACCATTTTACGATGGCAGATCGATATCATTTACTATAGAGACAGTATCTAAAGAAGAAGTCTTAAAAGAAGCCGATTTTATTACGCTTCATGTGCCTGCACAACAAGATTACATTATAGGTAAAGCAGAAATAGCGTTAATGAAAAATGGTGTTGGTATTGTAAATGCTGCTCGAGGCGGTGTTGTAGATGAAGTTGCCTTAATAGAAGCTTTAGATAATGGTAAAATAGCATTTGCGGGGTTAGATGTATTTGAAAATGAGCCAAAACCTGCTATTAAAGTTTTAATGCACCAAGGGGTATCGTTAACTCCACATATTGGAGCTTCTACCCGAGAAGCCCAAGACAGAATTGGTGTAGAGTTAGCAGAACAAATAAAACAACTGTTACTTACCGAGAAAAAATAACTCTTTACAGACAAAAACAACAAAAAGCTAAATAAGAGAACTGCAGCCCTAAGGTTGCAGTTTTTTTTATGTACTTTACTACCTATTAAATATATTATTATGTCTGGTATTTTAGATTTATTAAATGGCGATATGGGTAAAGCAATTATTCAAGGGGTATCGCAACAAACAAAAGCATCAGAAAAACAAACATCTGATGTGCTTTTAATGGCATTGCCTGTTCTTACGCAAGCAATGAAACGAAATTCTACATCATCTAAAGGAGCTCAAGGGCTTTACAATGCTTTAAATGATAAACATGATGGAAGTATTTTAGATGGCCTATCAGGATTATTTTCAGGAGGTGTAAATGATGATGTTATGCAAGATGGAGCAAAAATTCTTCATCATGTATTAGGTAATAAACAAACCAATGTAACCAATGCTTTGAGCAAGCAATCTGGCGTAGATTCAGGTACAATCGCACAAATTTTACAAGTTGCAGCTCCAATACTAATGGGTATTCTTGGAAAGCAATCTAGAACCCAACAAGTAAGTGGCCCAAGCGGCCTTGAAAGTATGCTTGGTGGTCTTCTTACCGGTAATAGTGCAAAACAAGAGCAATCTTTTTTAGAAGCTATTTTAGATGCCGATAACGATGGTAGTGTTGTAGATGACGTTGCCGGTATGTTATTAGGGAACAAGAAGAAAAAAGGAGGTTTAGGAAGCTTATTGGGTGGTTTTTTAGGAAAGAGTTAGTTTTAAAGTTACAAAGTGCCCTCTTAAATAAACAGGCTTAATGCCTGTTTATTTTTTGTTAAAGCTATTGTTGTGTTTTTTTACATTTTGTAACTTTATGAATATGAGAAATATAGCGTATATAGTACTGTTGTTTTTATTTGTTTTGGCTTGTAGTACTCAAAAAGTGGCGTTAAACCCAGAAGAAAAAGCATTGTTTAATGCCCAACAACCTGACACGGTTGCTATTAAAAGCGAAAAAACAGAGTATGAAATTATAATTATTGAACCCGGTTTTAATGCTTGGTTAGAAAGTATAGCAAGACCAAGAGGATATTACAGCCAAACTTTCTTAGAAAACAGAAATGCTATATATGTGGCCGAATGGAATAGAAGAGTATTAAACCCGTTTACCTACAATCCCAATCTTTACGAAATGCAAATAGATTACGACCCTTCTATAGATTATGGTTATGAAGTAAACTATAAGTTGTACTATTATTTTATTTATTTTCAGCGCAAATACAATCAACGGCTAGCAGGGTTTGTCCCCAGAATATAAATATGTACTTTTGCACCCCTAAAGTAACACTATGAAGAAGCTTAAAGAACGTTGGGGTATAGTCTCAAATACGCAATTAATTATAATTTTTATTGTATTTGGTATAACAGGTTCTGTTTCAGCAAAAATTGCCGGTCCGGCTATGGATATTATGGGTTGGTATCAAGAAACTATGAACCCTTGGATTTATTGGCCTGTTAGAATTTTGTTAATTTTTCCCATTTATCAAGTTTTATTAATTTTCTTTGGATGGTTATTTGGTCAGTTTACTTTTTTCTGGAATTTCGAAAAGAAAATGTTATCCAGAATGGGGTTAGCTTTCTTGTTTAATAACAAGTAATGAGCTTATTGTTACAGCACATATACCGCTTTTGTTTATCACTTATACTAAGTGCCAGCATTCTTTTTCCTAATATTTACGAAGGAATTCATGTTTTTTCTGAACACGAACATGAGGTTTGTATAGATGCCAGTTCAACGCACTTACACAACAAAGATGTTTCTTGCGATTTATTAAAACATAAACCAAGCAATCAGTTTGTTTTTGAGTTTGATTCTCATGATTTTAAAATCATTCAAACTCCTGCATTAAAAACGCCTTTACTTGTTAATTTAGTTAGTTCATCACATTATTTAAAAGAGAGTCCCAGAGGTCCGCCTGCTTATTCTTAATTCTCGTTTTAAATAAAATCTTCAATTACTAACTAAATTTTTATCAAACATGAAAAAAATTCAAGTTATAATGCTTTTAATAAGCATTGTAAGTTTTAATATTATTTATAGCCAACAAACACTATCTGGCGTTGTAAAAGATGCAACAATAAATCAGCCTATATTTGGTGCTACAGTATATTTTCCGGAATTAGAAAAAGGGGCTACAACCAATATAGACGGTAACTTTACAGTAGAGAATTTACCCAATGGTGTTTTTAAATTAATTGTTTCGTATTTAGGCTACGAAACCTATTCTACAACTGTAAATACTCAAACAGATACAACATTAACAATTTTACTTACCCCCTCTCCTATAGAAATTAAAGAGGTAGTAGTATCTACACCATTTCATAAGTTGCAGTCAGAAAATGTTATGAAAGTAGAACGCGCAAGTGTTGAAAGCCTTAAAAGTAAGGGTGGTATAACACTTGCGGATGGTATTAATAACATACCGGGGGTCAGTACCATTACTACCGGAACAGGCATTGCTAAACCTGTAATTAGAGGTTTAAGTGCAAACAGAGTTTTGGTTTATACACAAGGAGTTAGATTAGAAAACCAGCAATACGGGCAAGAACACGGTTTAGGGCTCTCTGACGCCGGTGTAGAAAGCGTAGAAGTTATAAAAGGTCCTGCTTCATTACTCTACGGCAGTGATGCTCTTGGAGGAGTTTTATACCTCTCTCCAGAGAAATTTGCGAACGCGAACACCTATGAGGCAGATGTAAGTGCAAAATATTTTTCTAACACTCAAGGATTTAATTCTAGTGCAGGATATAAATCTTCATCGGATGCTTTTAAGTTTTTATTTAGAGGAAGTGTTTCTGAACATTCTGACTATAAAACAGCCAATGAAAGAGTGACTAATACGCGTTATAAAGAGCAGGACTTTAAAGCCGGTATTGGTTATCAATCCACAAAATTTAAAACAGACTTTAGATATAACACAAACCTATCTAAAATAGGAATACCTGAAGAAATTGCAGATCAAACTACCAGTAGAAAAATTACCTCTCCGTACCAAGATTTAGCTAATCACGTGCTAAGTTCTAAAACAATGCTCTTTTTTAACAACTCTAGCTTAGAAGTTAATTTAGGATTTGTTTATAATGATAGAAAAGAGTTTGAAGAACATCACCATGGTCATGATCACGATGATGAAGATCACCATGACGATGAACACGAAGATGAAGAGCATGAAGACGAGGACGAAGAGCATCATGATGATGATGAACATCATGATGAAGAGCATGAGGAACACGAAGAAGGGGAAGCTGCTTTACACATGAAGTTAAAAACATTTAACTACGATGTAAAATATAAACTCCCTAAAATTGGTAAAACAGAAACTATTGTTGGTGTTCAAGGAATGAACCAAACCAATACAAATTATGGTGAAGAAATTTTAATCCCGGATGCTACAACAAATGATTTTGGAGCATTTATAACTTCGCACATACATTTTTCTACTTTAGATCTTCAATTGGGAGTGCGTTTTGATAATAGACAGATTGATGTTGAAAATAGTTTTAGTAAAAACTATAACAGTTTTAACGGTGCCCTTGGTGTAAAAACAAATATTAGCAAGAATGTTGTTACTCGTTTAAATTTGGCAACAGGGTTTAGAGCTCCAAACCTATCAGAACTAACTTCAGATGGTGTGCACCATGGTACTAACAGGTATGAAATTGGTAATTCTGATTTAAACACAGAACAAAACTTTCAGGCAGATTTAAATATTGAATTTGCTAATAAACATGTAGAGTTTTACGTGAATGGTTTTTATAATAATGTTAAAAATTATATTTATTTAGAGCCTACAGGGACAGAAATAAATGAAGCCCCGGTGTTTAATTATGTTCAAGATGATGCCTATTTGTATGGTGGTGAAATAGGACTTCATATTCATCCCCACCCTTTAGATTGGTTACATTTAGAAAGTAGTTTTGAGACCGTTACCGGTAAATTACAAAACGATGAGTATTTACCGTTAATACCAGCTAATAGCCTTACAAATACGTTACGCATAGAATACAGCACATCGAATATTAAACAAGGATATGCTTTTGTAAGTGTTCAATCGGTTTTTGATCAAAATAATGTTAGTGAGTTTGAAACCACTACACCTGGGTATAGTTTATTAAGTGCAGGTATTGGAGGTACAATTAAATTATTCAGTAAAGATGTAACCCTAACTGTTGCAGGTAATAATCTTACCAATAAAACGTATATAAATCATTTATCACGTTTAAAACCAGACGGCATAGCCAATATGGGAAGAAACATATCTTTTGGCTTGTCAACGAATTTATAATAAAAAAAAGCGCTCAAAAAGAGCGCTTTTTTTTATTCTTTAATTTCTATAACCGACGATTTTTTTCTGTTTAAAACAAATGTGTAAAACCACATTAATGTAAATGTTGGTATTACATCTAGACCAGGTAAAAGCTCCTCTACAAATGTAACTACTCCAGCTACTTGTCCGGGTGTTCCTTTGTAAAGGCGTGTCATAATCCAACCAGACAAAGGTGCCCAAATAACATCTGTAAAAGCTCCTATTCCCGGGATTGTAAATGAAAGCATCCCAATAGCATCAAGCAGAATACTTAAGGCTAATAATTTATACTTATTATTTTTCTTATTCATACTTAAGAGTAAACAAATAAAATGCCAAACACTATGATAAATCTGTGCTAATAAGCTTTAAAAACTCATTTCTGGTTTCAATTCGTTCAAATGCGCCTCTAAAACCAGAGGTTGTTGTAACTGAGTTTTGTTTTTGCACTCCTCTCATCATCATACACATATGTGCAGCTTCAATAACTACGGCAACTCCTTGTGGTTGCAACGTGTTGTTTATACAATCTAAAATTTGCTCTGTTAAACGTTCTTGTACCTGCAACCTTCTTGCATAAACATCTACAACTTTGGGTAGTTTACTTAAACCAACAATTTTTCCGTTGGGTATATAGGCAATATGAGCTTTACCAAAAAACGGGAGCATATGGTGTTCACACAATGAGTACAACTCTATGTTTTTTACAATAACCATCTCATTATACGACTCATTAAACATGGCGCTTTTTAAAATAGCTTCTGCATCTTGGCTATACCCTTGTGTTAAAAACTGCATAGCTTTAGCTGCTCTTTCAGGTGTTTTTAGCAAGCCGTCTCTGGAGGTGTCTTCACCTAGCTTATTAATTATAGTTTTAAACAGTTGCGTGATTTGTTGAGTTTTTTTGCTTGGGTACTCTTCAAAGTTTTTGTATTGGGCCATAATTTTAGGTATTGGCAATTGCTTAAAAATAATAAAATTTCTGTGAGTATAAACAGTATTGGTAGGTGGTACTCTTTTTTAACTTTTACTTAATACTATCTACCAAAATATAAAAGTAGGTTTGTAGCTTAAAACCAATTAAAATCAAACTCAACTAATCAATTGTCATGCGAAAGCGTTACTTAATTGTTTATTATTTACTTTTTACTTTCTGCATTACCTTATATTCTCAAGAAAAAAAATCTGTTACAATTAATAAAACAAATACACCTCCTAAAATTGATGGAATTTTAGATGATGATGTTTGGAAAAATGCACAAGAAATAAAAAATTTCATTCAGTTTACGCCCACAATGGGATTGCCCGAAAAAGAGCATCAAAAAACCATTGTTAAAATGGCTTACGATGATAAAGCGATTTACGTTGCAGCATATTTATATGACAACCCTGATAATATAGTTAGACAGTTTACTAGTAGAGATAATTTTGGTGTTGCAGACTTTTTTGGTGTAGTTTTTAACCCAAATAACGATGCTTTAAATGATATTCAGTTTTTTGTAATGAGCTCCGGCACTCAAGCAGATGCTGTGGCGTCCCCCGAAAACGGCGAAGATTTTGGCTGGAATGCCGTTTGGGATAGTCAAGTTAAGTTGGTAGATGATGGTTGGGTGGTAGAGATGAAAATACCTTATGCAGCTCTTAGATTTCCAAAACAAGAAGAACATATTTGGGGGATTCAATTTCACAGGCATTTTAGAGCTACAAGAGAGCAATACTCATGGAATCCCATAGATAGAACCAAGGGAAATATTGGTTTATATCATGGTGAACTTAGAGGTATTAAAAACATAGATCCTCCCGTAAGGTTAAGCTTCTACCCTTTTACCAGTACTGTTTTGCGTTCTTTTGATGGCGAAACATCCGAGGATTTTAGTGTAGGATTAGATGTGAAATATGGTATTAGCGAAAATTTTACGCTAGATGCAACACTAATTCCCGATTTTAGCCAGGCAGGTTTTGATGATGTTATTCTAAATTTAGGTCCGTTTGAGCAACAATTCTCAGAACAGCGTCAGTTTTTTAAAGAAGGTGTAGACTTATTTAACAAAGGAAATTTATTTTACTCCAGAAGAATTGGCAACACTCCGGTTAACTACAGCGAGGTAGAAAATCAACTTCAAGACAATGAGATTGTTACAGACAACCCGGATAAAGTTAAAATGCTAAATGCAGTAAAAGTATCCGGCAGAACAAAAGGAGGTCTTGGTATTGGTGTTTTTAATGCCATAACCGAGAAAACACAAGCCACCATTAAAGACACCCTAAGTGGTACCACCAGAAAATATACTACAGAGCCACTGGCTAACTACAATATTTTGGTGTTAGACCAACAGTTTAATAAAAATTCATCTGTTGGTATTTTAAATACAAATGTTACCCGAAATGGCAATTTTAGGGATGCCAATGTAACTGCATTACTTTTTAATTTGGCAAACAAAGCAAATTCATACGCTTTAATAGGCGAAGCAAAATTAAGTGCTATTAACGAAGCAGAGGGGTTTATAAATGGCTTCAGTTCTCGCCTATCGTTTAGAAAAATTAGCGGTCAATATCGTTTTGGGCTTACACACCGATTGGCTGATAAAAAATATGACATAAATGATATGGGTATTTTGTTTAGAAATAATTACAATAATTTCTCAGCCAATTTTTCATATAGAATATTTGAACCAACACAGCGCCTAAATAATTTTAGAATTAACTTTTGGGCAAACTACAGACAGCTTTTTAAACCAAATACATATACCGGTAATAATATAGGGCTGAATGTATTTGCACAAACCAAAAAATTAAATGCATTTGGAGGTAATTTAAATGTAGCTATTGGTAAACAATACGATTATTTTGAGCCCAGAACAGAAGGCAGGTTTTTTGTGTTTGAGAATTTTGTAAATGCAAACACCTGGGTATCTACTAATTACGATAAAACTTTTGCTATAGATGCTAATATTGGTGGGGCAACACTATTTGAAAAAGGCAGAGACTATTTAAACTATTGGTTTGGAATTGGCCCTAGAATACGTTTTAACAATAAGTTTATAACCAGTTACAACTTTAATTACAGAAAAGAAAACGGAGACAGAGGCTACGTAACCACAAACGATACCGATATTATTTTTGGAGAACGAGACCAAAAAACTATAGAAAATACCCTTTCCGGAAACTATAATTTTAATCCGTTTCATACCATTAGTTTAAGTTTCAGAAACTATTGGGCTACAGTAACGTACAAAGAAGATTTATTTGTTTTGCAAGAAAACGGAACACTTAAAACAGATAGCAGATATACTACTAATACTGTTGAAGATCCTAATATTAATTTTAGTGTTTGGAATTTAGATTTACGATATTCTTGGCAATTTGCCCCCGGAAGTCAACTATCTGTTTTATACAGAAATCAATTGTTTAACTCTAACACTCAATCTACCAAAACCTATTTTTCTACACTTAAAGAACTTTTTAATCAATCTTTTGAGCATACCTTATCTGTTAGGATAGTGTATTTTATTGATTACAATCAAATTAAAAGCATCTTTGAAAGAAAATCTTGATAATGTTATGCTAATTAGCTACTTTCACAGCTCATTTTAAGCGTATGATTACAGCAAATAACCTTCATAAATACTACGGTAATTTACACGTTTTAAAAGGTGTTAGCTTACAGATTAATAAAAGTGAGATAGTATCTGTAGTTGGTCCGTCTGGTGCCGGAAAAACTACATTACTTCAAATTCTAGGCACGTTAGATGTCCCATCAAAAAACAACGATACTTCATTAATAATAAACAATACAAATATTACCCAACTGTCTGACAAGCAACTTGCTAAATTTAGAAATGAGCATATAGGTTTTATTTTCCAATTTCATCAACTTTTACCTGAATTTACTGCTTTAGAAAATGTTTGTATTCCGGCATTTATAAAAGGAACACCTAAAAAAGAAGCCGAAAAAAATGCCCTACAACTTTTAGATTTCTTGGGGTTATCACACAGACACAACCATAAACCATCTGAATTGTCCGGTGGAGAACAACAACGCGTAGCTGTTGCAAGAGCCTTAATTAATAAGCCTTCGGTTGTTTTAGCCGATGAACCCAGCGGAAACTTAGATTCTGAAAGTGCAGAAACGTTACATAACCTCTTTTTTAGTTTACGTGATGAGTTTAAGCAAACTTTTGTTATAGTAACGCACAATGTAGAACTTGCAAATATGGCAGACAGAAAGCTAACAATGATAGATGGCCGTATTGTATGATTACACTTTTTCGGCAATAACCTCAAACATTAACGGACAACAAATTGTAGCATTTTCATCTGCTTTTAAAATATCTAATTCTTTAAGAGCTTGCTGTGCTTCTTGTTGTTGCAGGTAATTCATTTGAGCAAGTTTATTAAAATATATTCTGTAAAAAGTTTCCGGCCATTGCCATGTAAAAGTTTTTGGGGTGGCAATTTTGCTCATAGGCCTTACGCTTAGTACTTTAAAACCTATTTTGTGGAGCATATTAGGCAAATAACGTCCCACATCTATTTCTCCTTCTTGATCTTTAAAACTTTTTAAAGCAGCATTTATAGCTTTTGTAAGTGCTGGTAATTTAGGTTCTGTTTGGTGTGTAGACCAATCATAATATTCGTGTAAAACTATTTTCCCCCCTTTTTTTAAAGCTGTTTTTAAATTTTGCAAAACTTCTTCTGGGTTATTTACCCACGCTAAAGCCCATCTGGAGTAAACACCATCTAAGGTATTTTCAGGAAGCTTTAAAACTTTAATATCCGAATGAATTGTTGTTATATTTAACCCATACTTTTTTGCAATATCATTTAGAAAATTCAAGTATTGTTCAGACTTATCAACTCCTATCACTTTTCCGGTATTTCCAACAATATAAGCCAGCTCTTTTGCACAATAACCCGGTCCGCAACCTAAATCTAAAATTGTATGACCGGCTGTAAAGCCAGCTGCTTTCCATCCTTTATGTGCTTCAGAAGACCAAACCTGGTGCTGTATCCCTAATCTGTGTAACTCGTCTTGTTCTGTTCCTAAAATATATGCGTTTTGCTCTGCCATTACAATAAGTTGTTACGTTTAAATTAAGTATTTAATATCTTAGCTTTACTAATTGCAAAATACCATTTTTTTTGAAGCTAATAGAGTTAAAAGAGTTTTTAGACACTAAGGTAGAAGCTTATAATAACCCAAAATTCATTGCATCAGATCCTATTCAGGTACCGCATCAATTCACAAAAAAGGAAGATATAGAAATTGCAGCTTTTTTAACTGCAACTATTGCTTGGGGTAACAGAAAAAGTATCATAAAAAACGCCCATAAAATGATGCAGTTAATGCAGTTAGAGCCTTTTGATTTTGTAATGCATCATACCCCAAACCAATTAAAAGATTTAGAAAGTTTTGTTCATAGAACTTTTAACGGACAAGATTTTGTTCAGTATGTAAAAAGCCTGCATCATATTTATAAAACTTATGGAGGTTTGGAGCGTGTTTTTACAAAATTTGCCGAGCCAAACTCATTACAAAACGCAATAGCAAAATGCAAAGAACTCTTTTTTGAGATAGACCATTTACCCAGATCTAAAAAACATTTTTCAGACCCAAGTAAAAATTCTGCAGCTAAAAGAATAAATATGTTTTTAAGATGGATGGTTAGGAAAGATAATTCCGGAGTAGATTTCGGAATATGGCAAAGCCTCTCTCCTGCCCAACTATCTTGTCCGTTAGATGTGCATTCGGGGAATGTTGCTCGAAAATTAGGATTGTTAATCAGAAAACAAAACGATGCTAAAGCTGTAGCAGAATTAGATGCTAACTTAAGAAAATTAGATGCACAAGATCCTGTTAAATACGATTTTGCCTTATTTGGATTGGGCGTTTTTGAAAAGTTTTAAAACAATTCGTTATTTTTAAAGCACTAAATAATTATATATGCAAATCAAATTAACTTCTACTCTTTTTGCAGCATTTTTTATTGTCGCTATCAGTATTGCTCAAGAAAGAGTTTTGCCTGCAGATACTACTGTGGTTAGCAATCATCAAGTAACCATAAACGGTAAAAGAATTCAATATAAAGCAACAACAGGAACGCAACCCGTTTGGGATGAAAACGGCAAACCTATTGCCTCTTTATTTTACACCTACTATAAGCGTACCGATGTAAATAATACTGCTCAACGACCTTTGGTAATGTCTTTTAATGGTGGTCCGGGCTCTGCTTCTGTTTGGATGCATTTAGCATACACCGGCCCAAGAATATTAAAAATTGATGACGAAGGATATCCGGTACAACCATATGGCGTTAAAGAAAATCCGTATTCTATTTTAGATGTAGCAGACATAGTGTATATAAACCCTGTTAATACCGGATATTCTAGAACTATTCCTCCAAGCGGGAAAGAAGTAGATAGAAGTAAGTTTTTTGGAATTAATGCAGATATAGCCTATTTAGCCGATTGGCTTAACACATTTGTAACCCGCCATAACAGATGGCAATCTCCAAAATTTTTAATAGGCGAAAGCTATGGAGGCACAAGGGTTTCAGGGCTTGCTTTAGAGTTGCAAAACAGACAGTGGATGTATTTAAATGGAGTAATATTAGTATCTCCGGCAGATTATAAAGTACTTAGAGTTGGCGGTCCGGTATCGTCTGCTATAAATTTACCCTACTTTACGGCAGCTGCATGGTATCAAAAAGCGCTGCATCCAACCCTGCAACAAAAAGATTTATTAGAAATTTTACCCGAAGTAGAAGAATATGCTATAAATACGCTTATTCCTGCATTAGCAAAGGGAGGATTTATTTCTGCCAATGAAAAAGAAGCAGTAGCAGAGAAAATGGCTTATTACTCAGGCTTATCAAAAAAAGTAATTTTACAACATAATTTAGATGTTCCTACCCGATTTTTCTGGAAAGAACTCCTACGTGATAAAGGATATACAATTGGTAGGTTAGATTCAAGATATTTAGGTATTGATAGAATAGATGCCGGTACAAGTCCGGATTACAGTGCAGAGTTAACTTCGTGGCTACATTCTTTTACACCGGCAATTAATTATTACATTAGAGAACACTTAAATTTTAAAACAGATATAAAATACAACATGTTTGGCCCTGTGCATCCGTGGGATAACAGTAATGATAATACCAGAGATAATTTACGTCAAGCAATGGCACAAAACCCTTATTTAAAAGTATTATTCCAGTCTGGATATTATGATGGTGCTACTACATATTTTAATGCTAAATACACCATGTGGCAAATAGATCCTAGCGGAAAATTAAAAGATAGATTGAGTTTTAAAGGATACCGAAGCGGACATATGATGTATTTACGAAAAGAAGATTTAGAGGCAGCCAATAATCATTTAAGAGAATTTATTTTAAATGCGTTGCCTAATGGTAAGTCGGCTAAATACTAATAGTAAAAAGCTGTTATCAAAACCTTAAATCTCTTGTAATAGTAAGCAAAACACGTATCTTTGGCTAAAGCATATAAAACAGCTTATGCAGTTTAATAATCCTCAAATTCTTTGGGCTCTTTTACTATTACTTATTCCTGTAATTGTACATCTTTTTCAGCTTAGAAGATTTAAAAAAACACCTTTTACCAATGTAAAGTTACTGCAAAGTATTAGCATTCAAACAAGAAAGAGCAACCAACTAAAAAAATGGTTAATACTTTGCACACGACTTTTGGCGCTGGCTGCTATTATTTTAGCGTTTGCACAACCTTATATTGGCTCAAAATCTAATAATACCTCTAAAAACTATATTTTTTATGTAGATAACTCTTTTAGTATGCAGGCTAAAGGAGACCGAGGTGTTTTGCTTGAAAGAGCCATACAAGATCTTATTTCTACCCTACCCAAAAATCAATCTGTTACTGTATTTACGAATGATTCTGAATTTGTAAATCAGGATTTAGAAACTATTAAAAACAAACTTTTAAAAATTAATTATACCTACAAGCAATTAACATTAAACGAAATTACTCTAAAAGCTAAACAATTATCAAATAATACTGATAACAGCAATTTGGTTGTAATATCAGATTTTCAATCAAGCATAATAGATAATATAGAGTCCTTAGACTCTTTACCGGTAAACACACAATGGGTTGCTTTATCTCCTAAACAAAACATAAATTTTAGCATTGATAGTATTTTATTAGATAGCACAGACCCAATTACATGGCATATACAACTATTTGTTTCTGCCAATAAAAAAACTACAGCAGTTATTCCTGTTTCTTTGTACAATAGTGATGTTTTAATGGCAAAATCTGCTGTTACTTTCTCAAATAACAACAAAGGGCAAACCACATTTTCTATACCTGCAAAAGCTATTATTAAAGGGAAATTTTTAATTGAAGATGATGCGCTGCAATATGATAACTCGTTGTTTTTTGCATTAAACTCTCCGGAGCAAATTAATGTGTTGAGTATTAATGAAGCTGACGATACTTTTTTAAGAAAAATTTATGCAGATAAGCAGTTTAACTACTCTTCTTATAACTATAACAACGTTGATTATAACGTTTTAACAAACCAGCAAGTAATCATTTTAAACGAATTAAAAACCATCCCGCAAGCTTTATCTAATATTTTGTATAATGTTTTCTCTGAAGGATGCAATTTAGTTATTATCCCAAATTCTGAGGCAGATGTTAAAGCTTACAACACCTTACTGAGACAATTAAATATGCCCTTACTAAAAAATAAAATAGAGGCAGAAAATAATATAACTACCATTAGTTTTAATCACCCCTTATACAAAGGTGTTTTCGAAAAATCAGTTAAAAACTTTCAATACCCAAATGTTTTATCATATTGGGCACTTACTAGTAACCGTGAGTCTACACCGCTTATTTTTCAAAATAATCGCCCGTTTTTAGCAGTTAAAAATAATTGCTTTTTATTTACGGCTTCGCTGCAAAATAAGTATAGCAATTTTACTCAATCGGCTCTGGTAGTCCCAACATTTTACAATATTGCCAGTTTAAATTTAATGGCTAATAAACTATACTTTACTATGGGAGCAGATAGTAAAGCCAATATTAAAGTAAAACTTAATAAAGATAATGTAATTAGCTTAAAATCAAACAGCTATAGCTTTATCCCACAACAGCAAATAAATGCAAATAGTGTTACTTTATTTTTAGAAGAGCACCCTGAAAATGCTGCTGTTTATACTGTAGAAAACAACGAAAACAACATTCAGTATTTAGCGTTAAACTACGCTCGTGATGAAAGTAAGTTATCATACGCAAACACTAGCCAAATACAAGCCGGCAATGTATTTAATACCATCCCTGATTTTTTTGAAGCTGTAAAAAAAGAAAATAGTGTAAACGAGCTTTGGAAATGGTTTGTTATTTTTGCATTGGTATTTTTATTAATAGAAGTACTTTTATTAAAATTTTTTAAATGAATCTTCTCTTAAAATCTGCTACTGTAATTCAACAAAACAGTCCTTTTCATAAACAAGTAGTAGACATTCTGATTGTAGATGGTCTTATTAAAAACATAGCTAAAAATATTGAGCCGGATACTAATACCAAAGTAATAACCTTAGAAAACCTTCACGTTTCCGGTGGATGGATTGATACCAGTGTAAGCTTTGGAGAACCCGGCTTCGAAGAGCGTGAAACAATTAAAAACGGTTTAAAAACTGCTGCTAAAAGTGGGTTTACGCAAATAGTTTTAAACGCCAACACTAATCCTGTAATAGATACAAGTTCTGATATCACTTTTGTTAAAGAAAAAGCAAAAGGGGCTGCAACTTCTTTGCTGCCTACCGGAGCACTAACTGTTAAAAGTGAGGGTAAAGATTTGGCCGAACTTTTTGATATGACAAATGCCGGTGCTGTAGCTTTTTCTGATTACCAAAAACCTATAGAGAACGCCAACTTGCTCAAAATAGCATTATTATACACACAAAGTTTTAACGGACTGGTATGTTCTTTCCCGTTAGAAAAAAACACAGCAGGTAAAGGAATTGTTAATGAAGATAAAGTTACTACACTACTAGGATTAAAAGGTATTCCAACAATTTCTGAAGAGCTTCAAATAGCTCGAGATTTACAAATATTAGAATATACAGGAGGTAAACTGCATATCCCAACAATAAGCACTTCAAAAAGTGTAGCTCTTATAAAAGAAGCAAAACAAAAAGGACTGGATGTAACATGTAGTGTAGCAATACATAATTTGTATTTTACCAGCGATGCTTTGAATAGTTTTAACACAAACTTTAAGGTTTTACCACCTTTACGTACCGAGCAAGATTGTAAAGCATTGCAAAAAGCCGTAAAAGATGGTACAATAGATTTTGTAACATCAGATCACAACCCGATAGATATAGAAAATAAACGCGTAGAATTTGATTATGCCTTATACGGCTCTGTTGGGTTAGAAAGTTGTTTTGGTGCTTTAAATAAACTATTTGGTACAGAAAAAACAATAGAAATTCTTACTAAAGGAGCAGATAGATTTAACGGGAAAGAACCCGAGCTAAAAGTAGGAGCTAATGCTAATTTAACATTGTTTAATCCAGATAAAACCAATGTCTTCACAGAAAGTAATGTGTTTTCTACCTCTAAAAACGCTATGTTCTTAAACCAAGAACTTAAAGGCATTGTTTACGGAGTAATAAACAATAATATAGTAGAACTTAATTAAAAGTTACTATGAGTGATAAAAATAACATAAATGCTATTATTGCTTACTTGACTATTTTTGGCGCTATAGTTGCAATTATTTTTAATGCTGAAAAAAACAATGCTTTTGCAAGAAAGCATATTCGACAAGCATTTGGGCTTCATCTATGCTTTTTCCTTATAGGCTATTTTGTTTCTATGTTTAACTCTTGGCCGGCTACATTAGGTTTTTGGATTTTCTTTTTTACCCTCTGGCTTTACGGTTTTATAGGTGCAATAAGCAAAAAAGAGCATCTTGTACCGTTTTTGGGTAACTATTTTCAGCAATGGTTTACTTTTATAAAATAAAATGGACACAAAAACATTACCACTACATCATTTAATCAGAAAACCAAAAAAAGACATCTCTAATGCCCCTGCTCTATTTATGTTGCATGGGTACGGAAGTAATGAAGAGGATTTATTTTCTTTTGCAAATGAGCTACCGGATGAGTTGTTTATAATTTCACTACGAGCCCCACTTACATTAATGCCTTTTGGGTATGCGTGGTATGCGATACATTTTGATGCTCAAGACGGTAAATGGAGCGATGATGAACAAGCAAAGCAAGCTAGAGATGTAATTGCACAATGCATAGATAATGCTATTGACCAATATCCGATAGATAAAAATAATATTACACTTTTAGGCTTTAGCCAAGGTACTATTTTAAGCTTAGCAGTAGCATTAACATATCCTGAAAAAGTTAAAAATGTTATAGGATTAAGCGGATATTTAAACCCTCATATTATACCTGAAAATTTATCTGAAAAAGACTATTCGCATTTAAATATGTTTATTTCTCATGGTAGCGTAGATCAGGTAATTCCGGTAGATTGGGCCAGAAAAACAGCTCCATTTTTAAAACAACTTGATATTACGCACGAATATAAAGAATATCCGGTTGGACATGGTGTAGCGCCACAAAACTTCTATGACCTTAACGAATGGCTAAAAAAACATTTATAGCTTATAATTAATATAGATTATACTTTTTTAATATTTCAATAAACCCCTCTTTCTGAAGGGGTTTTTCTATAAATTCTAATACCAAAGTATTAGCATTTGCTTTTTCTTTATCTCTGGTATCTATAGATGAGCTCAACATTAAAATTGCAGGCTTAAAATTAGCCTTGAACGTAAGTTCAGATAGCTCTTCTAAAAACTCAAAACCATCCATAACCGGCATTTTAATATCTAATAATATTAGTAGTTTTTGTTTGTTGTTATGAGTTTCTTGTAACCAATGTAAGGCTTCTTTACCATTTGCTACAACAACAGGAGTTATACCGGTTAAATTAACCAGTAATTTTTTTGTGATAAGCTGGTCTATGGGGTTATCTTCAACTATTAATATTACCATTGTAATACGGTATCGTAAGTGTTATGGTGGTTCCTTTTTGGTAGGTAGAGTCTATACCAATTTCTCCTTTCATGTTTTCTACAGTATCTTTTACTATATATAACCCTAACCCTACTCCAGTTTGAGAGTGATTTCCGGAATAAAACATGCTAAACACCTTTTCTAGATGTTCTTGTTTAATTCCTATACCATTATCTTTCACCGTAATAATAATAACCTCTTTTTGTTTTTTAGAGGTAATGGTAACAATTGGTTTTTCTTTTGTTTCATCGCTGTGTTCTATAGCATTTGCTATTAAGTTACTAAGTACAATTCTGAGCCTTACTTTATCGGCTTTAAAAGCATTTAATTCTAATTCTTTTACAAACTCAATTTGCTGCGCTTTTTTACTAAAGCGTAAATCGTTTAAAATCTCATCTAACAACTCATTAAAATTAACCGGGACAATTTTAGACTCTAAACGTTTATTTTTGGAATACGAAAGTACTTTTTTAATATAATCGTCTTGACGCTGTAAACTTTCTTCAATCATTTTTAAATATTCCGGTAATTCATCCGGATTTAAATCGTGCTTCATTAAATCTACCAGCCCCATTATTGATGTAATTGGAGCGCGTAAATCATGAGAAACACTGTAAACAAATTTATCTAACTCTAAGTTAGCTAGTTGTAAATCGTTATAACTTTTCTTTAGGTTTTCTTCTGATTTATTTAGTTTGTTTATAATAAAAATAAAGTATAAGCCACCACCAAAAACAATAATTAAAACAAACAGACCATTAGCTATAAATAGCGTTTTCTCTACGCTTCTGCTAATTTGGCTAAGCTCATCAGAAAATAAATACTGAATTACAGTAAGTTCTTTATTGATTTCAAGAATATCTGCAGCATAAGCATCTGCACTATTTTTTGAGAGTTGATTGTTTTTTATTCTAATTCTAACCTTTTCGCCTAATTTTTCTAAGGCTGTTAGCAAGGGGTTACCTCTTTCTACTAATTCCGTTAAATCGTTATAGAATGCTTGGCCTTTAAAGTTTTTATAAAACCAAACATAATTATCAAGGTCTTCTACCCTATGATGCCCTTTTATTAAGGCTTGCTTTAATTGATTTTCGTCTGCACCAGATAGCAACTTTACTCTAAACTCTCTAGTTCCTATTGCATAGTCTAAGTTTTTTTTATAGAGCTCCCAGGTAGATTCTTCGTTATCATACAAATAAGCTAATAAATAAATAGCTGAATTTTTTTGGGCTTTAGCAAAAGTAGATTCGGCGTTAATATAAGTTCTAACACCAGATGTAGTTTTAATAGTGTAATAATTAAAAATAACAACCAGTAAACTGCCCAAAGATACGAGCAGAATAGACAAACTATTTCTTTTTATAAAATGTAAGCTTGGGGGCATACTTTTTAATTATTTTGTAATAATACTAAATTAATTAGTTAATATCACTTTTAGCATAGAGCAAATAATCTAATACTGTAAAATTTATTCCTAAATCGTCTTTTAATTCGTATTTTATAAATAATTCTCCCCAATGTTTTCCATCAGAGAAATCTGCAATAATCCACTTGTGGTTTAACACTTTAATTTTATTAAGCTTCATTGGGTTGCCGGTCATACCATCAAACGGAACTAACGGATTATTCCCCTTTGTCTCGTTGGTTTCTAAAAGCTTATCTGTTATATAGCCGGCTGGGTTATCTAAATTTAAATGATCAAAATATGAGAGAGCATCATCATTATTATCTAAAGCAAAATACTGTAAATCTAAGTTATTCATAAGCAAGGTTTCGGTAGAGTCTTGCAGTTTTGCTACTTCTTTTTCTAGTTTTTTTATAGTGCGATCTTGTTCTTTAAAATAATTGCTGCTACTTACATACTGAAATAGTGCAAATAATACTGCAAAAAAGAACAAATACATGAATATTTTTTGTTTCATAAACTATAAAGTAATTTGAAGGTTATCGTATGCTAAAAAAACGTTTTTTGGTAAATTTTGTTGTACTTCTTCATGAAAACCCATTAAATGACTAATATGGGTTAAATATGCCTTTTTGGGTTTTATTTTTTCAATAAAATCTAAGGCTTCTTGTAGGTTAAAATGAGAATGATGCGGCTCTTTTCTTAAGGCGTTTACAACCAGTACTTCTAAATCTTTTAGTTTAGCACATTCATTGTCTTCAACAGTTTTTGCATCAGTTATATAAGCAAAATTATCTATCCTGTAACCAAATACCTGAAGCCTGTTGTGCATTACATTTATTGGGGTTACCAGTTTATTGTGTAGCTTAAAGGGCACATTATTTATAACCTCATTTACTTTTACTGCAGGCGCTCCCGGATATCTATCTTCATCAGCAAATATATAATCAAACCTACGCTCAAGACCTTTAATAACTCTTTTATGGGCATATATTGGGATGTCTCCTTGCC
>JBPEWY010000089.1:0-10123 GCA_052032225.1 Flavobacteriaceae bacterium
ACAAAACAAAAAACCCCATAAAGACTGGCTTTACAGGGTTTTTAAAGTACTCGGGGCGGGACTTGAACCCGCACGGACATTTCTGTCCATTGGATTTTAAGTCCAACGTGTCTACCAATTCCACCACCCGAGCATATAATCGTCGAGCGAAAAACGGGATTCGAACCCGCGACCTCAACCTTGGCAAGGTTGCGCTCTACCAACTGAGCTATTTTCGCAACTATGTCTTAGAACGTCTGTTTCTGAATGCGGATGCAAATTTAAAACAATTCTATAAAAAGCAAAGCATTTCAAAAAAAAAGATTAAAATTTTTTTGAGTTTTTTAGGTTGATTACGCTTGTTTTTTCTTTACCAACATTCTTTTAATTTCGTTTAACTTCATTAGAGCTTCTACCGGTGTGAGCGTATCTATGTCTAAATGAACAATTTCCTCTTTAATTTCTTCCAGTAGCGGATCATCGAGCGTTATAAAACTTAATTGTAAATCGTTTTGTGCTGTTTTTAAATTGTCTGTTAATTCTTCGCTTGAATGTGATTTTTCTAATTTTTTTAAAATTTTATTAGCGCGCAGTATTACCTGTTGTGGCATTCCTGCCATTTTAGCAACATGAATCCCAAAACTGTGTTCGCTACCTCCCGGAACTAATTTTCGTAAAAAGAGTACATTGTCTTTTAATTCTTTTACTGCAACGTTATAGTTTTTAATTCGGTTAAACGTTTCAGACATTTCGTTTAATTCATGATAATGTGTAGCAAATAACGTTTTTGGTTTATAAGGATGCTCATGTAGGTATTCTGTTATTGCCCAGGCTATAGAAATCCCATCATATGTACTTGTTCCTCTTCCTATCTCGTCTAAAAGCACCAAGCTTCTTTCTGAAATATTGTTTAATATTGAGGCAGTTTCATTCATCTCTACCATAAAGGTAGATTCTCCCATAGAGATATTATCACTAGCACCAACACGGGTAAAAATTTTATCGACCAGCCCTATAGTAGCTTCTTTAGCAGGAACAAAACTTCCCATTTGAGCAAGCAGTACAATCAGGGCTGTTTGACGTAAAATGGCCGATTTACCACTCATGTTAGGGCCTGTAATCATTATAATTTGTTGCTCTTTGGTGTCTAAATAAACATCATTAGCTATGTAGCTTTCACCAAGTGGTAATTGTTTTTCTATAACCGGATGCCTTCCTTCTTTTATTTGTATAGATAGGCTATCGGTAACTTCTGGTTTGTTATAGTTGTTGTCTTTGGCTAACGTTGCAAACCCACATAAACAGTCTATTTGTGCAATGTAATGTGCTGTTTTTTGAATTGGGTTAATAAACTCTTGTAACCACACAATAAGTTGATTGAAGAGTTGTTGCTCAAGTTGTGTGATTTGTTCTTCGGCTGTTAAAATTTTTGTTTCGTATTCTTTTAGTTCTTGAGTAATGTAACGTTCAGCATTTACAAGAGTTTGTTTTCTAACCCAATCTTCAGGGACTTTATCTTTATGAGTGTTCCTAACCTCTATGTAGTAACCAAAAACATTATTCGAAGCAATTTTTAAAGAGGGTATTCCGGTACGTTTACTTTCGCGCTCAAGCATGTTGTCTAAATAAGTTTTGCCCGATTTAGATAAAGCTCTTAACTCATCTAATTCTTCATTATAACCGGAAGCAATAACGTTACCTTTTAAAACATTAACCGGAGCATCTTCAAAAAGCATTTTAGTTACTCGTTCTTGCAATGCTTTGCAAGTGTTAATTTGCGAACCTAATTCTTTAAGAGCAGGTAGTGAACTTGAATTAATGTTTTCTGTAATAGGCTCTAATGCTTTAAGCGAGTTTTTTAATTGTACTACTTCTCGAGGGGTAATTTTTGCGGTGGCAATTTTAGACACCATTCTTTCTAAATCGTAAACTTGTTTTAATTGAGTTTTTAGGGTGTCTAAAAGAGAAGAGTTATTGTAAAAATAATCTACTATTTCATGTCGTTTTTTTATCTGCTCCAGATTTTTTAAGGGTAATGCCAACCATCGCTTAAGCATTCTTCCTCCCATCGGAGAAATTGTTTTATCTATAACATCTAAAAGTGTAACCGCATTGGTTGTATTTGCTTGATAGAGTTCTAAGTTTCTGATGGTAAATTTATCCATCCAAACAAAAGCATCTTCGGCAATACGACTAATTTTAGTTATATGATCTATTCTATTGTGCTGTGTTTCTGAAAGGTAATGTAAAACAGCACCGGCAGCAATTATCCCTTCTTTCAGGCTTTCTATACCAAAACCTTTAAGAGAGTTGGTTTTAAAATGTTGTGTTAGCGTTTCAAAAGCATAATCTTCTTGATATACCCAATCTTCTAAATAAAAGGTATGAAATTCCCCTCCGAAACTAGCATTAAAAGTACTTTTTTGTTTTTTAGAGATAAGTAGCTCACTTGGGGCAAAGTTTTGTAAAAGCTTATCTATATATTCTTTATTTCCTTGAGCTGTTAAATACTCTCCGGTAGAAATGTCTAGTAAAGCAATTCCGTAATGTTTGTTACCAAAATGTATGGCTGCTAAAAAGTTATTTTCTTTAGCAGATAAAATATCATCGTTTAAAGCAACACCGGGTGTAACCAATTCTGTTACCCCTCTTTTAACAATAGTTTTTGTTTGTTTTGGGTCCTCAAGCTGATCGCAAATAGCAACGCGCTCTCCTGCTTTAACTAATTTAGGTAAATAAGTATGTAACGAATGGTGCGGAAATCCGGCTAATTCTGTTTGATCTCCACCATTATTTCTGTGCGTTAAAACAATTCCTAAAATTCTAGCTGCCTTTACGGCATCTTCTCCAAAAGTTTCGTAAAAATCTCCAACTCTAAACAGCAACAACGCATCAGGATACTTAGCCTTAATCTGGTTGTACTGTTTCATTAAGGGAGTTTCTTTTTTGCTTTTTGTTTTTGCTGCCAATTATAAACCTATTTTTTGGGTTATTTTTGCCTTGAAAAGGCTGTATTGCGAAGTTACATTTTTTACACGCTTTAATACAGTAACGAGGCTTGATTGTTAATAATTTTAAATAAGTTTTACTGGCAAAATATAGGTGTTATAATGCGAAAATTAAAGAATAGTGAATTAAACCGATTAGATGTAGCGGCTTTTAAAAAAGCAGAGAAAAGCCCGATAGTTGTTGTATTAGATAATATTAGAAGTTTAAATAATATCGGATCTGTTTTTAGAACAGCCGATGCATTTTTGATAGAAAAAATTTATTTATGCGGAATTACTGCAAAACCACCTCATAAAGATATTCATAAAACAGCTTTAGGAGCTACAGAAAGTGTAAATTGGGAGTATGCAAAAAACACTATTGATGTTATTAATAGTTTAAAAAAGCAGGGATACACAATTGTATCAATAGAGCAGGCTGAAAATGCTACAATGCTAAATGAATTTTCAATTGCACCCAACACAAAATATGCAGTTGTTTTTGGTAACGAAGTAAAAGGAGTTTTGCAGGAAGTTGTAAATGAGTCTGATGTAGTTGTAGAGATTCCACAATATGGTACAAAACATTCACTAAATATATCTGTTAGTGCCGGAATAGTGTTATGGCATATGTTTAATTTATTGCCTAAAAAATAAAAAGCCCGATATTATTTTACCGGGCTCTTTAAGGCTGAAATATAAAGTTTGAGTTAGCTAGCCTAAAACTTTTAAGCAGTGCTAATTAAAGAAACGTTTTTTACAAAACCAAAAAAACTTAAAAAAATCCTAAAGCGGTAGTGTTATTCTTTCTTTTTAGAATGGAAATCCAGAATCTTATTTATAATGTAGCGGTAGTCTGATTCGTTTTTTACAAAATCCATTTCGGTAATATCTATTACCAAAGCATTTAGCTCTTTGTAGCTTTTAATGTACTCAAAATAACTTTTGTTGATGGCATTTAAGTAATCTGCCGGAATATGTTGCTCATAACTTCTGCCACGTTTTTTTATGTTTTCTAATAACCGCTCTGTGCTTTGGTATAAATACACATAAACATCTGGTTTTATAACCTCTTTGTACATAAAATTAAAGAGCTTTCGGTATAATTTAAACTCTTCGTTTGGCAAGGTTACTTTGGCAAAAATTAACGATTTAAATATATCGTAATCACTTACCAGAAAGCTATTAAATAAATCCGGCTGAGTAGTGTCGTCTGTAAATTGTTGATAGCGCTCTGCTAAAAAAGACATTTCTAGCGGAAAAGCATACCGTTGTTGATCTTCGTAAAACTTAGGTAAAAATGGGTTATCTGCAAATTGCTCTAAAATTAGTTTTCCGTTAAAATCATTGGCAATTTTAGTAGCTAATGTTGTTTTACCGGCTCCAATATTACCTTCTATGGCAATAAAATTTATATCGGTAAACGATACTGTTTGGGTATCTTTTAAATTATAATGTGTAGTTTCTATTAAACTGTTGTCATTACAAACATCTAATAATTGCTTTATAGTTTTTTTAGCTGTTGGATGTATAGTGTTTGGAGCAATATCTGCTAATGGTTTTAAAACAAAAATTCTGTTGGTAATCTCCGGATGAGGTATTTTTAGCTCAGGGGTATTAATAACTTCATTTTCATAAAAAAGCACATCAATATCAATAGTTCTAGAAGTGTATCCAAACTGTTTATCTCTAACCCTTCCTAGATTTTGCTCAATCTGTAAAATAATTTTTAACAACTCTTGTGGTTGCAAATGGGTATCTATTGCAACGCATACATTTAAAAAAAAGTCGCCATTAAAGCCCCAAGCCTCAGTTTTGTAAATAGGAGAACTTACAACAATCGGGGCAATAAGAGCTTCTAGCTTTTTTACAGCTTCTTTCAAGTAGGCAACTCTATCACCAATATTACTTCCTAACGATAAATATACCCGTCTTAAATTCTTCATAATCTTCCGGCAAAGTAAACAAAAGAAATTCACAAAAGTTTATCTTTGTTGGCATTGTTAATAAGTTTTTTGCTATGAAATTTCTACGAAATCTACTGGCTTCAATTTTAGGTACTTTAGTAGCATTTGGTATTTGCTTTTTTATGATTTTACTGCTTGCTGCATTAGCCGGAACAGAAGACAAAGGTGTTTATGTGCCTAATAATGCTGTATTAGAATTGCGTTTAAATGAACCAATTAAAGACTACGGTGGAAAGTACAGTTTTAGAGATTTAGATTTTTCGTTTGAAAAGTATAACGGACTTAACAATATTATTGACGCTATTGCTTATGCTAAAACAGACAATAAAATAAAAGGAATAAGCATAAACACTAATTTTATAATAGCAGGGTACGCACAAATTCAGGCGCTTAGACGGGCTTTAGAAGACTTTAAAACTTCCGGAAAATTTGTATATGCGTATGGTGATTTATTATTACAAAAAGACTATTACTTAGCTTCGGTTGCAGATTCGGTTTTTTTAAATCCGGTAGGACAATTAGATTTTAGAGGATTATCGTCTGAGGTGCTTTATTTTAAAGATTTTCAAGAGAAATCGGGTGTTAAAATGGAGGTTGTTAGACACGGTAAATATAAAAGTGCCGTAGAACCTTATTTAGAAAACACCATGAGTGACGAAAACAGAGAGCAAATCTCTGAGCTGTTATTGTCTATTTGGGAAGCCATAACAAATGATATTGCTAAAAGTAGGAATATAGCAACTCAAAAACTAAATGAAATTGCAGATAACTTAAGTGCAAGAACACCAGTTTTAGCAAAAAACAATCAATTAATAGACGCTGTTGCTTACTTAGATGAATATGAGGATAGATTAAAAGAAGCTTTGCATCAATCAACCAATAAAGATCTTAATTACATCGGAATAGAAAAGTATGCTGAGTATGCTGCAAAAAAGAAACGTTTTAGAAGCAAAAATAAAATAGCTGTACTCTATGCCCAAGGAGAGATTTTGTATGGCATGGGAGGCGACCAAATTATTGGTCAGGATTTAATGATAAAAGCCATCAGAGATGCCGGCAACGATAATAATGTAAAAGCAATTGTTTTACGGGTAGATTCTCCGGGTGGTGCTGCAATCGTTGCAGATATAATTTGGAGAGAATTAGAAATAGCCAAACAAAGCAAACCTGTAGTTGTTTCTATGGGGAATGTTGCAGCTTCGGGAGGGTATTATATTGCTGCCGGAGCACATAAAATATATGCAGAGCCTACAACGGTTACAGGTTCTATTGGTGTTTTTAGCACCATTCCTAATATAGAAGGGTTGGCCAACAAATTGGGTATAAATGCAGAGCAAGTGGCAACGCATAAGCAAGCCGTTGGATATAGTCTTTTTGAACCCATGTCTGATGACTTTAGAAACTACATTGAAGAAGGCAACGAAGATACTTATACTACTTTTTTAGAACGAGTAGCTTCTGGCAGAAATATTCCTGTAGATAGTGTACATGCTATTGCCCAAGGAAGGGTTTGGAGCGGAGCACATGCAAAAAAAATTGGGTTGGTAGATGAGCTTGGAGGCTTAGAAGATGCAATACAAGAGGCGGCCAACCTGGCCAATGTAGAGAACTTTACAATTGTAAATTACCCGGAATACGAAACCAGTATAGAAGAGTTTTTAGAAAGGCTTTCAGGATTTCCGATAATTTCAACTAAAAAAGATAAGCTGATAAATGAAATAGGGCACGAAGCATATATGCTATTACAGCAATTAAAATTAATGACACAACAAAAAGGGGTGCAGGCCAGATTACCCTATACATTAAACATAAAGTAGGGTAGCATGAATAGCAAAAAGCGCAAATTAGCTTATAAGGTATATTTGTTTTTAGGAGCGTTGTTTATAACCTCGTTAGTGGTATCTAACCTAATATTTCAGAAGTTTTTTTACTGGTATCCTTTTGGTGAAATTACATTATTTGGCGCTCCATTATTTGTTATTTCTGTTGGGATTTTACCCTATCCGATTACTTTTTTAATAACCGATTTGATTTCTGAGATTTACGGTAAGAAGAAAGCAAATTTGGTGGTTACGGCCGGTATTTTTGCCTCGTTTTTTTCTATGCTCATAATTTTTGTGGCAGATGCGGTTCCGGCAATTGATAACTCACCGGTTAACAATCAACTTTTTTCTAAGGTTTTTGCCTTATCGCCCATAGCTGTATTAGCCTCAATGTTAGCGTATTTGTTTGCACAGTATATAGATATTAGAATTTATCATTTCTGGAAAGCACTCACAAAAGGCAAATATCTTTGGTTACGAAACAACTTCTCTACATTCACATCACAATTTATAGATACATTTACGGTTGTATTTTTATTGTGTGCTTTTAAAGTATTACCATGGGATATGTTTTATGGGCTGCTTATTAGCGGATTTATTTTTAAGGTAATGGTTGCACTTTTTGATACTCCTTTTTTATACCTTTTTGTTTACATCTTCAGAAAAACGTTTAATCTTAAAGTAGGAGAAGAAATTAAGCTTTACTAACCATTCTTTTCATCAGATTTTAACACTATTATAACAGTCTTAAAGGTCTGTAAATTCGTATACTATATATAAAGTATAACTTTATGAAGCGTAAAAAACTAAAGAAAATTTTAGTCATAACCGTAGTGTTACTGGCAACAATAATATTTGTAATTCCTGCCATTTTTGAAGATAAACTTTTAGCGATAGTAACAAAAAAAGTAAATCAAAATTTATCGGCACAAGTATTGTATAATGATGCTGACTTGAGCTTTATTAAAAGCTTTCCAAATGTATCTTTAACAGTTAAAGATTTAAGTGTAATTACTGCAGAACCATTTGCCGGAGACACTTTAGCTTATGCAAAAGAAGTAAGTATTGCTGTACCTTTTTCTAATTTGTTTAACGCAAAAACCGATCCGTTACAAATAGAAGCTTTTACTGTAAGTAACGCTAACGTTGCTATTATAATTGATGAGTTAGGTAATGAAAATTATAATATTGTTAAGCCTACAATTACAGAAAATAGTGAACAAGACAACCCCTTTTTGTTTTCTATAGATGAATATGAGTTTGTTAATTCATCTTTTTCTTATAAAGATTTAAAAAGTAATATAACTATTGTAGTAGATAGTATAGAACATACCGGAAACGCAAAAGGTTCTTCAGATTTAATTACACTTGCCACCAGCACAGAAGGGTTGTTTTCTTTACAAATAGATAGTGTAAATTACATAGATGCAAACCCAGTAAGTTTAGTAGCCGATTTAGGATTAGATTTTAAAAACAGTACTTATACTTTTTTAAGAAACAAAGGTTATATAAATAGATTGCCTTTAGTTTTTAACGGTTATGTAACGGTGTTAGATAAACATCAAGAAATAGCTATAAATTTTAAAACTCCAACATCAGATTTTAAAAACTTTTTAGCCCTATTACCTAAAGAGTATGCAAAAAACTTACAAGAGGTTACAACTACAGGGGTTGGTGAAGTTAACGGGAAAATAACCGGAAAAGTAACCGATACGCTTATTCCTAATTTAGATATAAATTTTATTGCTAAAGATGCGTCGTTTAAATATGCAGCACTTCCAAAATCGGTTAAAAACATAAACTTTACAGCAAAACTTGTTAATAATACAGGGCTGGCTAAAGATACTTACGTAGCTATTCCTGAATTTAATTTTGTTATAGATAATAACTCTTTTGGAGGCTACGCAACCTTTAAAAATTTAATAGATGACGTTTGGGTAAATACAGCTTTAAAAGGAACACTAAATCTAGAGCATTTAACACAAGTATATCCGGTGCCGGAATCATATACTTTTAAAGGAATTGTAGATGCAGATTTGAATGCTGTTTTTACCAAAAGTATGGTAAGCCAAAACAGATACGAAGACATTAAAACAAGCGGTAGTTTACTGCTAACTAATTTTGAATATTCAGGACAGCAACTTCCTGATAAATTACAAATAGCAAACGCAAAGCTTGTCTTTACACCCAAGTTAATATCTCTTAATAAGTTACAAGCTAAAACCGGAAATAGTGCTTTTACAGCTTCAGGAACTTTTACTAATTGGTTGGGCTATATGTTTGGTAAAGACAATCTAGATGCTACTTTATCTGTAAATGCAGACACGTTTTCGGTATATGATTTTGTAAGTCCTAATTCAATCAGTGAGCAAGATAATAGTCAGCGTAACGAAATAAAATCTACAGAGAAAGAATGGTTTACGTTGCCTAAAAATGTAAATGCAACGCTCAAAGTGTATGCAAAAACTGTTAATTATGATAATTTAACCTTAAACAATGTTGCCGGACAGGTTAAAATTAACGACAAAGAAGCTGTACTAAATAGTTTGTCTGCCAAAATGTTTGATGGAGAATTAACTTTAAGCGGAATGCTAAAGCCTACGTTATTAGCACCGGAATTCACAGTAAATGTTAAGACAGATAATTTTAATATAGCCGAATCGGTTAAACAAGTATCATTTTTTCAGTATGTAGCGCCAATTGCAGAGGCCTTTAATGGTAAAATAAATACAGCTTTTGCTATATCGGGAGAGTTAAACCAAAACTTAACACCTAATCTTAAAACTATTTCCGGTAATTTATTAGCAGAACTTTCTGCTTTAGCATTAAATAATAATGAGCATAAAATAATACAACAATTAGATAAAGCTTTGCCGTTTGCCGATTTTTCTAACCTTTCACTAAAAGATGTTCAGGCTAGTTTACATGTTAATAATGGCAAAGTCTCAGTATCTCCTTTTACTATAAATTATAAAGACATAAACATACAAGTAATGGGAGAGCATGGGTTAGATAAATCTTTAGAATATACACTTGTATTTGATGTTCCTGTAAAATATTTAGGGAAAGAGGCTGTTAAACTAATGGAGCAACTTACTCCGGACGAAGCAGAAACTGCTACAGTACCAATAGAGGCATCTGTTTCAGGTTTATTAACTAACCCAAAAGTGTCAACCAATGCAAAACAAGCCATAGCAATGGTTACACAAAAAGTGATTAATCAGAAAAAAGAAGCACTAAAAGAAAAATCAAAAACAAAAGCAAAAGACGTGCTCTCTTCAATTTTAGATAAAAATACCAAAACAGATAGCACAAAAGCAGATTCTTTAAAGCAGAACAAACCTGTAAAAGAAGCAGCCCAAAAAGT
>JBPEWY010000009.1:0-17434 GCA_052032225.1 Flavobacteriaceae bacterium
GATAGGTCTCCTGTTAAAATAACTCCATTTTCCATCTTGTAATCTACCCCTAAGCTGCTTCTCCATACTTGAGGCCACTTAAAATCTGGGTCTATTACTTGGTAGAAGAAGAAATCTACACCTTGTACTTGGTTACCTAACCACACAAATGGGAACCTACCTGTAAATACTCCGGTACCACCACGCACTTGGAAAGTTTTATCATTTCTAACATCCCAGTTAAATCCTAATCTCGGAGATACTAAAATGCTATTAGAAGGCATTTGCTCTGAATCTAAGAAAGTTTCTTCTCCGGTTTCAGGGTCATAGTACGTAATAGATGGAATGTATGTTCCGCTAGAGCCCCCTTTACGCTCTATGTTTTCACGAACCTTATCGGCTGTATCAAAGTATAAAGGCTTATCAAAACGAATACCGTAGGTTAATTTAAAGTTCTCGGTAGCATTCCACTCATCTTGTAAATAGAACGCTAATTGTCCAACATTAGTTTCTGCTAATGCCCAACCACCAGGATTTCCGGTTCCGTTAGCCTCTAAAGAGTTATGTGCTGCAATTGCATCATTAAAAATACCTTGGTAGAACGAAACTAAGTTTGCTTCGTTTGCAGGATTTCTAAAGTCTGCAATAGTACCTGTAGGGAAGAATGTCCCTATAGCTCCGTAAGCACCTAAGTTAAACGAGTTATCAAACTCAAACTTCTCAAACGATACACCAATAGTATAAGTATGGTCTCCTTTAAAGAAATTCAAGTTGTTTGTAAACTGAAATACTTTTTGATCTAATCTGTTATGAATAGAAAACGGCTCATGACCGGCAATAATATAGTTAGAGCTACCATTTTCATCTAAAATAGTGATAGCCGGTGCCGGTGTAGAAAGCGGATTTCTAAAATCATCAAAATGAGTATAACCAATTTGTAATTTATTGGTAGCCTCATCAGATAATGTTGAGTTTAATTCTATTTGAATTGAATTGATACGGTTGTTAATTTGGTATCCTGCATTTTCAAACTGAAGTGTTGCTTGGCTTGGACCTCTAAATCCAAGAGCTGTTGGGTGAGCAGGTTTTTCTTTTGATGCATCTAAGAAATTGTAAATAATTGCTAAACGATTTTTATCGTTTATGTTCCAATCTAACTTAAAGATTCCTTTAGTAGACTCGGCATCGAAAGTAAATCCTGAATATCTTCCCGGATTATAAAAAATATCATTCCCTTGCGCATCTTGCCCAATTACAACTTGTCGTAAAATGTTATCAACTAACTGAAAATCTGATTCTAAAACACGAGATTCATTAATTGCACCAGAACCTGTGTTAGGAACAAAGTTGCTGCCTAGCTCTGTTAATTGATCTCTTTCAAAATTAGCAAAGAAGAATAATTTATTTTTAACAATTGGTCCGCCAACGCTAAAACCATATTGTTTTTGCTCTAAATCTGCTTTAAACACATCATCTCCTCTAACTTTTCCACCGGTCATATCTTCATTTCTAAAGAAACCGTAAGCAGTTGCATAAAACTCATTAGTACCACTTTTAGTAACTGCATTTACAGATGCCCCGGTGAAACCGGCTTGAGTTACATCGTATGGTGCTGTAGAAACTTGAATTTGATCTATTGCGTCTAATGAGATTGGCTGAGCGTTGGTTTGCCCTCCTGGAGTTGGCGCATCTAAACCAAATGGGTTGTTAAAAATTGCACCATCTAACGAGAAGTTGTTAAACTGATCGTTTCTACCTCCAAAAGAGTCTCCGCTTGCCGTTGGCTCTAATCTTGTAAAATCTTTTGCAGAACGAGAAATTGTTGGTAATCTGGTTAGCTCTCTTCTACCAACGCTTGTTTCTGCACCGGTACGATCACTACCAAAAGTACCTGTAACATCAGATGTTACAACAACTTCATCTAACTGTTGGCTGTCTGGTACCATTTTGGCATCTACGTTATACGTTTGCCCTAAAGAAAGGTACACATCGTTAATTTCTTGGTCTTTGTAACCAATGTAAGAAATGGTAATTTTATAGGGCCCACCTACACGAAGGTTTAGTAAGTTAAATCTACCGTCTTCGTTAGCAGCTGTTCCGTAAGTTGTTCCGGTTGGGGTATGAACAGCTATTACGTTTGCCCCAAATAGTGGTTGGTTTTGTTCGTCAAGCACTACTCCTCTAATGTTAGATGTAGTAACCTGAGAGAAAACTGTACCTGCAAAAAGTAGTAAGCAAATACTGAAAAATAATTGTTTTTTCATACGTTGTTATGTTAGTTAGTAAACTGTTTTGCAAGGCAAAAATATAAAAAAAAGGCTGCCATAGGGCAGCCTTTGTATCAATTTAATAACAAAGTTATTTACTTAGCTTCTTCTACAACCTCAAAAGGGAAGTCTATAACTACTTCTCTATGAAGGCGAATTTCTGCATTGTATTTTCCGGTTCTTTTAACTAAACCTCCGTTAATTTTAATAAACTTCTTGTCTATTTCGTGTCCTTCTTTAGCAATAGCTTCTGCTAAGTTAACATTAGAAACAGAACCAAATAGTTTATTACCTTCACCGGTTTTAGCAGCAATTTTAATTTCAAGCTTTTTAAGAGATTCTGCTAATTTTTGTGCATCTTCTACAAGCTTTTTCTCTTTGTATGCTTTTTGCTTAAGCATTTCGGCTAAATCTTTTTTTGCCGATGGAGTAGCCAATACTGCTAAGCCTTGAGGTATTAAATAGTTTCTTCCGTAACCGTTTTTTACTGTAACTATATCGTCTTTAAAACCTAAGTTTTCAACGTCTGCTTTTAAAATTAGTTCCATAATACCTTAAGTGTTTATTTTAATAAATCTCCAACGTATGGCATCAAAGCTAAATGACGCGCTCTCTTAATAGCAGTAGCTACTTTTCTTTGATACTTTAATGAAGTACCTGTTAATCTTCTTGGTAAAATCTTACCTTGCTCATTAACAAACTTCATTAAAAAGTCTGGATCTTTATAATCTATGTATTTAATACCTGCTCTTTTAAAACGGCAGTATTTTTTTGCTTTAGTAGTCTCAATATTTAAAGGCGTTAAATATCTGATTTCTCCGTCCTTTTTGCCTTTTGCTTGTTGCTCTATTGTTGTTGACATAGGTTACGCTTTTTTGTTTAGTTTTTCTCTTCTTTTCTCTGCCCAAGCAATAGCATGCTTGTCTAACTTAACAGTTAAGTAACGCATAACGCGCTCGTCTCTTCTGAATTCTAACTCAAGTGGGTCAATAGCTTCTCCCGGAGCTTTAAATTCAAATAAGTGATAAAAACCACTTTTCTTGTGCTGGATTGGGTATGCTAACTTTCTTAGCCCCCAGTTTTCTTTAGATACAATCTCCGCACCTTTAGAACGTAAGAAATCTTCAAACTTCTTAACTGTCTCCTCTATCTGACTCTCAGATAGAACGGGATTTAAAATGAAAACAGTTTCGTAATGATTCATAATATTAATTTATTTGTTAAATTTAAGGGTGCAAAAATAAGAATAATAAAAATATTAGCAAACCATATACTTTTTATTTTTAAGAAACGTTATGATAAAAACCCAAATGAAACAAAATTTTTGGTTGACCTACATTAAATGATTGTTGACAACATTTTATGGATTGTTCACATCTTTAATGACCGTTGAACGGATATTTTTGTTAAATTGCCGATGAAAACCTACAAACTTACCTTTTTGTTATGAAATTAAAGTGCATAATTGTTGACGACTCTACTATCCAGAGAATGGCTGTGGCAAAACTTGTAAACAACCATCCCTCACTTACATTGGTTGCCGACTACAGCAACGCTATTGAAGCTAAAAGCGGATTAAAAAACAACGCTGTTGACCTGATTTTTTTAGATATAGAAATGCCCATAGTTAACGGGTTTGATTTATTAGAGTCTTTAGAGAGCCCTCCTCAAGTAATACTAGTAACCGGTAAAGCAGATTATGCTTTAAAGGCTTTTGATTACGACGTTACAGATTATTTACATAAACCTTTCACCCAAGAACGTTTTGATGCCTCTGTTAGAAGAGCCATTGCTCACTATGAGCAGGCAAACAAGGTACAGGAAGACGACGACCATATTTTTGTAAAAAGCAATCTTAAAAAGCGTAAAGTAATTTTAAACGAAATTAAGTGGATTGAAGCTCTTGGAGATTACATAAAGCTAGTTACTAACGATGCTAATATTGTAATCTTATCTACTATGAAAGCTTTCGAAAAGCAATTACCTGCTGATCGTTTTTTACGAATTCACAAATCGTATATTGTTAATCTAGATAAGATTGAAAAATTTAACAGTAAGAATGTAGAGGTGCAAGGAAAACAAATTCCGTTAAGCCGAAACAAGAAAACTGAACTTGCTCAAGCACTTAACAACATTTAATTTATACTTTAAAAATAATCTACGTGATATACCACTCTTATACTTTTAAAGTGGGCTATTGCGTTAAAACTTTTATGCACTCTTAGCACAGCTGTCTTACACTGTGCTATATTTTTATTTTTTGGTAATTTTAATAATGTGTTTTTTAAATAGAAATTTCTAATCCTCCCAACAGGAGGTGCCTCGGGCCCCAAAACCGCATCACCAAAAACTTGGCGTAACGATTTAGTAAACCAAGCAGCACCTTCGTTTAACCTATTAAAATCTTTAGCTTTAAACGTAATTTTAATGATACGATGTATGGGTGGATATTTAAACTGTATCCTATCATTAATTTGGTCTGTGTACATCCCAAAATAATCTGAAGTAGTTACTTGCTGTAATATTTGATGATATGGGTTGTATGTTTGAATAATTACCTTACCTCTTTTTTGGGTTCTCCCTGCCCTACCCGCAACTTGCACCAGCATCTGAAATGTTCTCTCATGCGCCCTGAAATCTGGAAAATGCAGCAAATTATCAGCATTTAAAACACCTACCAATTGCACTTTTCTAAAATCTAACCCTTTAGATAGCATTTGTGTGCCCACTAAAATATCTATCTCTTGCTGCTGGAAAGCAGTTAATATTTTCTCGTAACCGTGTTTTCCTCTGGTAGTATCTAAATCCATTCTGGCAACTTCGTACCCCGGAAAAAGCTTTTTACATTCTTGCTCTATTTGTTCTGTTCCAAACCCTTTTGTATTTAACGTATTACTACTGCATGCCCAACATTGTTGTGGTACAGCTGTAAAATAACCACAATAATGACAGCGCAATTGGTTTCTGTATTGATGATAGGTTAAACTAACATCGCAATTTGTGCATTGAGGCACATGTCCGCAAGTTGTGCACTCTATAATTGGAGCATACCCACGTCTGTTTTGAAAAAGTATAACTTGCTCTCCTTCTTGTAACGTTTGATTAATTTCTTCTAGTAATCTATCTGAAAAATGACCTTTTACTTGTTTTCTTCTGGTTTTATCTTTTAAATCTACCAACTCAATATCGGGTTCAAGCACATTGCCATATCTTCTGTTTAGCTCTACCAGTGCATACTTATTGTTTTTGGCATTGTAATAACTTTCTATTGCCGGCGTGGCAGAACCCAACAATACGTTACATTTATTTTGAAGCGTTGCCAAAACTATTGCAGCATCTCTGGCATGATAACGCGGTGCTGGATCATGCTGTCTGTATGATGGCTCGTGCTCTTCATCAACTATTATTAATCCTAAATTAGAAAAGGGTAAAAACAGTGCCGATCTGGCACCTAAAATAATTTGTGCTTTGTCTTTATTTTGCAATACATTATTCCAGACCTCTACTCTTTCGTTTTGAGAATATTTAGAATGAAAAACACTTATACTACCCGAAAAATATTGCTGTAATCTGTTTATAAGCTGTGTTGTTAAAGCAATCTCCGGTACTAAATACAACACTTGCTTTTGCTGTTTTAATTGCTCTTCTATTAGTTTTACATAGATTTCTGTTTTCCCGGAAGATGTAATGCCGTGCAATAAAACAACACGCTCTTGTTTAAAATTTTGTTGTATGGAGTTTAAGGCTTCTTGCTGAAAATTGTTTAGTGATTTTGAGGGTAACGTTCCAGATGATTGCTCACCAATTCTATCTGTTTTAACCTCATAAACTTCAATTACTTGTTTTTGAACTAATGCGTTGGTAATAGCAGCAGAGAAGTTTCCGGAGTGTTGTAATTCTTTTAATTTAATTGGCTTCTTTGTTTTTGCGTTTAGCATAAAGAGCTGCATTACCATCTCTTTTTGTTTAGGAGCCCTGCTTAAATCATCTAATAAGGCATGTAATAAAGTTTCGTCAGAATATTTATCGTGAAGCTTTACGTATTTAACAAGCTTAGGTTTATACTGTTCTACTACATTTTCTTTGAGCTTTATAACACCCTTAGCAAAAAGTTTGTTTATTACCGGAAGTACCGTTTTTTTATCTAATATATCCTGAACCTCATCTATCTTTAAAACCGATTGTTTTTTTAGCGCCTCTACAAGTAAAAATTCATCGTCTTGCAGTAAGGATTCATCAATTTCAGCCTGATTATTTTTTTCTATTAATGTTTCACTTTCTAACAAAAACGGGGTTGGAATGGCAGTTCTAAAAACCTCCCCTAATGTGCACATGTAATAATCTGCAATCCATTTCCAGTGTTGTAACTGAAAGTTATTTACAATTGGCTGCTTATCTAAAATTTCATGAATTTCTTTTGCCTCATAATGTATTGGGGCATTCGTGTGAATAGTAATTACAAGCGCCGTATAAATTTTACGCTTCCCAAACGGAACGGCAATACGCATTCCGGGTTTTAAAAAATTGGCTTCTGCCTCTGTAATTTTATACGTAAAGTGCTGTTGTAAAGGGATTGGAAGAATTACATCTACATAATGCTGCATACTCCAAAGGTAAGGTTCTGTTTATGAACTTAAAAGTTTTTTAAAATCGTTTTCGCAATCTATTCATACTGGCATTTAATTCAAATCCTAACAATAAAATATTTGAGTTTAACCAGATGTAAACCATTAAAATTAAAAGTGCTCCGATAGAGCCATAAAGCTCATTATACTTGGCAAAATTATCTACATAAATACCAAATAAATACGTAGTTAAAACTATTAAAATTGTGGTTAAAGCCGCTCCCAACGAGAAAAACCTAACTCTGCCGTCTGATGTGCCAAAAAAGTATAAAATGGCGGTAGAGAGGTAAATTATAAGTACAAAAAACAGTAATCTCCCAATTTGAACGCCTAAATCGTCTCCTTTAACCACATCTACTTCGTTTGTTAATTCGCTTACGTATTGCGCTATATAAACTTCATAATACGTAAACCCGGCTACTAAAATGAGCATTAAGAATGCTAAAAGCAGTGCTACTCCCATGGCATACAGATACTGCTTTATCATAGAACGTGTAATCTCTACATGATACGAATACTCAAAACCTCCAAAAATTGCATTTATACCATTAGCCATTAAAAAAATTGATAAGATAAAAACCGAAGAGAGTAAACCTCCCCTTCTGTTTTTTACAATATCTTCTAAAATTTGCCCGAAAAAGTCGGCCGTTGTTGGCGGTAAAAGTCCTTCTATAAACTTTAAAAAATCGGTTTGAAAGCCGTCTATTGGGATATAAGGAATTAAATTAAGTACAAACAATAAAAAAGGGAAAATAGCCATAAAAAAGCTAAACGATATGGCACTGGCTCTAGAAGACAACGCTCCTTTAGCTATACCAATAACATACATCTCTACTAAATCGTATAGTGAAAGGCCTTCAAAAGCAGCAGGTTTTATTTTTTTTAAAACCTGAATGAGTTGTTTTATAACAGGTATTTTTTGCAGTTTTTCTTCTACTTCTTTGGTCATGCTTATACTGCTTTTAAGCTTAAATCTAAATTATAAACAGAATGTGTTAAAGCGCCGGAAGAGATATAATCTACTCCACACTCAGCATATTTTCTAAGAGTTTGTTCGTTAATACCACCGGAAGATTCTGTTAAACACTTTCCGTTTATTAAGGTAACAGCTTTTTTGGTGTCAGAATAATTAAAGTTATCTAATAAAATTCTGAAAACTCCCCCTGCATCAAGTATTTCTTGTACTTCTTGTAAATTTCTTGCTTCTACAATAATTTTTAAATCTTTATTCTTTTCTTTTAAATAAGTTTTAGTTTTTGCAATAGCTTGTGCAATGCCACCTGCAAAATCTATATGATTATCTTTTAGCATAATCATATCATAAAGTGCAAACCTGTGGTTTTCTCCTCCTCCAATAGTAACAGCCCATTTTTCTAAAGCTCGAATTCCGGGTGTAGTTTTTCTGGTGTCTAAAATTTTAGTTTTAGTACCTTCTAACAGCTTAACGTATTTAGCAGTTTTAGTGGCAATTGCACTCATGCGTTGCATAGCATTTAGCACAAGTCTTTCTGCTTTAAGAATACTTTGTGAGCTACCTTCTACATAAAAAACTATATCGCCATATTTTACACTATCTCCATCATTTTTAATTGTTTGCACTGAAAGATTTTCATCAACATACTTAAAAACCATTTTTGCAAATGCTACTCCGGCTATAATCCCCTCATCTTTAACTAAAAGTTTTGCTTTTCCGGTAGCATTTTCAGGTATACATGCCAAAGAGCTATGATCGCCATCGCCAACATCTTCTCTAATTGCATTTTCAATAATTATATGTAGTTCTTTCTCAAATTGTTCTTTAGAAATCATGCTAAAAAATTGTTTATCGCTAAAATAAGACCATTTTTATAAATAACTTTGGTCTTAGTAATAATAACAACATGACCATAACATTATTAGCTATTGGTAAAACAGATAATAAAGCACTAGAGCAACTAATTAATGAATATGCAAAACGATTAAAGCACTACATAAAGTTTAACTTTATTATTATACCTGACATAAAAAACAGTAAAAATTTAAGCGTTCAGCAGCAAAAAGAGAAAGAAGCTGAGCAGCTCTTAAAAAAACTTTCTGCAGCAGATACAGTAATTTTGTTAGATGAAAACGGAAAACAATATTCTTCTGTTTCATTTGCAGATTTTTTGCAAAAAAAAATGAATGCAGCTACCAAAAATCTTGTGTTTATTATTGGAGGTCCTTATGGTTTTGCTGATGCTTTATATAATAGAGCACAAGGACAATTATCACTTTCTAAAATGACTTTTTCGCACCAAATGGTACGGCTGTTTTTTGTAGAGCAACTTTACAGAGCTTTTACTATATTACGTAACGAACCCTATCATCATCAATAAGCTATGCAACTGGTTTTTGCTACACACAACGAGAATAAATTTAAAGAAGTTAAGCTGTTAATACCTAAGCATATAGAACTACTTAGCTTAAAGGATATTGGCTGTTTTGAAGAAATTCCTGAAACAGCACAAACAATAGCAGAAAATGCCATATTAAAAGCAGAATATGTGTATAGAAAATATAAAGTAGCTTGTTTTGCTGATGATACAGGGTTAGAAGTAGACGCCTTAAATGGTGCCCCCGGTGTGTATTCTGCCAGATATGCAGGCCCTCAAAAAAGTGCTGCCGATAACATAAACAAATTATTATTAGAGCTTAAAGACAAGAGTAACAGAGGTGCTCAATTTAAAACTGTTATTGCACTAAAAACTAAGCAAGAAGAGTTGCTTTTTCAAGGAATTGTAAGAGGTTCTATAACTACCTTACCTATTGGAAGTGGAGGCTTTGGCTATGATCCTGTTTTTATTCCTGAAGGGTATTCTAAAACCTTTGCAGAACTTCCTATTACAACCAAAAACGAAATCAGCCACCGAGCAAAAGCACTACAACATTTATTAGATTATTTAAAAAAATAATATTTACATGCTATTATTAACTAATTAATGGTACATTTGCGCCTTTAATTTAGCCGCCAGTATGGCATGTGTTGTGAGGGCTTCACAATTTTATACGGATTTTCGCCCCAATACAACACTCGTATTTGCGAAAAAAAGTATAAAAATTTATGACAAAATTTGAAGCACTCGGCCTCAACAACTCTCTTTTGATGGCCATTAATGATTTAGGATTTGAAACTCCTTCTGAAGTACAAGAAAAAGCAATCCCAATTTTACTAAACCAGAAAACAGATTTAGTAGCGCTTGCACAAACCGGAACAGGTAAAACTGCTGCATTCGGGTTTCCGTTAATTCAAAAAATAAACACTAAAAGCTCTATAACACAGGCCTTAATTTTATCGCCAACCAGAGAACTTTGTTTACAAATAACTAACGAACTCACACATTATGCTAAATATGAGCCTTCTGTAAATGTTGTAGCTATTTATGGTGGCGCCAGTATTAAAGATCAAGCTAAACAAATACAAAAGGGAGCACAAATAGTAGTGGCAACACCCGGGCGTATGCAAGATATGATTAATCGTAACCTTGTAGATATCTCTAATATTGATTATTGTGTGTTAGACGAAGCAGACGAAATGCTTAACATGGGATTCTATGAAGATATTACCGCAATTTTATCGCATACTCCTTCAAATAAAAACACATGGTTGTTTTCGGCTACTATGCCTAAAGAAGTGGCTACCATAGCCAGAAAATTTATGCAACAGCCCAAAGAAATAGTTGTTGGCACAAAAAATTCGGGATCAGATAATGTAAAGCACGAGTATTATGTGGTTAACGGCAGAGACAGGTATTTGGCTTTAAAGCGTCTTGCAGATGCTAATCCGGGGATATTTTCTGTTGTGTTTTGTAGAACTAAAAGAGACACACAAAAGGTTGCCGAAAAGTTAATTGAAGACGGTTATAATGCGGGAGCGCTTCACGGAGATTTAAGTCAAAATCAGCGTGATATGGTTATGAAAGCATTCCGCTCTAAACAATTGCAAATGTTAGTTGCTACAGACGTTGCAGCCAGAGGAATTGATGTAGATGATATTACCCACGTAATTAACTACCAATTACCAGACGATATAGAAACCTATACACACCGAAGTGGTAGAACCGGTAGAGCAGGAAAATCCGGGGTTTCTATGGTTATTGTTTCTAAAAGTGAAGTTAGAAGAATAAAAACCATAGAAAAAATTATAAAGAAAAACTTTGAAGCAAAAAAGCTGCCAAGCGGAATAGAAATTTGCGAAATTCAACTGTATCATCTGGCAAACAGTATAAAAAATACTCCGGTAAACAAAGAAATAGAGAATTATTTACCAGCCATTTATGATGTTTTTGAAGGTATAGAAAGAGACGATTTAATAAAAAGAATGATTTCTGTAGAGTTCTCTAGATTCTACAATTATTATAAGAATGCCCGCGATTTAAATATTAGCAACGATAAGGAAGATTACAGCAGTAACTCTGATAGTGTTAGATATTTTATTAATGTAGGTGAAAGAGATGGTTACGACTGGAGATCTCTTAAAGATTTTTTACGCGCTGTTTTAGAATTAGACAAAGACGATATTTACCGTGTAGATGTTAAAGAAAGTTTTTCATTTTTCAATACCGACACCAAACACAAACAAACCATTTTAGAGATTTTCTCAGAATTTAAACTAAATGGCAGGTTTATAAATGTAGAAGTATCTAACAATCCTAGTAGTAGTAAAAGTAGAGGCAAGAAAAAAGGAAAAGGAAAAAAATCATTCAGCAGGCATCAAAACTCATCTAAACGAAAAGCAAAAAAAAGGTACAATTAAAATTAGTTAATATTACATTAAAATATAGTTTTGCCATACCGGGTTTTCTATTTGTTTAGTATTTTTAGCCCCAATGAGTATGAAAAATTTTTTCTTTTTATTGTTTTTCCTGGTAGGGTTTACCCTTTATGCACAAGAAGATAGTGCATTACAAGCTACTGTTATAAACGCACAAACTCAAGAACCTTTAGAGAGTGTTCACGTAATTAACTTAAATAAAGTAATTGGTACAATTACTAATAAAAACGGTGAGTTTAAAATAACTGCAGCAGTAAACGATACACTTTATTTTTCGTATTTAGGATTTAAATCTATTAAGGTTCGTGTTACAAACGATATGCTTAAGTTTAAAAACACTAAAATAGAGCTTACAGAACTTGCCTATGCATTAGAAGAAGTTACTGTAAAACCTTACCAATTAACAGGTTATTTAGAAATTGATGCTAAAAATATCCCTATAAATACTGCCTACCAATACAAAATTGCAGGATTACCAAGAGGCTATGAAGCCAGAAGCTATAACCCAAGTACTATCACAAAAGTACTGGGTGCGCTTTTTAATCCGGCAGACTTTCTACATAATATCTTCGGAAAAAAGCCTAAGCAAATGCGAAAGCTTAGAAAAATGAAAAAAGATGATGAAATTAGAAATCTCTTGGCTTCTAAATTTGATAGAGAAACACTAACCGAACTACTGCAATTAGAGCGTATTGATATTGATGAAATTTTGCGAAACTGTAACTACTCTAAACAGTTTATACAAACTGCAAACGACTTGCAAATTTTAGATGCCATAAGTGAATGCTACGAAGAGTATAGAGTTTTAAACAGGATTAACTAACTTTATGCTACTATGGCATTTAAAGTAAAAATTATTCCTGTTTTATCTTTTTTGTTTTTAATACTTGTGCTTATTGTAATTAGCTGTAATGCTTGGGTTAATCAATTTAGTAAACGGTGTTACAGTGATGTAGAATCATTACCTAAAAAGAAAGTTGGATTAGTACTTGGTACTGCTAAATTTTTAGTTAGTGGTGGAGAAAACCCGTATTATACTAACAGAATTAAAGCTGCCGTAGAGGTTTTTAATAGTGGTAAAATAGATTACATTATAGTTTCTGGAGATAATGCTACTAAAGCCTATAATGAACCCATTACAATGAAAAACGATTTAGTAGCTAATGGCATTCCTGAAGATAAAATATACTTAGATTATGCCGGTTTTAGAACGTTAGACTCGGTAGAGCGAGCCAAAGAAATCTTCGGTCAGAATTCATTTATAATTATCTCGCAACAATTTCACAACGAAAGAGCTTTAGCCATTGCACAATCTAAAGGTATAAATGCATTTGCTTTTAATGCAAAAGGAGTGTATGGCAAAAAAAGTTTTAAAACCAATTTAAGAGAGCTGTTTGCAAGAGTTAAAACCGTTTTAGATTTAACCATTTTGCAAACCAAGCCAAAATTTTACGGTGAAAAAATAATTATAGAGTAGCCAAATCTATTGTTTTCTCACTGTGCCCGTAAAAACACTAATCTTTTTACTTATTGGATTTCCGGATGATCTTCTAAAAGATACTACCTGCCCTACATGCCAAATAGCATCTGCTATTGGACCATTTATTAAATTCCAAAAAGGAAATTCAACTATATTATTATCTCGATTAAAAATTATGTTGGTGTTTTCTAAAATTCCGGGATTTGAAAACCGTAAAAAATCACTTGTTTCTTTTAACATGTGCAACGTGTTTGCTCGCTTGTCTTTAAACGAAGTTGCTTTTAGAGCTTCTTTTTGTAAAACAGTTTTATAAATTAATGAGACAAGACTGTAAATATGGTCAATTGTTTCTATTGTAGTTCTTGCATTCTCACTAGGCTTATACGCTAAATCTACTTCTCTTAGCCCCTCTGTAGCCCAATAATATCTAAAACCTAATCCATCAATTAATCTTGCTACGACAGTTTCTGAGGTATACTTTTCTGGATGTTGAGGGATTTCGGCATACGGTAATGTTTGCATAGACGATGTATTTATTTGTGCTTGAAGCATTATAGTTACCAACACAAAACAAAACACAGTAACTTTCTTTTTCATATAAAATAAAATTCTGTTAAGCATTAGAGTGCAGGGCTACTCTGTTTCCTTCTGTATCTATAAACACCCCCATGTAACCATACTCTGGCGAAATTTGTGTTTTTGGTTGATATATTTTTCCTCCGGCAGCTTCTACTCTATCTAACTCATGTTGAACATCATCACTTTTAAAATAAACGAGAGTTCCTTCTTGAGAAGGAATATAAGTATCTTGTTTAATTAGCGTTCCTTGTGCTCCCGGCACGTCACCTCTATCCGGAAACCACCCCATTAGCATTCCACCAAAATCAACAACATTAATTTCTAGATTAAATACTGTTTCATAAAACTGTTTGGCTCTATCCATATCATGCACAGGAATCTCAAACCAACATACCATATTATGCTTCATAACTTTCTTAGCTTTCTAAACGATTTTTAAGTTTATTTAATCCGTTTTCAAAATCTTTCCCCACGGCCTTATCCATGTTCATAAACAGCATAAAAATGCTAAACGGAAATTTGTTTTTACCAGAAAATCCCCAAGTAACTTTAGTACTATTTTCTCCTTCTTTAACTACTTTTAAGTATGCATCAGATTCAGATTTCCATGGTTTAAAAAAGCGTAATTTGCTTTCTACTATTTCGTTGTCTACAATTTTGGTAATTTCTTGTTCTCCTTCTCCAACATCTTTATTACCTGCCCATCTGCTTAATGCTCCAACGGTACCGTCTTCTCCTTCAAACTCTTTTTTCATGTTTGGATCTTTTTCTTCCCACGGGCTCCATTCTTCTTGGTTTTTTAAATATTTAAGGTAGGCAAATACTTCAGAAACCGGTTTATTAACAACAATACTTCTGCTTATGTGAAACGTTTTTGGTGCAATTAAACCTAATACAATTACAAGTGCTACCAGACCTGCTAAAATGTAAAGAAAAATACTCATAGTTTTAGTTTTTATGGTTAGTAATTAGTTTAATAAATTATTGGTAAGGCTCTCCAATCCCTTTTTCTAAATATTGTCGTAAACTCTCTAAATAACGTCCCCAAGAAAAAGAGCATTGCGCATAAAAATCATCATCTTTTTTCCAATTTGAATGTTCAAATTTAATACGTGTTTTATTGTTGTTAGTATCTAAACTAAATTTGATTGATGTGTTAATCCATTCCGGAGCAGACTTAATACATTTCCATTCTACGTAATTACCGGGAGCTAATTTTACAACCTGCATAGTATTAAAAAAATTGGGTGGAAAATTAAACTCTAACAATTTTCCTTCTTCTGGATTGCCGGCTGTATGCACTGTCCACCAAGACTGTAGTCCTTCTAAAGTTGTAAGTGCGTTATAAACAGCATCAATAGGAGCGCTGCAATGAAATAAATGCTTAATACTGTACATAAACTACTTATTTATGCTCACTACTTACCATCCATTGTACACCAAATTTATCTACCAGCATACCAAATTTCCCTCCCCAAAAAACTTCCTGAAAAGGCATAACATCTTTACCTCCTTCGGCTAAACTTTTGTAAATAGCATACGCTTGGTCTTCACTTTTTATATTTAGACTCAAATGGTAATTGTTACCTTGGTTAAATGGCATTTGCCCTGTATTATCTGACCCCATTATAATTATACCATTGCATTCAAGAGTGCAATGCATAATTTTATTGTGTATTTCTTTAGGAAAAGAAGACCCGTTTGGTGCTTCAGAAAAACGCATCATCATACTAATCTCTCCGCCTAAAACATCAGCATAAAAATTCATTGCTTCTTCGCAATTTCCATTAAATGTTAAATAAGGATTAAGCTGCATTGGTATTGTTTTTAGTTGATTTTTATTAAAGATACGACTTTTACTTTTGATTTTTTTCTGTGTAAAACCTCTCTACAATGGCATCAGAGCTTTTTATGGTATTTTTTGCCCACTGCAAACGTATAGCTTGTTTTTCTGTTTCTGTAAGTTGCCAATTTATATTAGATCTTTTTAGTTTTTGAGTTACATGCTGTAAAATTATTGCAGCAGAAACAGATATGTTTAAGCTTTCACTAAAACCAAACATAGGAATTTTTAAATGTTCGTCTGCTTGCTGTAAAACAGTTTCAGAAAGCCCTTCTTTTTCTGTACCAAAAAAGAATGCGGTAGGTTCTGTAACTTCAAAATCATGCAGCACTACAGAGTTAGTATGGGGCGTTGTCGCTACAATTTTATATCCTTTATCTCTTAAATGATCTATGCAGTCTGTAGTTGATTTATAACGCTCTACATTTACCCATTTTTGAGCTCCCATTGCTATATTTTTATCTAAACGTTTCCCAAAACGTTCTTCTATAACATGAGCCGTTTGCACACCAAAAACATCACAGCTTCTAATTACTGCACTGGTGTTGTGCACCTGAAAAACATCTTCTATCGCTACTGTTATAAAATTAGTTCTCTCTTGTAGTACTTGGGTAAACTTTTGTTTGCGTTCGGGAGTTAAATAACCTTCTAAATACTCCAATAACTGTAGGTCTACCATCTTAATTTTTCATCAAATATAAAGAAACTTCTATTTTTACACTTATGAAGCATATAGTAGTATTAACAGGAGCCGGTATAAGTGCAGAAAGTGGTTTAAAAACGTTTAGAGATGCTGATGGTTTATGGGAAGGGCATGACGTTATGGAAGTAGCATCGCCAACAGGATTTGCAAACAACCCAGAATTAGTATTAGAGTTTTATAACCAACGCAGAAGACAGTTATTAGAAGTTAAACCCAATAAAGCGCATTATGCCTTAGCCGAGCTTGAAAAAAACTACCAAGTAACCATAGTTACCCAAAATGTAGATGATTTACATGAACGTGCCGGTAGCAATAATGTAATTCATTTACATGGTGAGCTTTTAAAGGTTAGAAGTACCCATGATGAAAGCTATGTATTAGATTGGAAAACTGATTTAAAACTGGGCGATTGCTGTGAAAATGGTTATCAGTTGCGACCTCATATTGTTTGGTTTGGAGAGCCGGTGCCAATGATAGAGAAAGCTATAGAAATTTGTGAAACAGCCGATATTTTACTTATTATCGGAACCAGCTTACAGGTGTATCCGGCTGCAGGATTAATAAATTATGCGCCCCCTAAAGCTAAAATTTATTATATAGACCCGAATCCGGTTATAAGTAGTACAACACAAATAACCGTTATCCCTGAAAAAGCAACAACCGGAGTACCAAAAGCTATTTCTTTACTTGCTTAATTTATTTTTAGTTTCTATCCACTTTGCTAAATACATTGTGCTTTTATGGTTATGGTGTTGTAACATAGCGCCTATAAAATTTTGCGTTCTATGTTCCGGCAAATTATTTAAAAGTTTTGTTGTTGCGTTTATTAAATTTTTGGCATGAACTTTTTTAGTAAATCTTTCTTTTAAGATAGTATAACCATTTGCCTGAGCTTCACTCCAAAGAGGTTTATTAGCATAAAGCTTAACAGCTGCAGCAGCAAACTCTTTAGCGGTTTGGGCAACAATACCGTTTGGCGTTAATGTACCAAACATGCCTTCTGCCCCAATAGGTGTTGTAACACAGGGTGTGCCATTTACCATTGCATCTATTAGTTTTCCTTTTAAGCCTGCGCCAAAACGTAAAGGCACTAAACAAACCCTATACTGCTGCATAACAGTATGAACGCTTTCTGCCCACCCCTTTATTAAAAAACCTTCTTTAACGCT
>JBPEWY010000090.1:0-64802 GCA_052032225.1 Flavobacteriaceae bacterium
TAGCTATTTGTTGATTTTTTACGTTTATTATTATGTTGTTGTTATCTAAATATGCTCCTTCTTGTAATTTCATTTTTGTTGAAAAGGGTACTAATGTTGCTTTTGTTTTGTTGTTTTTTAACCAGTTAACAATAGGCTCGTTATCTGCATCGTATATTAAATAATCTTCTTCTGTTTGATTTTTTGTAATTAAAAATTTTGATTCTACATACTTCTCAAACTTACCATCGTACCTATCTAAATGATCTGGGGTAATGTTGGTAATTACAGCTATATGAGGCTTAAATTTTAGTGTGCCATCTAACTGAAAACTGCTTACCTCTAACACATAAAATGGCGCGTCTTTCTTTGCTACCATTTGTGCAAAACTGTCTCCAATATTTCCGGCCATATTAACTTTTAAACCTCCCTTTTGCAGCAAATGATGCGTTAGCATTGTGGTGGTTGTTTTACCATTACTACCGGTTATTGCCACTAATGTTGCTTGGGTAAACCAGCTAGCAAACTCTATTTCTGATATTATCTGAATACCTTTATTTTTAAGTTCTTGTACTATTTGTACCGTATCTGGTATTCCGGGACTTTTAACAACTAAATGCGCTGTTAGAATAATATCTTTGCTGTGCTTACCTTCTTCCCAGTCTATTTTATGATTTAAAAGAACGTCTTTATATTTTTCTTTAATGGTTCTTGCATCAGACAAGAACACGCTGTACCCTTTTATTTTACCTAAAACTGCAGCTCCTACACCACTTTCGCCTCCTCCTAAAACCACCAGTTTTTTCATACATTATCTCACTTTTAAAGTCACTATAGCTAATACTGCTAAGAGTATTCCTATAATTAAAAATCTGGCCACTATTTTGCTTTCATGGTATCCTTTTTTTTGAAAATGATGATGAAGCGGAGCCATTAAAAAAATGCGTTTACCCTCTCCGTATTTTCGCTTGGTGTATTTAAAATATGTTACCTGAATCATTACAGAAATTGTTTCTGCAAAGAATATTGCGCAGAGAAGTGGTATTAGTAGCTCTTTTCTAACAGATAATGCTATTACTGCTATAATACCTCCGATGGTTAAACTACCGGTGTCTCCCATAAAAACTTGTGCCGGATATGCATTGTACCATAAAAAGCCTACAAGCCCACCAACAAATGCCGAGATAAATATGGTAATCTCTCCAACCCTTGGTATGTACATTATGTTTAAGTAATCTGAGAAAACTATATTACCAGACACCCAAGCAAAAATTCCGAGTGTTAAAACAACTATTGCCGATGAGCCTGCTGCAAGACCATCTATACCATCTGTTAAATTAGCTCCGTTAGATACTGCTGTTACTATAAATATTACAATGGGTATAAATATTAGCCAGGCATATTTTTGATAGTTTTTACCTGCCCAAGAAATAAGCACACCATAATCGAACTCATTATTTTTTAGAAACGGAATGGTGGTTTTGGTTGATTTTTCTTCCGGCTTAAATTGTTTGTCTATTTCAACAACTGCTTCTGTGTTGGGTTTTACGGTTTCAGGTAACTTTTCTCGAATAGTAACCTCCGGATGAAAGTATAGGGTTGTACCAACAATTAATCCAAGTCCTACTTGCCCCAACACTTTAAATCTTCCTTTTAACCCTTCTTTATCTTTTTTAAAGATTTTTATGTAGTCGTCTATAAAACCAATTGCTCCCATCCAGATGGTAGCTACAATTAGCAACAACACATAAACATTATCTAATCTGGCTAAAAGCAATACCGGTATAAGAGTTGCAATGATTATTATTATACCACCCATTGTTGGTGTACCTGCTTTTTGTACCTGACCTTCTAATCCTAAATCACGAACGGTTTCGCCAATTTGTTTTTTTCTAAGAATGTTAATTATTCGCTTACCATAAATAGTAGAGATAAGTAATGATAATACAATGGCCAAGGCTGCCCTGAACGATATAAACTGGAAGAGCGAAGCCCCGGGCAACTGGTAATTACTTTCTAAATATTCGAATAAATAGTATAACATATCTCTACTTATTTAGTTCGTTTAAAATTTTTTTTACGGTCTGAAAATCATCAAAATGAAACCGTTTTCCTTTTATCTCTTGGTATGTTTCATGCCCCTTGCCTGCTATTAAAACAATATCATTAGTATTTGCTAACTGGCAAGCCGTTTTAATAGCTTGTTCTCTGTTGGTTACTGCAAGTACTTTTTTAGTATTATGAGGTGCTACTCCGGCCTCCATTTCTTTAATAATTTCATCTGGATCTTCAGATCTTGGATTATCCGATGTAAAAACCACTTTAGTACTTAATTCTGTAGCTATATTGCCCATAACCGGACGCTTCGCTCGGTCTCTGTCACCACCACACCCCACAACGGTGATAACTTCTTCATTTCCGGTTCTCAAGCTATTAATCGCATTAAGTACGCTTTTAAGCGCATCCGGTGTATGAGCATAATCTACAATAGCAGTAATCTTTTTTGGTGAAATGAAATACTGAAATCTTCCTGAAACACTCTCCAATTCGCTCAACAGCCGTAGCGCTTCTATTTTTTCTAATCCTAATAAAGTGGCAGCAGCATAAATAGCTAATAAGTTATAAGCATTAAACTCGCCTATAAGCTTAGACCAAACTTCGTTATCTTCTATTTTTAATAATAATCCGCTAAACTGATTTTCTAGTACTTGCGCCTTAAAATCTGCATAAGAGCGTAAGGCATAGGTATACTTTTTGGCCTTTGTGTTTTGCAACATTACCAGCCCGTTTTTATCGTCTACATTTGTTAAGGCAAATGCAGACGACGGAAGCTCATCAAAAAAACGTTTTTTTACATCTCTGTACGCTGCAAAAGAACCATGATAATCTAAATGATCGTGGGTTAAGTTGGTAAATATTCCTCCGGCAAAGTACAATCCGGCTGTACGTTGTTGGTCTATTCCGTGCGAGCTAACCTCCATAAAGCAATACTCTACTCCTGCCTCACTCATTTCGTGTAAATACCTATTGATTGCAATAGGATTAGGAGTTGTATGTGTAGCCGGGTACACTTTAGTATCTACCATTACTTTAACTGTAGATAACAATCCTACTTTGTATCCTGCTTTCTTAAACAATTGATAAAGTAAACTTGTAACTGTTGTTTTACCATTTGTGCCGGTAACTCCGACCAGTTTTAAATTTCTGGATGGGTTATCAAAATAGTTAGCTGCCATTATGGCCAGAGCTTCTTTTGTGTTTGGCACCTCTACATAGGTAATACCATTTACCAAAACATCCGGCAATGCTTCGCATATAATTGCCTTAGCACCCGAATCTACCGCTTTTTTTATGTAATCATGCCCATCTGAGACGGTTCCTCTAACGGCAACAAAAACATCGTCTAAAGCTACTTCTCTAGAATCAAAATGCAGCTGGTTTACAGGAATGTTAGTGCTACCCGTTACGGCATTAATTCTAACTTTATATAATATGTCTTTTAAGATGGTCATGATAATTTTAGTACAATCGTTTTTACATTCTCTATTTTTTCTCCGCTTGGTATAGATTGTTCTTTAACTTTCCCGTTACCTACAACTTTAACTTTTAACCCCATGTTCTCTAATAAAGAAACCGCATCCATACCACTCATCCCTTTTACGTTAGGCACTGTTTTATGTTGCTTTTGAACGTATTTAAAGTACTGCTCGTAAGCGTCTTCTACTTTATTATTTTCTACATAAAGCTGATTTAGCGTATCTGTTCTGGGGTTTATTGCAAATATTTTTTGAGCAATGCTTTTAAAAACCGGCCCCGATACATCTGCCCCGTAATATCCAACACTTTTATCGGGTTCATGAATTACAACTATGCAAGAATATTTAGGGTTTTCTGCCGGGAAATAGCCTGCAAAAGTTGATATATATTTTAATTTAGATTTGTCTTTAGCATAATCTTTTTGGCTTGTTCCTGTTTTGCCTGCCATAGAAAAATTAGGGTCGTATAACTTATGCCCTGTGCCGTGCTCTTTTTCTATAACATTCTTTAAGATTTGCTGTGCCTTTTTTACTGTTTCTTTGGAGCAAATAGAAGGATGCAGCACCTCTTTATCAAACTTTTTAATTGTTTTATTCCACTCTCTTACTTCTTTAATTAGTCTTGGTTTTACAAGCTCCCCATCGTTTGCAATGGCATTATAAAAGGCTAACGTTTGTAAAGGAGTTAATGCTACCTCGTAACCGTGAGACATCCAAGCAAGCGATATACCAGACCACCCTTTTTCTCCGGGATAACGAATTACAGGAATACCTTCTCCCTTTATGGGTAAATCTAATGGTTTATGCAAACGCATATTGTATAAGCGTTTTACAAATTGTTCCGGGTTATCTTTGTATCCGTTATGAATTATTTTGGCAAATGCAGTATTTGAAGAAACTTCGAATGCTTCAGAAACAGTTATTTTACCATAACCTCCGTGTCTAGAGTCTTTAACTACTCTATCATATACTTTAAATCTTCCTTTTTCTGTGTCTATTACCGAGTTGGTGTCTATAATTTTATCTTCTAAAGCAGCAACTAAAGACATTAGTTTAAAAGTAGAACCCGGTTCGTGCGACTCTCCGATTGCATAATTTAATCGTTCGTAATATTTACCTTCTTTATTTCTGCCTAAATTAGATATAGCTTTTATTTCTCCGGTTTCTGTCTCCATTACAATTACACAACCATGATCTGCTTTATATTTTTCTAATTGTTCTAATAAAGCATGATGCGCTATATCTTGAATATTTATGTCTATGGTAGAAACTACATCCCAGCCATCTTGCGGTTCTATTTCATTATCATCATTAATAGGTTTCCACTGCCCTTTAGCGATGCGTTGTTTGAGCCTTTTACCGGGTTTACCCCTTAAATACTCTCCAAACGCACCTTCTAAGCCTACTCTTGTATAATAACCGTTTTCATCTACACGCTCATATCCAACGCTTCGCTCTGCTATTTTACCCAACGGATGCTCTCTAACAGTACGTTGCTCTACTATTAAACCTCCTTTGTACGGACCAAGATTAAACAATGGAAATTGCTTAACACGCATATAATCTGTGTATCCTAAGTTTCTAAGCACCAGTAAATACCTGTGCTTATTAGCTCGGGCTTTCCTGAATATATTTTGATAGTAAGATGAGGGCTTGTTTGTGAAAATTGATAGCGAATCGGCAAGTGCTTTTACATTAGCTTCAAAATCTTTGCTTTTTGGTGCTACCGCATCAAATCTAATATCATATTTGGTAACCGATGTAGCCAACAAACTACCATCGTCTGAATACAAATTTCCCCTGTTGGGTTGTATTGTAAAGTTTTTAATTGTACGCTCATGCGCCAGCTTTCTGTATTTTTCTCCTTCTACTGTTTGTATGGTAATTAACTTTACAACAACCAAAATTGCAAACAAGAACATAGAGCCTGCAACAACATACAAACGGTTCATTATGTTTTTTTCTGCAATTGGCATACTTGGTTATTTTGCGTTAACTACATAAATTTTTTTTGGTGGATTTTTTGAAGGTTTTAAACCTTTACCCTCTACAGCTTTAAGCACAGACGACTCTAACTTTAATTGCTGCATTGTTGCCCTAACATCTACAAACTCACTCCTTAATTCTTTAACAGCTTCGTTAAGCCTTGCTATTTCGTGCACTTTTTTATCGGCACTGTGCGAACTTGCAATCATAATAACTGCCAAAAAAGAAGCAAACAGAATAAAACGCCAGTTTTTAACTGAGTCTTCACTCACTAAAAACTTACCTTTAAGCACATTTAAAATGTTCTTTTTCATATGCGTTCTGCTATTCTAAGTTTTGCACTTCTGGCTCTATTATTTTCTTCTATTTCTTTTGCAGTTGGCACTATAAGCTTCCCTATCCTTTTAAACGGAACAAGTGTGTTACCGTAAAAATCTTTTTCTGCCTGCCCCTCAAAAACCCCATCTCTTATAAAACGCTTAACCAGCCTGTCTTCTAAAGAGTGATAACTAATTAAGCTTAACCTTCCTCCTTTTTTTATCACTTCGGGCATTTGCAACAAAAATTCTTTTAGTGCTTCTATTTCTTGGTTCACCTCTATTCTAATTGCCTGATACACTTGGGCCAACATTTTATTTTCTCTGCCTTTTGGCAAATACCCCAACAATACCTCTTTTAGTTGTTGCGTACTTTTTATAGGTTGCTTTTTTCGCTCGCTAACTATAGCTCTTGTTAACTTATATGCACTCTTAAGCTCCCCATACTCCTGAAACACTTTTCGCAAAGCCTCCTCTTCATATTCATTAACTACATTGTAAGCAGATATTGAGTTTTTAGCACTCATCCTCATATCTAACTCTGCATCAAAACGAGTAGAAAACCCTCGTTTAGCTTCATCAAACTGATGAGAAGAAACCCCGAAATCTCCCAAAACACCATCTACTTGCTGTATTCCATAGAACTTTAAAAAACGTTTTATGTACCTAAAGTTTTCATTAATTAACATAAAGCGCTCATCATCAATTGCGTTTGCTAAAGCCTCCTCATCTTGATCAAAAGCAATCAATCTTCCTTTAGCCCCTAACCTGCTTAAAATTTCTCTGGAGTGCCCTCCTCCACCAAAGGTTACATCAACATATACTCCGTCTTCTTTTATATTTAAGCCATCTACGGTTTCTTGTAATAATACCGGTTTATGATACATCTTCGTCATTATCTTCTCCCATTACTTCTTCTGCCAATTCTGCAAAATCTAAAGCAGCATCGTCTATTGCTTTTTCATAACTTTCTTTATCCCAAACCTCAATAATATTTATAGCAGAAGACAACACCACTTCTTTATTTATTTTGGCAAACTCAACTAAATCTTTTGGAATTAACAACCTGCCTGCAGCATCTACCTCAACTACTTTAACCCCGGCAGTAAATCTTCTAATAAAATCGTTGTTCTTTTTCTTGAACCTGTTAAGTTTGTTGATTTTTTGCATGAGCTTGTTCCACTCATCTATTGGGTACAACTCTAAGCAAGGCTGAAAAACAGCACGCTTTAAAACAAAGCCTTTTTGCAATACGGGAGCCAGCTGGTTTTTTAAAGCAACCGGCAACATAATTCTCCCTTTTGCATCTGCCTTGCACTCGTATGTACCTATAAAACTGATCAACAGATAGTTATTTTTTTAGCTCTTACTGTTCAAATATATGGAATATTTTACCACTTTTTACCACTTTTTACCACATTGTTGATAAGTTTTAACAATGAAGCTCTAAAACACTCATTTTTAATCGCTTAAAATCTCTTGTAATCATTTAAAAGTTTATACAATTAAAGCCTTTAATTTTCGGGGTGTTTTTAATACTTTTTATTATGATGTAATTGTTTATATTTGTTTTTTAGCTGAACCATAACTAACCATTGATGGCAAATAATTTAAAGAAAGAAGGAGCGTTTAGTTATCTGGATACTGGTGAGGGAACACCAATTATAATCCTACACGGCTTAATGGGAGGCCTTAGTAATTTTGAGGCTGTAACCGAGTTTTTTTCTAAAAAAGGCTACAGAGTTTTAATCCCAGAATTACCGGTTTACAGCATGTCTTTGCTAAAAACCAATGTGAAAAATTTGGCCGTTTTTTTAGAAAAATTTATAGAGCATTTGCAGTTAGACCAAGTAATTTTGTTAGGCAACTCTTTAGGAGGGCATATTGGTTTACTGCACACCAAACTCTATCCAGAAAAAGTTAAAGCGCTTGTAATAACAGGAAGTTCTGGATTATATGAAAGTGCTATGGGTGATGGTTACCCTAAGCGTGGTGATTATGAGTTTATAAAGAAAAAAAGTCAGGATGTTTTTTACGATCCGAAGGTTGCTACTAAAGAAATTGTAGATGAGGTTTATGCCACGGTAAACGACCGAAATAAACTTATAAAAACTTTAGCCATTGCCAAAAGCGCAATCAGGCATAACATGGCTAAAGATTTACCACACATGCACACACCTACCTGCATTATATGGGGTAAAAACGATAGTGTTACACCTCCAAACGTTGCAGAAGAGTTTCATGAGTTACTTCCTGACTCTGATTTGTTTTGGATAGATAAATGCGGGCATGCACCTATGATGGAGCATCCCGAAGAGTTTAATAGAATTCTTTACGATTGGTTAAAGAAACGTAATTTTTAATAGCCGAAATGCAAATTAAATCGGCAGAATTTATAGTTAGTAACACAGATGTTACTAAATGCCCAAAAGAAGCATTACCTGAATATGCTTTTATTGGGCGTTCTAATGTTGGAAAATCTTCATTAATTAATATGCTTACCGGAAGAAAGCATTTGGCTAAAACTTCCGGTAGACCCGGAAAAACTCAATTAATAAATCATTTTAAAATTAATAATGAATGGTTTTTAGTTGATTTACCGGGATATGGTTACGCCCGAGTTTCTAAAAGTGTAAAAAAAACATTTCAGAAGTTTATTACCAACTATTTTGAAAAAAGAAAACAGCTTGTATCTGCCTTTGTTTTAATAGACGTTAGGCATGAGCCTCAAAAAATAGATTTAGAATTTATGCAGTGGCTTGGCGAGCACCAAATTCCTTTCTCAATAATCTTTACAAAAGCCGACAAACTAAAGCCTAATGCACTAGAACGTAATGTAACAAACTACATTAACTATTTACTAAACGATGTATGGGCACAAGCACCTAATTATTTTATAACCTCTTCTGCAAATGCTATGGGACGTGACGAGGTTTTAAAATATATAGATGCTATAAACCAAGAAATTAAACAGTAGTTTTTAATCTTTTGGTTAGCAGATTTATTAACTGTGGTAATGTTTTTAGTTTATTAAGCTCTTGTGGTGTAATTAGAATTTCTGTAAAATCTTGTTGCATTAAAAGCACAATAGGATACGATAATTTATATTGATGAAACTTGCTTTTGTATAAGTTTTCAAATTCATCTTTATGCAAAAAAACCAATTGATCTTTGTGCTCATCAACAAAGCTTTTCCACTCTTTTTTTGCTGAAAATAAACCGTGTGTAATGGCACACAAATTACACTTATATGTTTGCGGACTAACCAGTTTGTGAACGCTATCTAATATTATGTTTTTAACACCAGAATTGGCATTGTAAACAAAAACAACTTTGTTATTCATAAACCGGTTAGTCTACAAAAAAAATAATTACTTACCTTTTTTTAACTCTAATTTTTCGGCAAAGTAATCACAGAAGTCTTTCATGGTTTCTGTCATTTTCTCATCGTTTGTAGCTCTGTAATAGGTATCACTCATTGCAACAAGTGTTTGATGAAAAAATATTCGCATCTCGTCAATAGGCATTTCTTTAGTCCACAAATCAATACGAAGCGTTTCTTTGTTTTTACTATCCCAAACAGAAAGCAGCATTGCTTTTGCTTCTTCGTTTTCTACTCCTCCGTCTTTAGCAGTCCAATATAATTTTTCAGGAATTTTATTTTCGTCTAATTCTACTTGTAATAAAATATCAGATTTATGCGCACTCATTATTTACTTGGTTTATAATTAGCATTTTTAAAAATCTCTTCGGCAGGCATTTTTAGCATTTTCTCTACAGAAACATCATTCTTATCCATAAAAGATCGAACAATTTGCCATCCTATAAATTTTCCTATCATTCCGGGCGACTCATTATCTATTGCTAAATAAAATTTAGAGAATGGTGCCGGATAAACAAATCTTGCCAACAGCTTACTGTCTGTATCAAACAACAATTCTCGTTCTACAAAATAACGCCAAATTTCACTCTCGTTAGCCTTGGCCCACTCTAGCTCTTGTTTTGTGTAACCAATTCTATCGGATTCCTGTTTAAACGGAAGCAAAAGATCTTTCAAATAAAGCTCTTTCCCATAATAAATCATATGGCTTAAAAAGGTGCGGTCTTGTGCCGGTGATATTTTATTTGTTGCAAATTCAGACGCCACATCACTCACTATTAGTTCGGGGCGTAAATTTTTGCGAATATATTTTTGAATTCCACCATAAAACTTATGGTCTTCACCTAAATAGGTGTCTAACGAAATAAACAACAAACTATCTGCCAGAAGTACTTTTTGCTGATAATCTACATTATTTGTGATAGTTATCATTTTAGGAACTTGAGTTTCGGGAAAATAATAGAGCACATGTTTGTAAAAAAGCGTAAGCTCTTTATTAATAAAATCTGCATCCGGAAAAGCTTTGTTAACCTCACTATGAAGTTCTTGCTGCAAAGTATCTGTTACTTTAGCAATCCATACACTATCTGCATATTGTGCCGGAAACAAATACGGATATTCTTTTTTAAGTTGATGAAGGTTTTCTGGTGTTACCGACGCGAATTTTTGGTCAAATCTATCTATAGTAACACTTACGTCTATAGCTTCTATCTGTTTGTTACTGGCGTTTTCTGTTTTACATCCGGCAAAAAAGAGCGCTAAAACAATTAAAACAAAGCAGGTTTTTCTCATAGTTTTTAATAAACTTTGCATAAATTAACAACTGTTAGTTTACTTTGCCAAACTGCTGTTTAATTTATACGTACAATGTAAATTTGCCACAAAGGTACAATTCATAAAAAAACACAATACTATGAAAACCCAAAAAGTTATTACACACATAGTTACTTGGTTAAAAGGGTATGCAGAAAATGCCGGTATTAAAGGTTTTGTTGTTGGTGTATCTGGCGGTATAGATTCTGCTGTTACCTCTACCCTTTGTGCTAAAACCGGGTTAGATGTTTTGTGTTTAGAAATGCCCATACACCAAGCTCAGAGTCAAGTTACAAGGGCTCAAAACCATATTGCTTGGTTAGAAAAAAACTTCACGAATGTTACAGGGCGTACCGTAAACTTAACCGATGTTTTTGATACATTTACTAATGTAGTCCCAACAAGTGATAATACAGAAAAATACAACTTAGCAATGGCAAATACCAGGGCAAGATTAAGAATGACTACATTGTATTATTTTGCCGGACTTAACGGATATTTAGTTGCAGGAACCGGCAACAAAGTTGAAGATTTTGGTGTTGGTTTTTTTACAAAATACGGTGACGGTGGAGTAGATATTAGCCCTATTGCTGATTTAATGAAAAGTGAAGTTTATGAGATTGCAAAATTTTTAAATATTAACCAAGATATAATTAAAGCTGCACCGACTGACGGTCTTTGGGGAGATGATAGGACAGATGAAGACCAATTAGGAGCAACTTATAACCAACTTGAATGGGCCATGAATATGGTAGAAGCAGGTAAAAAAGCATCAGATTTTGATGGAGAGCAATTACGTGTTTTTGAGCTTTATAAGAAATTAAATACAGCTAACAAGCACAAAATGATGGCAATTCCTGTGTGTAAAATACCAGATGAACTAAAATAAATTACCTTAGGACGATTTTAACTTAACTTTTACATAATCCGTAAATTTTTATGTAATTTTACAATAAACAACTACACCCCAAACCTAAACAATAGTAGGTCTTTATCGATGAACGGCTTAACATATTGTGGTGGTTTTATAAGACTAACAAAAAACCAAAAATTATGATTAACGTATTAGTAGCCGACAATCATCCAGTTGTAAGAGAAGGAATTAAGTATGCACTTCCTGAGTCAGAATTTAATATTATTGGTAGTGTAAGTACCACGAGCGAACTTTTTGCATTTCTTTCTAAGAAAACTCCTGATGTAATTGTCATGGAAATGGACATCCCAGAAATTAATGGTGTTACTGCACTACGCAAATTAAAGAAAGAATTCGCAGGAGTTAGAGTACTTATGTTTAGCGCTCAATCTGAAGACGTTTATGCCATGAGTACTATAAGAGCCGGAGCCTCCGGTTATCTTTCTAAAGAAGCAAGTTTACATCAATTACAAGATGCTATTAAAAAAGTTGCCGAAGGAAATATGTTTATAACTAACGAACTTGCGCAACGATTAGCATTTGATGAAGGTACTCAACGTCCAAGACGTTTCTTTAGAAAACTTTCTACTCGTGAGGTTGAAGTGCTAAAGCTTCTTGCTGCCGGAAAACGTAATAAACATGTTGCCGAAGAGCTAAACCTTAATGAAAAAACAGTTAGTACCTATAAAGCCAGATTAATGCGTAAGCTTAATGTAGATAACATGGTAGATTTACTACAACAAGCAAAAGCACTTGAGCTTTATTAATCTTTTACAACACTCGGTTTAACTTTTTAGATAAAATTATTTTTAATTGATGGTAATTCATGATTTCTTCTAAGATTTCATGATTACCATTTTTTGTTTGAAGTGTTTCTTGCTGTAGCTGCTCTACACGTTTATTAATTAAATGACACCGTAAACTTAAAATAGTTTCGCTAACCAATTGTGCAATACCACTCTCTTTGGGTTTTACATAAATATTTTTTCGGTCCCAATCATGAAGCACATACTTTTCATCGTCCATTAAAATAGATGTAACTTCTTGAGCCATATCCGGCTCTAATTCTTGTACAAATTCAGTTATTGTAAAATCAGGGTTTTCGTTTAATTGCGTAATTAGCTTGTAGTAAATAGACCTGAATATTTGGTTTGTTAAATCTACTTCATCTGCCTGTAAGTCTAAAAATATTTTTTCGAAGACTTTACATTCTTGTAATTCTCTTTCAAGCTTGAGTTCACCTGTTTCTGATTCTTTAAAAACTAAATCTTCAAATGTTTCTGTACAATTTCCATACAGTAATAAAATCTCAATTATTTTACGTTCAAGCTCATACTGTACATCTACTTTTTTAATGTCTTGCTCCTGATCTCTAACAACCTTAAAAGCTTCTTGTTGTTTTTTAAATTTTTTATTGGCGTCTGCCAGCTCTTTTTTACCAATTTGAGCAAGTGTATTAAACAATACATCTTCAGAAATGTCCATAATTCTGGAACACTCCTGAATATACACCTCGCGTTTAATCCTATCAGGTATTTTAGCGATACTATTTACAATATCTCTAATTATTTCTGCTCGTTTAATAGGATCATTTTGAGCTTCTGTAACCAGCAATGAAGCTTTAAACTGAATAAAATCTTTGGCGTTTTCTTGTAGGTAAAGAACAATCTCTTCAAAATCATTCTTTCTAGCAAAACTATCAGGGTCTTCTCCTTCCGGAAAAGTACAAACCCTAACATTCATCCCTTGTTCTAAAATTAAATCAACCCCACGCAAAGATGCTCTTAATCCGGCTGCATCACCATCAAACAGAACTGTAATATTATTTGTTAATCGGTTTATTAACCTTATTTGATCTGGTGTAAGCGCAGTGCCACTAGACGCTACCACGTTTTTTATTCCGGCTTGATGAAACTGAATAACATCTGTATAGCCTTCTACTAAATAGCAATTATCTTCTTTTGCAATAGCTTGCTTGGCCTGATAGATACCATAAAGTATTTTACTTTTTTGATAAATTTCACTCTCAGGGGAATTAATATATTTAGCCGCTTTTTTGGTGTTGGTTAAAATTCTGCCTCCAAAGCCCAACACCCTTCCACTCATTGAATGAATCGGAAACATTACTCGGCCTTTAAACCTATCAAACTGTTTGTTTTCTTTAACAATAGTAAGCCCAGTTTTTTCTAAAAATTCTAGCTTATACCCTTTTTGTAATGCCGTTTTTGTAAAAGCATCCCACTCATCCGGAGAGTACCCCAAACCAAATTTTTTAATAGTTTCTGGCGTAAACCCACGCTCTTTAAAATATGTAAGTGCTATTGCCTTGCCTGCCTCAGAATTCCATAGGGTGTCTTGAAAGTATTCTTGTGCAAATTTGCTCACTAAGAACATACTTTCACGCTCATTAATAAGGGCTTTATCTTCTTGTGATTGTTTGGTTTCTTCTACTTCAATATTATACTTTTTAGCTAAGTATTTAATAGCTTCAGGGTATGTAAAATGTTCGTGCTCCATTAAAAAAGCAACTACATTACCTCCCTTTCCGGAAGAAAAATCTTTCCAGATTTGCTTTACAGGAGAAACCATAAAGCTTGGGGTTCGTTCATCTGTAAACGGACTTAACCCTTTGTAGTTAGAGCCTGATTTTTTTAATTGAACAAAATCTGAAATAACTTCTTCTACTCGGGCAGCTTCAAATACTTTATCTATGGTAGATTTAGATATCACTTACAACTTAATTTTTTTGTGTTGATGAAGCGTTTTGCACTTACTAAAAATAGTAATTATTTACCTAATTACTTTTTACGATCTATAACATAATTTACCATTAAAGTTAGTGCTTCTTTGTAAGGAGATTCGGGGTATGAATTTAAAAGTTGCAAGGCTTCTTTTTGGTAGTCTTTCATTTTTTGCTCTGCATAGTCTAAACCACCTTTTTCTTTTACAAAATGTATAACCTCTTTAACTCGTTTTTTGTTCTTATTATGATTTTTAACAGAGTTAATAAGCCATTTTTTTTCTGCTTTAGAGCAATTATTTAACACGTGAATTAATGGGAGCGTCATTTTCTGCTCTTTAATATCAATCCCTGTTGGCTTACCAATTCTATCTTCGCCATAATCAAACAAATCATCTTTTATTTGAAATGCCATCCCTATAAGCTCTCCAAACTTTCTCATTAAAGCCACTTCTTCTGAATTAGGTTTAACAGAGCAAGCTCCTAAGGCACAGCATGAGGCTATTAAAGTTGCCGTTTTTTGTCTAATTATTTCATAATATACGTCTTCTGTAATGTCTAACCTTCTGGCCTTTTCTATTTGTAAAAGTTCGCCTTCGCTCATTTCTCTCACTGCTACAGAGATTATTTCAAGCAAATCAAAATCATTGTTATCTATAGAAAGCAATAGGCCTTTAGACAATAAATAGTCTCCAACTAAAACTGCAATTTTGTTTTTCCAAAGTGCATTTATAGAAAAAAACCCACGACGTCTATTAGAGTCATCAACCACATCGTCATGCACTAAGCTTGCAGTATGAATAAGCTCTATTACCGATGCGCCTCTGTATGTTCTATCGTTTACAGTACCTCCAGAAACCAATTTTGCCACTAAAAAAACAAACATTGGGCGCATTTGCTTGCCCTTTCTGTTAACTATATAGTACGTAATTCTGTTAATTAGTGGTACCCTTGAAGACATGGATTCATGAAACTTTTTCTCGAAAAGTTCCATTTCTTCATGAATTGGGGCTTTAATTTGCTCTACAATCTTCATGCTCTGATAAAGGTACTATTTTCTGTTAAAGTGTTTGGCTAAACTTAAGATTTGTTGGCTAACTGACCACAAGCTGCATCAATATCTTTTCCACGAGAACGCCTAACTTTTACAACAATTCCGTTATTTTCTAGCGCTTCTATATAGGCTTCTATCGCTTGGTTTGATGCTTGCTGAAACTGGCCATCATCTATTGGGTTATACTCAATTAAATTTACCTTACTGGGTACATATTTACAAAACTTCACTAAAGCAGCTATGTCTTTAGGAGTGTCGTTAATTCCTTTCCATACTACGTATTCGTAAGTAATTTTACTTTTAGTTTTTTTATACCAGTACTCTAAAGCCTCTCTTAAATCTGTTAAGGTAAAAGTTTCATTAAAAGGCATTATACTACTTCTTACTGCATCTATAGCAGAGTGTAACGATACTGCTAACTTAAATTTTACACCATCGTCTGCTAATTTTTTAATCATTTTAGGAACTCCAGAAGTAGAAAGTGTTATACGTTTTGGAGACATTCCTAATCCTTCCGGTGATGTAATTTTATCTATGGCTTTTAGCACATTGTTGTAATTCATTAATGGCTCTCCCATTCCCATAAACACAATATTAGATAGGGGTCTGCCATAGTATAGTTTGCTTTGCTTATCTATTGCTACTACTTGATCAAAAATCTCGTCTGGATTTAAGTTACGCATTCGTTTTAGCCTTGCTGTTGCGCAAAACTTACAATCTAAGCTGCAGCCTACCTGACTTGACACACAAGCTGTGGTTCTGGTTTCTGTTGGGATTAAAACCGATTCTACCACTAACCCATCATGCAATTTAACGGCATTTTTTATAGTGCCGTCTGAGCTTCGTTGCATATGGTCTACTTGTATGTGATTAATCACAAAATTATCTTCGAGCATTTTACGCGTAGCTTTAGACAGGTTTGTCATTTCATGAAAAGAATGTGCTGATTTATTCCAAAGCCATTCATACACCTGATTTCCTCTAAAAGCCTTATCACCTTGAGACACAAAAAAATCTCTAAGCTGCTCTTTGCTTAATGCTCTAATATCTTTTTTGGTAGTTTGCATATGCTGCAAAAGTACTTAGAATTTTAGTTATTCTTACAAAAAGAGAAGTAATACAATAGCAGTATTAATTTGCAGTTTAATCTTTATGAAATTAAAAAAGCCTCGTTTTAAACGAGGCTTTTATTTTTAAAGTATTAGCATGGCATCGCCATACGAGTAAAACCTATATTTTTCTGCGATTGCTTCTTTGTATGCTTTCATGGTTAAATCATGACCTGCAAATGCAGAAATCATCATTAACAATGTAGATTTTGGTGTATGAAAATTTGTAACCATACAGTTAGCAATGCTAAAATCGTATGGAGGGAAAATAAATTTATTAGTCCACCCCTCAAACGTATTTAATGTTTTTTCTGAAGAAACAGAACTTTCTAAACCTCGCATAACAGTTGTACCAATAGCACAAACTTTACGCTTATTTTTCTTGGCATTATTTACAATTTTAACAGCTTCCGGGCCAATATAGAGCTCCTCGCTATCCATTTTATGTTTAGAAAGGTCTTCTACCTCAACCGGATTAAAAGTACCTAATCCTACGTGAAGTGTAAGTTCTGCAAACTCAATTCCTTTAATTTCTAAACGCTTAAGTAAGTGCTTAGAAAAATGTAGCCCGGCCGTTGGCGCTGCTACTGCACCTTCGTGCTTTGCATAAATAGTCTGGTAGCGCTCTTCGTCTTCTGGCTCTACATCACGCTTAATATATTTTGGAAGTGGAGTTTGCCCCAATTCTTTTAATTTTTTTCTGAAATCTTCATACGATCCATCGTATAAAAATCTAAGTGTACGGCCACGAGATGTGGTATTATCTATAACCTCAGCAACTAAGCTTTCGTCTTCACCAAAGTATAATTTGTTTCCAATTCTAATTTTACGAGCCGGATCTACCAATACATCCCATAAGCGTTGTTCTTGGTTAAGCTCTCTAAGTAAGAAAACCTCAATTCTGGCACCGGTTTTTTCCTTGTTCCCGTATAATCTTGCCGGGAAAACTTTGGTGTTATTTAACACCATTACATCGCCTTCATCAAAATAATCTATAATGTCTCTAAAAAGTTTGTGTTCTATTTTTCCGGTATCTCTATGAACAACCATTAAACGAGACTCGTCTCTGTTCTCTGCCGGATGTTCTGCTAATAACTCTTTTGGAAGATCAAACTTAAAATTAGATAATTTCATAGGGTTTGTTTTAATAGGGCGCAAATATACAATCTCAACATAGGGGTTGTCAAGGATTTTGACAATTAATTTACATTGAGTAGCAATATGTTAAATAAGCTAAAGCTCAGATATGGTGAATGATAGTTGCTTTAAATCGTTCCAAAAGTTTGGGTAAGACTTTGTAACAACCTCTGCATCATTAATTATAATGGGTACTTTCAATGCTAAAGGCGCAAAAGCCATTGCCATTCTGTGATCATTATAGGTAGCTATAGCTATGTTTTCGTTAATTTTATTTGAGGCTTCTAAATACAATTCTGAAGCTGTTGTTTTTACTTGTGCTCCCAGCTTTGAGAGTTCGGCTTTTAGTGCCTCTAACCTATCAGTCTCCTTAATTTTTAAAGTATGTAACCCTTTTAAATAACATTTAATTCCTAAACCAAAACACGTTACAGCTATGGTTTGAGCAATGTCTGGAGCATTTGCTAAATCTAAATTAATTAGCTCAGGCATATTATTATGCTGCTTTTTAAGCGTTATAGTATTACGATTAAAAACAGTTTCTACCCCAAATTGCTTATAAATTTTAGATAATACGGCATCTCCTTGTAAGCTATTGGGTTTGTATGAAGATAATGTTACTTGAGAGCCTACACCTGAAAGTGCTAAAATGCTATAAAAATAAGATGCAGAAGACCAGTCTGATTCTACAGTAATAGTTATTGGTTTACTTATATTTTTTAATGGACTGATAGAGATTTTATTGTCTGAAAAACTTGTTGTTACACCAATTTCTTGTAACAGCGAAAGTGTCATATTTATATAGGGCACAGAGGTTATTTTGCCTTCTAATGTTAATTGTAAACCATTAGATAATTTAGGTGCTATAAGCAACAGTGCCGATATATATTGACTACTAATATTTGCGTTTAATGAAACTTTATTCTTGTTTAGTGCTTTTCCTTTAATGCTTAATGGCGGATACCCGTCTTCTTTTAAATAAATTATATCTGCTCCTAATTGACGTAATGCATCTACAAGTATTTTTATGGGGCGTTCTTGCATGCGCTCAGAACCAGTTAAAACAACTTGTTTATTAGGGTTGGCAGCAAAATAAGCTGTTAAAAAGCGCATTGCTGTACCTGCATGATGAATATTAACTGTTGCTTTATTTTCTGCTTTAAGCCCTTTTACCATTACTTGTGCATCATCTGAATTTGATGCATTGCTTATTCTCAAATCCGGATATAGGGCTTGTAGTAAAAGCAATCTGTTGGTTTCACTTTTAGAACCAGTAATGGTAATTTCTCCGGAAACTATGTTGTTTTGTCTAGCTGCTTTAATATTCATAACAAAAAAATATCCCGAACAATTGCTCGGGATAACAAATATAAATTAAAAAAGTCCTTACTGTAATTTTTTGTTACTATGATGCCTATTATGGTCTCGTTTTGTTTTCTTTTCTAATTTTCTGTTAAAGGCTTCTTCAAGGTTAATCCCGGTTTGATTTGCTAAACAAAGTACAACAAAAACAACATCGGCCAGCTCTTCTCCTAAATCCTTCTCTTTATCACTTTCTTTCTCGCTTTGCTCGCCATAGCGTCTGGCTATAATTCTGGCAACTTCTCCAACTTCTTCGGTTAATTGTGCCATGTTAGTAAGCTCATTAAAATATCTAACGCCATGAGCTTTAATCCAATCGTCTACTGCTTTTTGTGCATCTTTTATATTCATCTTAAACTGTAATTAGTGCGCTGTAACAACGTTACAAAGTTAATATTTGCTAAAGTAATATTAGGTGTTAATACTTTTGTTTTGTGTCTATAATTATAGTCACCGGACCATCATTTACTAAAAAAACCTCCATATGTGCCCCAAATTTACCTGTGCCAACTTTTTTACCTGTTTCTTGCTCAAGTTTTTTTACAAACTCTTCGTACAACGGGATTGCCACATCCGGTTTAGCAGCCTTTATGTATGATGGCCTGTTTCCCTTTTTCGTAGATGCATGTAGAGTAAACTGACTGACTACTATAACATCTCCATTTACATCTAAAACAGATTTATTCATAACACCATTTTCATCATTGAAAATTCGTAGTCGAGCAATTTTTGCCGTCAACCAATCTATATCTTCTTTAGTGTCTTCTGTTTCAATACCTAATAAAATTAACAACCCGTTTTTTATGCTTGACACGGTACTGTTGTTAACGCATACTTTTGCCGATGAAACCCTTTGTATTACTGCCCGCATAATTACATATCTTTATACTCATCTACTCTGTAATTCTCGTCGTCGCCTTCAAGAATTTGCAAATAACTTTTATATCGACTCCAAAATAACTCATCATTATCTAAAGCCTCTTTAACCGCACATTTAGGCTCGTTTACATGTAAGCAGTTATTAAATTTACAATGTGCTTTTAAGGCAAAAAACTCAGGAAAATAATCGCCAACTTCCTGCTTTTCCATTTCTACCATCCCGAAACCTCGTATTCCGGGAGTATCTATAATTCTGGCATCAAAACTTAAATCAAACATTTCTGCAAATGTAGTAGTATGTTGCCCTTGCATGTGTTGCTTAGATATTTCTGCTGTTTTTAGATTAAGTGAAGGTTCTATGGCATTAATTAATGTTGATTTTCCAACCCCGGAATGACCGGAGAACATGCTTGTTTTTCCTTTCATTAAAGCTTTAACCTTATCTACATTTTTGCCGGTAGTAGCCGATATTCCAATACATTCATACCCTATTTCACGGTACATAGCAGCTAAATACTTTACCTCTAACAGTTCGTCTTCATTATAGGTGTCTATTTTGTTAAATAGTAAAATAGCTTTAACGTTATAAGCTTCTGCTGTAACTAAAAATCTATCTATAAAAGTGGTAAATGTAACCGGATTATTTAGGGTTACTAATAAAAAAACCTGATCTATATTAGCAGCAATTATATGAACTTGTTTAGATAAGTTAACCGATTTTCTGATGATGTAGTTCTGGCGATCGTGAATATTGTAAATTACACCTACGGTTTCATCGCCAATTTGCTCTAAATTAAAATCTACAACATCGCCAACGGCAACCGGATTTGTACTTTTAATCCCTTTAATTCTAAACTTTCCTTTTAGCCTGCAATTGTAAAACGTATTGTTGTTTACCTTAACGGTGTACCAACTTCCTGTAGATTTATATACTGTTCCGGTCATAAACACATACGTTTTAAACTTTTGCTTTACAAATAAACAATTTTCTTAGGTTTTTAGCATTGTCTGGTTTAGTATTACCTATTTTAGCCAACTATAAATAATTTATTAAAGACTTAAATATGAAAAAATTACTTTTTGCTGCCTTACTCTCTGTAGGCTTTTTCTCTTTTAATTATGCTCAGCAATACGAATACAAAGTTATTACCAGTGTAGAGTCTATAGTGCCTAACGGACTAGGGCGTTCGCGTATTGTTTCTGCTTCAGAAGAACGTGATTATAATGATTTTACCTCATCTAGATCTGACAATAAAGAAGAAGATAAACGCAACAAATCTAACAGATCAGAAATTAGAGTTAAAAATTTTGAAGAAACTAAGCTGCTTAATTTTTATAATTTAGGTGGTATAAGATTTCAAAACATAGCTGCTAATGATGCTGTAATAACCTCTAAAATTAATACAATGGTTGCAGATGGATGGGAACTTGCATTTGTAGTAAGTGCTGTAGAAAGTGATGCGGGAAAAGGAGACGGACAAGGTATTTTTATAACACGATATATTTTTAAAAAACCAATTACAAACTAAAATAAAAAAGCCTCAAACATTGTTTGAGGCTTTTTTATTAACTATTTAGAATTTTCTCTTGATGGTTTATAGATTCTTGATGGATTGCTTTAAATATACGTAGCACAAATTCTTCGCTTAATCCTTGCTGTTCTCCTTCTAAAATCATTTTTCCTAAAATTTCATTCCACCTTTTACTCTGTAGCACAGCCACATTACGTTCTTTTTTAAGTTCTCCTATTTTATCAGCTATTTTCATTCTACTGCCAAGCGCATTAATAATCTGATGATCTAAAACATCTATTTGGGCTCTTAAATTCTGTAATGTATTTAAATAGCTTGCTTCAGGGTCTGTTTCTTTTCTAATTTTCAAGTCGCGCATTATTTGCACCAACATTGACGGTGTTACTTGCTGAGCTGCATCACTCCATGCATTATCAGGATCATTATGAGTTTCTATCATTAGCCCGTCAAAATTTAAATCGAGTGCTGTTTGCGAAATATCAAATACCATATCTCTTTTACCGGTTATATGCGATGGGTCGCATAATAATGGTAAATCCGGGAAACGATTTTGTAGCTCTATAGCTAACTGCCATTCAGGAATATTTCTGTACTTAGTTTTCTCGTATGTAGAGAATCCTCTGTGAATTACTCCGAGGTTTTTTATGTTGGCTTGATGTAAACGTTCTACAGCCCCTAACCATAATGCTAAATCCGGATTTACAGGGTTTTTAACCAAAACAATTTTATCTGTTCCGGAGAGTGCTTCGGCTATTTCTTGTACAATAAAAGGGCTAACGGTAGAGCGAGCTCCAATCCAAAGTAAATCTACATCATGCTCTAATGCAAGTTTAACATGGGTAGTATTAGCTACTTCTATAGCTGTTTTCATTCCGGTTTCTTCTTTGGCTCTTTGCAGCCATTTTAAACCAATAGCACCTACGCCTTCAAAATTTCCGGGTCTGGTTCTGGGCTTCCAAATACCGGCGCGTAAATACGTTACATCTGTATCTTTTAATTGGTGTGCTATTGTTAAAACCTGGTCTTCTGTTTCTGCACTACACGGACCTGCAATTACTAACGGATGCGATAGCTGCAGGTTGTCTAACCATTTTCGTAATGTTTTACTATTTTTCATATTACAATTAACTAATTGTCTTAATCATTCCGTTTAAAATATCTTTAATCCTATTTGTGTTTTCCATTTCGTTAAAAACAGCATCAAAATCATCTGCTTGCATAAAGGCTTTAAATTGTTGTAAGTTTTCAATATACTGCTCTAATGAAGCTATTATATTTTGTTTGTTTTGTTGGAAGATTGGAGTCCATGTTTTAGGCGAACTTTTAGCCAATCTCACAGTACTTTCAAAACCAGAGCCTGCCATATCAAAAATATCACGTTCGTTTTTTTCTTCTTCTATAACAGTTTTGCCCAACATAAAAGAACTTATATGCGATAAATGTGATACATAGGCTATGTGCTTATCATGAGAAACAGGATTCATATATCGAATACGCATACCTAAAGCATCAAATAAAGAAAGTGCCTTTTCTTGAATGGTGAAAGCTGTTTTTTCTACTTCACAAATTATATTAGTTTTTCCTTTAAATAAACCTATATGTGCTGCTTCGGGTCCGGAAAATTCTGTTCCAGCAATTGGGTGTGCCGCCACAAAGTTTCTTCGGTTTTTATGGTTTTGCACTGCTTTGCAAATTGGGGCTTTCGTAGAACCCACATCAAAAACTACGGTATTGTTATTAACATTATCCAGCACTTCTGCAAGTATGCTTACAATTGCGTTTACAGGCACTGCCACAACCACTACATCTGCTTGAGAGAGGTCTTTTAGTTGTGCTTTTTTATCTATAACTCCTAAAGCTAAGGCTTTTTGTAAATGCTCCGGATTGTTATCTATACCGTACACGGTAGTATGCGGGATTTGCTTTTTAAAATCTAATGCAATACATCCTCCTATTAAACCTACTCCTATTACAAAAACATTCATATTTTACACTCTATTTAATGCTTCTATTATTTTATTTTCCGGCACACATAATGAAAACCTTATGTACCCCTCACCTTGATCGCCAAAAACTGTTCCGGGTGCTACAAACAAACTTTTAGTATACAGTAAATCATCAACAAAATCTTCTGAAGAAAAACTATTTGACGGAAGTTTTGCCCATACAAACAACCCTGCTGTATTGCTTGCAAAAGTGCAGTTAAGTTTTTGTGCAAGTTGATGTATTAATTTTTTTCGGTTTGCATAAACCGAGTTTAAGGTATTATACCATGCCGGTGCACTTTGTAAGGCCTTCACAGCTCCCTTTTGCACACCATAAAACATTCCGCTATCTATATTGCTTTTTACTTTAGTAATTTGTCTTATAAAGTTGCTATTCCCTAACACCATTCCAACTCGCCAGCCCGCCATATTAAATGTTTTACTCAAAGAGTTTAACTCTATAGCCACATTAAAAGCATTTTCTACCTGTAATATACTTTGTGGGTTATTATTTAAAATAAAACTATACGGATTATCATTTATTAGCAAAATGTTATGTGCCTCTGCAAAACTTATTAATTCTTTAAATTGTTTTAACGTTGCTTTAGCTCCTGTTGGCATATGCGGATAGTTAATCCACATTAGCTTTACCTTATCTAAATTTTGTTTAGATAGTTGATTTAAATCAGGAAACCAATTGTTATCTTCGTTTAAATCATAAAAAACAGGTTGTGCTCCCAACAGTTTAGTTACCGATGCATAGGTAGGATACCCAGGGTTTGGAATAAGCACCTTGTCGCCTGCATTTAAGAAAGCCAAACTTATGTGCATAACACCTTCTTTAGAGCCTAATAATGGTAAAATCTCTGTGGCAGCATCTAAATTTACTTGGTATTGAGTTCTGTAAAACTCTGCCATAGCATTACGAAGCTCAGGAAGACCATTGTAGCTTTGGTATTGGTGCGCATTGGGGTTGCTAATTGCTTCTTGCAAAGCAGTAACAACTTCTGCAGGAGGTGCTAAATCCGGACTTCCTATTCCTAAATTTATAATCGGTTTACCCTGCTCTTGCAGCGCACTTACCTCTTTTAATTTTTTAGAAAAGTAATACTCGTTTACACTATGTAAGCGTTCTGCTGCCGTCATAAGTTTGCATTTTTGTATTCGCCTAATACTTTAAAATTTTCTGCCATAATATTTAGCAACGATTTAGCCTTTTGGTAATCTTCATAATCGTTAAAGGTTACATCAACAAAAAAGGCGTATTTCCATGGGGTTTCTATAATAGGAAGTGATTGAATTTTAGTTAAGTTTAGCTTGCAATCACTCATTACATTTAATACTGTAGCCAAACTACCCCTTTTATGATCTAATTGAAATTTTAAAGAAGCTTTGTTAATTTCTTCTTTATTTATAACTCCGTTACTTGTTTTGAGTAATACAAAACGGGTAGCATTATTTTTTATAGTTTGTATGTTTTCGGCAATAATTTCTAAGTTAAATAGCTTTGCAGACAGCTTGCTTGAAATTGCTGCAACCCCCGTTAATTTGTTTTCTTGTATTCTTCTAGCAACAGCTGCCGTATCTACATCTTCAACCAATTTAATATGCGGGTATTTTTTAAAAAATTCTTTGCATTGTAATAATGCCATTGGGTGTGAGCAAACCTCTTTTATAGCCATTATATTTTGTCCCGGTAGTGCCAATAAATAATGATGAATGTTTAGGTAATGTTCTGCAACTATATGTAGATTATTGTTATCTATTAAAGCGTAATTTGGTATAATTGAGCCCGCTATAGAGTTTTCTATAGCCATTACCGCTTCATTAGCCTCTTTGCTTAATAAACTATTCACCATAGCATCAAAAGACAAACATTCGTGCAATGCAACATCTGCCCCATAAAACTTTGAAGCTACAATGTGATGGTTAGAACCTTTTATTCCTTGTATGGCTATTTTTTTCTTCATATACAATCAAAAAAAAGTCCCGAGAAAAATCCCGGGACTTCATAAAGCTTGTATTTACCAATACCTATAACTGTCCCGGTCTTTTTCTTAAATAGAAAAAGAAAAAATAAAAACCGTTCCAGAAATACGTATTGACAATCATTTTTAATTGCTTTACTTGATTGCTAAAGTAGCCATTATTTTGAAATAACAAAATGGTTTTTATTATTTTTTTAAGTGTGCTTATTTTTAATCTATATTTTTGCTAAAAACCCACTACATGTCTATAACTGTAAGTAACATAATTAAAACCTACGGAAACCAAACGGCTTTAAATGGTGTCTCGTTTTCTGTAAATAAAGGTGAAGTTGTTGGATTTTTAGGTCCTAATGGCGCCGGAAAATCTACCATGATGAAAATTTTAACCACCTATCTACCTGCAGATTCCGGAGAAGCTATTGTTAACGGTTACAATGTTATTTCCCAAAAAAAACAAGTGCAGCAAAGTATTGGTTATTTACCGGAGCATAATCCTCTGTATTTAGACATGTACGTGAAAGAATATTTGGCCTTTAATGCACATGTTTATGGAGTATCTGCCAAAAAAATAGACACTGTAATTACAGAAACCGGATTGCTTCCTGAAAGCCATAAAACCATAGGGCAACTCTCTAAAGGATACAGACAACGTGTGGGCTTAGCTGCTGCTTTATTGCACAATCCTGATGTGTTAATTTTAGATGAACCTACTACCGGATTAGATCCAAATCAGCTTGTAGAAATAAGACAATTAATTAAAAACATTGGAAAAGAAAAAACTGTATTGCTTTCTACTCATATTATGAGTGAGGTTGAAGCAATTTGCGATAGGGTTTTAATTATTAATAAAGGTAATTTGGTAGCCGATAAAAAGTTAAGTGATTTAAAAGCTTCTAACACACAAGAAATTATTGTTGAGTTTGATTATAGAGTAGAAACACAGCTTTTAGAAACGCTACCGAATATTACAACCGTAACTAATACTAATAATTTTGTTTACGAGCTTTCTTTTAGTACAACTAAAGATATGCGTCCTGCCATTTTTGATTTTGCCCACGATAATGGCTTAAAAATACTACAGCTAAATCCTAAACATAAAAATTTAGAAAGTTTATTTAGAGAACTAACCACTTAATTATTTGCAGCTTCAATTAAATAATTAATAATTTTTTTAAACTCTCGGTCTGTTTTAGGGTTTGTAACATTTGTTGCTAATGCAATTACCATTTTTTGAGCCGGGTATATGTACAAAATAGCATACCCGCCTACTCCGTTACCAATATGCCCAAAATAAGGTCGGTTTTTGTTATCTAAACTAACCTCTAAACCTATACCATAATAAGTGCTTGTTCCATTTATAGTTGGGGGTGTTAAAAATTCACGCATTATTTCTGCAGAAGCAATTACGTTATTTAAAAAGGCCTGACCAAGTTTAGCCATATCTTCTGTGGTAGATAGGTATCCGCCGGCTGCCAGCTTGTAATAATTATTTACCGGCGATGCAGGCTTAAATCCTTTAATTTTAGATTTAGAATAGTAGGTGGCTGCATTGGGGAGCGTATCTGCTTTATCCGGAAAAGTATTTTGCATTTGTAAAGGTTCTAATACTTTTTCTTTTACATACTCATCAAATGGTTTGTTAGCTGCACGCTGCATAGCAACAGATAACAAAACAAAATCGTAACTATTGTATAAATAGTTAGTACCGGGTTTGTACAAAAGCGCATCGTTTTTAAAAACAGTAAGCCCTTCTTCTATACTGTAAGGCTTATTAAGCACATATTCTTTGCCTTTATAACTTCTAAAACCGGCAGTATGAGAGCCTAATTGCCTAATTGTAAAATCGTATTTTTTTTTAGGAAACTCAGGTACGTATTTATAAACAGATGCATCTAAATCTATAAGCCCTTCTTGAACCATTTTTGCTAAAGCTGCAGCAGTAATTGGCTTAGAAACACTTGCTATCCTAAAAATTGTTTTCTTTGGATGTACTGGTGTTTTACTAGTTATGTTAGCATAACCAAAACCGTTTTCATAAAATAATTCTCCGTTTTTTAACACCGTAATTCCCAATCCGGGAACTTTTTTTCTCTTAATTAATTTATGAATTACGCGCTCTGCCTTTTTAATATTTCTTGTGGGTTGTTGAGCAAATACAGATTGAATAAAAGATAACAGGCTAAACATTAATAAAATAAATTTTAGGCTACGCATTAGTTATTATAAATTAATTTTCCTTTATAATGTTCTGTAACATCAATAGAATCCGGAATGTTTTTTAAAATTACGTTCCCGGTGCTGTAAATATTTCCGGTTACTTTTTTTATAGGATGCACAATCATATCATTACTGCCTCGATGATAAAATGTTAAGTTATCAATTTTAAAATTTGGGCCTTCAAACCTACCGTTCCCGGAAGCAAATGTAATTGATGCATTTTTGGTATTTCCTGTTATAAAACAATTAGAGAGATTGTTAAAAACCAAGCTAAAGTTGTTAGAATCTATGTTTAAATAAAAGTTTCCTGTATTTTGATAGTCTGGGTTTAAATAATCTTCAGAAACTATTCTAAAACTATCAAACTGTAATATACCTTCAGATTTAACATCAAACTGGGTACTACTTCTTATTTCGGTTAAGTTTGGTGAATATACAAACACTTGTATTGGATTGTAACTTCTAAACCAGTTGCAATTATTGCTTGTTGCTAATTCTAAACGATTATTTTTTACACTTACTTTTACCTCTGGTATAAGATTTTTTCCTGCTTTAACAACTACACGCTGTACAGTGTCTTGTTTAATTGTTAAAGCTACTCCATCAAAAACTACAATACTAGAAAAATTAGCAACTGAAAATTCTTTTGTTACTATAGTTCCGGTTGTTTTAAAACAATCTGGGGCGCTTTCTGAATTACAGGCGCACATACAAAGTATTAGTAGTAAAAAAAATATGTTTCTCATAACCTAACTCCTATTCCAAACTCTACGGCTTCTGCTTTTGCTCCATGAGATTTTAAAGTAATAGCTCCAAAAAATTTATTTGTAAAATAGTGTTTTAGCCCAACTCTAAAATAGGTTCTTCCTTCAAAATCTACCGGATAATAAACATAATACCCAAGTTGTGTAAGCAGTGATAGTTTATTTATAAATAACTCATGACCCACAAATGCCCCAACCCTTTTATAATCTTCATCTCCTTGTACATTTTCTTCAGGAAATGCTATGCTTTTATACTCAATATATTCTTTTAAGAAATTAGATAAAAACAAGTCGGCCCCAAAGTGAACAGCACTTTTTCTGTTTAAGCGTTTATCTGCATAAGCAGAAAATATGTAAAACGGAAATTGTCCGCTATCAACCACATCACTTTCATTTATTCCGGCTCTAAATGCTACATTAAACTTAATTGGCTCTGTAAAACGCTCTTGTGTTATTTTAGGTTGATAACTTAATGGTTCATCGTCTAAATTATATACTACTCCAACGTTGGCCGTAATTGTATTTATACTTGTGTTGGGTGCCTTAACATTAGCATTAGAGTAATGTATTAAAGTTATCCCGGCCTGAAGTCCAAACTTATCTATGAGTCGTTCTTTTTTATATTGCAGCATAACATATGTACTGCTCATAATACGCGATCCGAAAGCTATATTCCTAAAATTGCTTTCTTTATGATACGGATTGGTTGTATATGCTAAACCCTGACCAATTCTGGCAACCAAATTTCTTTTTAAAAAGTAAAAATTATAATGTGCGTACACCCCGTAGTTTTCACCCAAAAACTCATTTTTTAAATTCTGATAGCTTACAGAAAAACCATAATCCGGATAATTGTAAAGGTGTTCCCACTCATTATACCCATACGTTTTTTTATTAAATCCTATAACAAAACCCTCAGGATGTCCGGTTATTAAGTGCTGAATATCTGTATTATGAAGTGCAATTGATCCTTTAAAGTAAGAGACATCTATAAAAGATGTATGTTGTTTTTGTTGAGCTAAACAAGTAAAACTAAAAAGTATAAAAAGAAAAAAAGTTACTTTTTTCATACGCTGGTTTGATGAACAAAAGTAACTTTTTTTAAACTGGTTTTGCAACCCAAAAAATACTACAAGCCAAATACCTGTTTAACTTGGTCTACATAATCTAATTTTTCCCAGGTAAAGAGCTCTACTTCTTTTTCTACTTTACCATTGTATGGAGATTCGAATACTTTTTTAACTAAACGAGGCTCTTTACCCATATGGCCATACGCTGCAGTTTCTAAATAAATTGGATTTCTAAGTTTTAAACGCTTTTCTATTGCGTACGGACGCATATCAAAAATCTCTTGTACTTTTTTGGCAATTTCGCTATCGGTCATATTCACATTAGCCGAGCCAAATGTGTTTACATAAATAGAGGTTGGCTCTACTACTCCAATAGCATAACTAACCTGAACTAAAACCTCGTTTGCAACACCTGCTGCTACTAAGTTTTTAGCAATATGTCTGGCAGCATAAGCAGCACTACGATCTACTTTGCTTGGGTCTTTTCCACTAAAAGCACCACCACCGTGAGCTCCTTTACCTCCGTAGGTATCTACTATTATCTTTCTTCCAGTGAGTCCTGTATCTCCATGCGGGCCGCCAATTACAAACCTTCCGGTAGGATTAATGTGGTACTTTATAGTGTTGTTAAATAATTTTTGAACGTACTCAGGTAACTGCTTAACAACACGAGGAATAAGAATATTTTTAATATCTGCTTCTATTTTTTTTAGCATAGCCTCTTCATTATCATCAAACGGATCGTGTTGTGTAGATACTACAATAGTATCTATTCGTTGAGGCTCATTTTCATCATTATACTCTATTGTTACCTGCGCTTTTGCATCGGGGCGTAAATAGGTGATTTCTTTATTTTCTCTTCTGAGTTTTGCTAATTCTTGAAGAATTTTATGAGAAATATCTAAAGCTAATGGCATGTAGTTATGAGTTTCGTTGGTTGCATAACCAAACATCATACCTTGGTCTCCGGCACCTTGCTCTTCTTTATTAGCTCTATCTACTCCTTGGTTTATATCTTGAGATTGCTCATGTATAAGAGAAATTACTCCGCAAGAATCTCCACTAAATTGGTATGCTCCTTTAGTGTAACCAATATTGTTTATAACCTCTCGCGCAATTTGCTGAACATCTAAATATGTATTGCTTTTAACCTCTCCTGCTAAAACCACTTGCCCGGTAGTAACTAATGTTTCGCATGCTACTTTGCTCTCAGGGTCAAAAGCTAAAAAGTTATCTAAAAGTGCATCACTAATTTGATCTGCAATTTTATCTGGGTGTCCTTCACTAACCGATTCGGATGTAAATAAATATGCCATAAATTTTTATTTAAAAAATTGAGGATTTTGGTTTGACGTTAAATACTAAAGAAGTTTACAAGCAAAGTGAAGCCGTGTAACTGCTTTAGCATTTTTTTGCGAGGTTGCAATCAGTCAAATCTATCCTCTTAAAAATTTCAGATGCAAATGTATAAAATTGTTACTACTTATTTTGATTTAGCGATTAGGTTTTAGCCAATAAATACTACAGCTGTACTTTAAACGTTTTATTTAAAACTAAACTATGCGATTATTACTGTTTTTTTTAATTGGATTTTTCTTTTTGGGGAATGCCCAAAAAATGAATACTAAAGATTGGATAGAAGACCTCAACTATATTGAAACAGAGCTTCCTAAGCGCCATATAAACCTTTACAAAAGTATTTCTGAGCAAGATTATAAAGCCAAAATAAATATGCTTAAAGAGCAAATTTCTGAGCTTGAATCAGAAACTATAATATGGGAGTTAACCAAATTACTATCTGCTATACAAGATAACCATACGTTATTACAATTTTCTATAAATAAGCAATTTCCTGTTGGTTTTGAGTGGCTTTCAGACGGCTATTACATTACCGCAATTTCAAGAGATAACGAAAACTTTATGGCTGCAAAATTATTGGCTATAAATGGTATTCCGGTTACAGAACTAGAAAACAAAATCACCACAGTTTTGTATGTTCATAATGCCGCCTCTAAAAAACTTTTAGTAGCAAATGTTTTAAAAAATGTTTCGCTGCTTCAGTATCTTGGTATTGTTTCTAAAAATACTGCTCAACTAAAAGTATTAACACTTAACAACGAACAAAAAACTCTAGCAATAACTTTTAATCCGGAACACAGAAGAGGCGGACAAATGGCTTTTGCCATGCCTAATAAAATCCCTCTATTCAAACAAAACAGCAGGTCTTGGTTTTGGAGCACCAGTATAGATAATAGTACGCTTTATATAAAATATAATGTTAGCAACAGCAGAGAAGCTCTTGTTGCCAACAACACACTAAAAAATGCATCGCCCGGACAAATAGAACGTATTCCTTCTTTTATAGAATTTACCAATGTTATTATTAACGAGCTTAATAGTAAGCCTTATACAAAACTTATTTTTGATATTAGAGGAAATACAGGAGGTCATCCTGAACAAGGCACCAGTTTGCTAAATGCTATTAAAAACACTCAATTTTTTAAAGAAAACGGAAAAGTAGCAACCTTGGTTGATGCAAAGATTTTTTCATCGGCAATTAAAAATATCATTGACAGCAAAATGCTTTTGAATGCAATTGTAATCGGACAAGAAACATCGGGTTCACCAAATCATTTTGGCAATATAGAAGTTATGCAACTACCTAATTCTAAATTAAAACTTCAATACAGTACCCATTATTTTAAATTTGGACAAGAAAACGATAAAACTATTAAACCAGATATTGCCGTGCCGGTAACTATTCAGGATTTTATTACCGGAGAAGATCCGGTTTTACAGCAAGCATTATCTATGTAACAAAACATAACCCAATATTACACAAACACTTACGCAAATAAGTAAAAAACCCCTTTCTGTTACCGCGTAGAACTTGTATATTTACCAACTCAAAAAAAATAAAATTACCTAATATAAAATGCAAGCGATGCACGTTGCCATTGCCGGAAATATTGGAGCCGGAAAGACTACACTAACTAAATTATTAGCTAAACATTACAGGTGGGAAGCTCAATTTGAAGATGTTGTAGATAACCCTTATCTGGACGATTTTTACACTCAAATGGAGCGTTGGAGCTTTAACCTTCAAATTTATTTTTTAAACAGCAGATTCAGACAAATTCTCAATATTAGAGAAAGTGGTAAAAAAGTAATTCAAGACCGTACCATTTACGAAGATGCTCACATTTTTGCTCCTAACCTGCACGCTATGGGGTTAATGACAAATAGAGACTTTAACAACTACAAGTCGTTGTTTGAGTTAATGGAGAGCTTGGTACAACCCCCGGATTTATTAATTTATTTACGAAGCTCTATCCCTAATCTTGTAAAACAAATTCACAGAAGAGGTCGTGATTACGAGAACTCTATTTCTATAGATTACCTAAGTAGATTAAACGAGCGTTACGAAGCTTGGATTCATGGTTACGATAAAGGTAAATTACTAATTATAGATGTAGATAATATTAACTTTGTAGATAACCCGGAAGACCTTGGTGAAATTATAAACAGGGTTGATGCTGAACTTCATGGGTTATTTTAACCAAAAGTAAAAGCTATGAAATTAAACAGTATAAAAACAATATGGGGCTTAGCCCTTTTTTTGTTTGGTAACATAGCAATTGCCCAACAAGACACATTACAAACTACAAAGCCAAATACTTGGCAAATTATAAAGTACGACACTAAGAGCTTTGTTAAAAACATGGGGTACAGTCTCTCTGCTCCAATCCGATGGGATAAAGATGATTTTTTAACGGCCGGAGGTGTTGTTATTGGAACTGTCTTACTTCATACTATAGATGATGAAGCTCAAGTTTACTTTAAAGAGCAAGGAGAGCATGCACCAAAACTTATTAGAGACACAGGATGGTATTTTGGAAGCCCTCAAAACTTTTTTTTAATTTCCGGTGGTGTTTATGGGGTTGGCCTCTTAACAAAAAACCAAAAGGTTAGAAAAACTGCTGTTCTAATCATATCGTCTGCAGCAACTTCCGGTTTAATTCAATCTATTAGTAAAACGGTAGTAGGAAGAGCCAGACCCGGCAATGAAACTGGCAAGTTTGATTTTGACCCATTTAGCAAAGAATCGGGTTACCATTCTTTTCCTTCAGGCCATACAACACTTTCTATTTCTATGGCTCATTCAATTGCTAAACAGTTTGATAATATTTGGGTTAAAGCAGGAATTTATGCTGTTGGAGCTATAGCTCCTATTTCAAGACTATGGGATAATGCACATTGGGTAACCGATATTTTTATTGGTACGGCATTAAGTATTGCCGTTGTAGATTGCATAGACAACTACATGAAAAAAGAAAACAGATACCCGGAAGGGTACTCTACAAAAAAGAGAAAAATCTCATGGCGCATTCAGCCCGGTTATAATAAAATTGGTCTGGTAGGAACATTTTAAAAAAACAAAAAACCACGCTTTTCGCGTGGTTTTTTTATCAATGAATGAGCAATTAATTTTCTTCTTCTACTTCTTTTACTTTTATAATATCCACTCTAATAACATCTTCGTTTTTTAACTCATTAATTTTAGAAGATACTTCTTCATCAGTGCCTTCTATAACCTGCGTGGTAGTTTTAGTTACCCCGTTTTCAGTAATAGTAGTAGTGATAGTTGCCGTAACAATACCATCATTATTTTTAGTTTTTTCTACTTTAACCTCCTTCTCTACATGCTCATTGGTTTCTTTAATAAACTTTGCATCTTTTCCTTTTACTATTTTAACAACATGCTCTTGGCCATCAGAATCTACCCAAACATTTACTTCTTGGTTTTTTTCTGATGATTCTAAAGCGTGTCCGCCAAGTATAGGAGCAATTACTAAACCAACCAAGCATGTAAGCTTAATTAAAATATTCATAGAAGGGCCTGATGTATCTTTAAACGGATCACCAACGGTGTCTCCGGTTACTGCAGCTTTATGAGCATCAGAACCTTTGTAGGTCATCTCTCCATTAATTTCTACTCCGGCTTCAAATGATTTTTTAGCATTATCCCAAGCACCTCCGGCATTATTCTGAAAAATAGCCCACATAACACCACTTACACAAACTCCGGCCATATAACCCCCAAGCGGTTCTGCTCCAAAAACTAATCCTATAATAATAGGTGTTATTATAGTAATTAAGCCCGGTAATAACATTTCGCGTAAGGCTGCTTGTGTAGAGATAGCCACACATTTACCATATTCTGGCTTTCCGGTACCTTCCATAATACCCGGAATTTCTTTAAACTGTCTTCTTACTTCTTGTACCATTTGCATTGCTGCTTTTCCGACAGATTTCATGGCTAAAGCCGAGAAAACAACCGGAATCATACCACCTACAAATAAAGCAGCTAATACATCGGCTTTAAAAATATTAATCCCATCTATTCCGGTAAACGTTACATAGGCAGCAAATAGAGCTAAAGCAGTTAAGGCAGCCGAAGCAATAGCAAACCCTTTACCAACTGCTGCTGTAGTGTTTCCTACAGAATCTAAAATATCTGTACGTTCTCTTACTTCCGGATCCAGTTCGCTCATTTCGGCAACTCCACCTGCATTATCGGCTATTGGGCCAAAAGCATCTATGGCTAATTGCATTGCTGTTGTAGCCATCATGGCAGAAGCAGCTAAAGCAACCCCATAAAAACCAGCTAATACATACGACCCATAAATTGCAGCTGCAAAAAGTAACACCGACCAAAAAGTTGATTTCATACCAACGGCTAAACCAGCAATAATGTTAGTTGCTGCTCCGGTTGATGAATTCTGAACAATATCTAAAACAGGTTTTTTTCCTAACGATGTATAGTAAGCTGTTACAAACGATATAAGTGCTCCTACAGCTAACCCAATACAAGCTGCAAAAAACACATGCATAGAAGGAACTGTTTTATAACCTTCGCCAAAAAACTTCATAGTCATGTTTTCCGGCAACATGAAATCTATTAAAAACCAACTGGCAGCCAACGTTATTAAAATTGCTGTCCAGTTACCCATATCTAATGCTTTTTGCACCTGGGCTTCTTTAGCATCATTACTTGATATTTTAACTAAAAAGGTTCCTAAAATAGAAGCAACAACACCAACCCCGGCTATCACAACCGGTAGTAATATTGGCCCCATATTATTAAAAGCATCTGTAAAACCTCCATTTACAGACATGTCTTTAATAACATAATTACCAAGTACCATGGCTGCTAAAACAGTAGCCACATACGAGCCAAACAAATCGGCTCCCATACCGGCTACATCGCCCACATTATCTCCTACATTATCGGCAATTGTTGCCGGATTACGCGGATCATCTTCCGGAATACCGGCTTCTACCTTACCAACTAAATCAGCACCAACATCGGCTGCTTTGGTATATATTCCGCCTCCAACACGGGCAAATAACGCTATGCTTTCTGCTCCTAAAGAAAATCCCGCCAGAGCTTCTAGCACTATGGTCATTTCTGTATAAAAATTATCACCTCCGGTTATAAACTGGTTGGTAAAAATTAAAAAGAATAAACTTAACCCTAACACAGCTAAACCGGCAACGCCTAAGCCCATTACTGTACCTCCGCTAAACGATACTTTTAAGGCTTGTGGCAAACTGGTTTTGGCTGCTTCTGCCGTTCTGGCATTAGCCTCTGTTGCAATACGCATTCCAATATTTCCGGCTAAAGCAGAAAAAATAGCTCCGAAAATAAAAGCCGGAACTATAAGCCAGTGGGTAGTTTCTACTATGGTAGAGATAATGTATAGTGCCACTGCAGCAATTAAGGCAAATACGGCAAGCAATCTGTATTCTGCACTTAAGAAAGCTAAAGCGCCTTCTTTAATACTTTTAGAAATGCTTTGCATTTTCTCGTTGCCCGGGGCTTGCTTTTTTACCCAAATCATTTTAATGAACATAAATAGCAGCCCTACAATTGCCAATGCAATTGGCACATAAATCATGTTTGCTTCCATAAACTAAAGTCTTGGTTTTGGTTAATAGTTGGTAAATGTACTAAAATAGCCCAGAAATAAAAAAGCAATAATGCAGTTGCATTATTGCTTTTTTTAACAATTATTTTTTGGGAGTGTTTACTTTATTGTAAACATTTCTTCGGTTACTTTTTCTTTTGATGCCTGAAATCTATCAATACACTTATCTATAATTTCCCAAGCTTCTTCTACATTACCCCAACCTTCTACATCTACTTTTTTGTGCTCAAGATCTTTGTACACTTTAAAAAAGTGCTCAATCTCTTTCTTTTGGTGAGGGTTCATATCGTCTAAATCATTTAATTTATTCCAGATCGGGTCTGAAACCGGCACACAAACAATTTTCTCATCCGGACCTTTTTCATCGGCCATATGGAATACTCCAATTGGCTTAACCTCCATTACACACCCCGGAAATGTTGGTTCTGTTACTAATACTAAAACATCTAACGGGTCTCCATCTAATGCTAATGTTTCCGGAATAAAACCATAGTCTGCCGGATAATGCATAGATGAAAATATCATACGGTCATAGCGTATTTTTTTTAGTTTAAAATCGTATTCGTACTTATTACGACTCCCTTTTGGAATTTCTATTAAAACATCAAACGATTTTAGTTTTGCTGCACTCATTATCTATCTCTTTTTTTAAAGCGGCTGCAAAGGTAGTAAACTGTTTGTCTCTAACCAACAGGATTTAAGTTGTTTTTGGTTAAGTTAAGATTAACTTTTTATTAAAAATGAAATCCTAATGCTCCTGTTATAGCAAACTTTCTGGCGTTAGGATTATCTAGATAGTTTCCTCTAAAATTAAAGTCTATTCTAAACACCTTGAAAATGTTACCCACTCCAAATGAATATTCCCAATATACTTTATCTGAAGGAGCCATTAAAGGAATGTTTGTTGGTGCACTTAAATTTATATTTGCTTGCGAAAGCTCTCCCCAAGCTCCGCGTAACCCAACAATTTCACGTAAATTAAAATCTCTTAACCAAGGTATTCTAGAAAATAAACGTCCGTTAAAATTATGCTCTAAATGCAGTGTTGCATAAGTATCTGTTACAAATTCGTAAAAATCTAAATTTGGGAACGTATTAAAAATAGAAAAATAGGTTTGGTTACCCGGAATTACACTTAGCAATCCTAACGGAACCTCTCCGTAAGTTTTACCAACTTCTAGGGTGCTAAACAAACGCCCAAAACCTCCTATTTGCCATGGTTGTCTGTAGTAGAACTGTATTTTTTTGTATTCAAAATCACTATCTAAAAAGCCTTCAAGTCCTTTAGTGTAATTCACAAAAATTCTGGCATACTCATCTGTTATTTCTTTACGCTCTACACCGTAGCCTATAGTTTCTCTGCCTGGTGTGTAGGTTACAGACATATTAATATCAAACTGCCTAATTTTATTGGCTATACCGGAAGGGCTTTCTGCATCTATATAAGACAAACTAAAAGCTTCGGGTAAAGCAGATTGTAGCGTTCTGTATGATGTGCCAAAGCTGAAGTTTAAGTTTTTAAAAGGCTCTATTTGTATAGAAGCTGTTGTTAGGTTTATATTGGTGAGTTTATCGTTTGCACCGGCAGAAAATATTGATGAGGAGGCAAAGCTACGCCCCAGCACATCGTTGGTAGCTGTTAGGCTAACTCCAAGCTGCTCTATATCCCTTCTGTTCCCGGCAGAAAATATGAGTCGCATTTTCCGATCTAATAAAAACTTACCGGAAAAACCGTATTTAAATTTATTGTCTTTAAATCCATAAGCTAAGTATCCTTCTAAACGCCAAGTATCATTTTGACCAAAATAAGTTCTGGCCCCTGTGCGTAATCTTATTCCTTCGGCATCATTAAAGCCAAACGTTGAAAATATTGGTCCGTAATCTATATTCCATTTATCAAACTCTATGTATCCCGAAGCTAAAATTGAACCCCAGTTATATAGTCTTTTAAATTTTGGAACTGTTTTTAACGTATCTAATAATTTATAAATCCCCGTTTCGTCTTTATTAAGCTCTTCTAATCTGTTTTGTTTCCAGAACTCATCACTTCTTTTGTATACCACCGGATTGTATGGATCTACTCGAGTATCGTAAAAAGATTTAGGTTTTTCTTCGTTAAAAACGTAGTTATCAAAAACAGTGGTTCGCTTACCGTAAACGCCTCGTGATTTTTCTTTTTTACTTAAACTGAAATCACTTAACATATAGTCTCGTTTAAGCAAAAAAACAGAATCGTTTAACACCTCAAATTCTTGCTCAATATAAATTTCTTTAACCCAGTTTATATTAGCGCTTTTAGTTACTTGAAGATTTATTTTTTTTATGGCGTAAGTGGTATCGTTTACCCAAAAATCTCCTTTAAAGGTTAGCTCATTTTTTCTTCTTGGATAATATACAATGTTATAACACCATTTATTGCCTATGTAAGCGCTATCTATTAACACATAATTATAGGTGTCTACTCCGGTTTTAGAAAGCGGACTAACGAAGCTTTTATCAAAAAACTTTAAATAATTGTCATATATATTATAGTCTGCATATAAATCTTGCACAAAAGCAATAATACTTTGGTTAGTTTCAAAGCCAGAGTTTTTATTCCCTATTAAGTCTTCTTTATGTTTTTTAAGTTTGTTGTCTCCGTAAACCTTATAAAAAGCTTCATTTATAAAAATAGGTAAGTAGGTTTTTCCGGTTATTCGTGAGGTATCTAAATCTTCAAAAACAAACTCTAATCCTTTAAACAATTTACTTTTTATAAGAGCACTATCTATGGTGTTTAAATCAAATTCAACTTTCTCGTACTTATCAAATTGATATTGATTGAATTTTTTAAGTCCGTTTTGATGTTTCTTAGCCCATATTTTTTTTAAAATTTCTACTGCCGGATTATTTTTTTTAGGCTGATTGCCGGAGTAAACCACAACCTCATCTAATTGTTCTCCTTCGGGTAGCGTTATCGTTAAATTGTAGGTTGTTTTTTGCGTAAGCTCTATCTCTTGAGTAGCGTAACCAATAAAAGATACAACCAGCGTATTGTAATTGTTATCTGACTCTAAATAAAACCTACCATCATCATTTGTAATTGTTCCTTCAGAAGAGTTTTTAAATAATACATTAGCAAATGCAACAGGATCTCCGTTTTGGTCTATTACCATACCACTTACTTTGGTTTGAGCTAAACCAAAAAACGGGAGTAACAGTATTGCAATCCAAAAAAAGCTCCTCATAGGTATATAAACATAATAACTTCATCAACAAAAAGCCGATGAAGTTATTATAACGGTATTAATTACTTTAAATTATTTGTATAACACTTTCTTAACAGCCTTAATTACATCGTTGTAATTTGGCAACCACTCTTCTAAAAGTACCGGAGAGTATGGTGCCGGAGTGTCGGCTGTATTAAGTTTTACTATTGGCGCATCTAAATAATCAAATGCTTTTTCTTGTACCTGGTATGTAATTTCTGTTGATACGTTACCAAATGGCCATGCTTCTTCTAAAATTACCAATCTGTTAGTTTTCTTAACCGACTTAAGAATTGTATCATGATCCATTGGTCTAACGGTACGTAAATCAATTATTTCGCAAGAAATCCCTTCTTTCGCTAATTCATCTGCAGCTTTGTAGGCTTCTTTAATAATTTTCCCGAAAGATACTATTGTAACATCGGTTCCTTCACGTTTTATATCGGCAACCCCAAGCGGTATGGTATATTCTCCTTCAGGCACCTCTCCTTTGTCTCCGTACATTTGCTCAGACTCCATAAAAATAACAGGGTCATCATCTCTAATAGCCGATTTTAATAATCCTTTAGCATCGTACGGGTTAGAAGGAACAACCACTTTTAATCCCGGACAATTAGCATACCAACTTTCAAATGCTTGTGAGTGTGTAGCTGCCAACTGCCCTGCAGAAGCTGTAGGACCTCTAAATACAATCGGACAATTAAACTGTCCGCCAGACATTTGGCGAATTTTAGCTGCATTGTTAATTATTTGGTCTATCCCAACCAGAGAGAAATTAAATGTCATAAACTCAATTATAGGCCTGTTACCATTCATAGCAGAGCCTACGCCTACTCCGGCAAAACCAAGTTCAGAAATTGGAGTATCTATTACACGGTCCGGGCCAAACTCGTCTAACATTCCTTTAGAGGCTTTATAAGCACCATTGTACTCTGCTACCTCTTCTCCCATTAAGTAAACCGATTCATCTCGGCGCATTTCTTCACTCATGGCCTCAGCTATGGCCTCTCTAAATTGTATTGTTCTCATAATATTAATTAACAATGTTTAGATTTTGCCTTAAAAAAATTGAAGGCATGCAAAAATAGCAATTATTACAAGAAAACAATCGCATCTTTTTAACGAAAATTTATTATGCATGCATAGGAAATAATTAGAATTTTGATTACCTTCGTAACCTCAAAAAACAAATCTATTTACACCAATGAAAATATTAGTGTGCATAAGTCACGTTCCAGACACTACATCTAAAATAAATTTTACTGATGGTGATACCAAATTTGACACAAACGGCGTGCAATTTGTAATAAACCCTAATGATGAGTTTGGGTTAACCAGAGCTATGTGGTTTAAAGAAAAACAAGGAGCAACCGTTACTGTTGTTAATGTTGGCGGACCGGAAACAGAACCTACACTTCGCAAAGCACTTGCAATAGGTGCAGACGATGCAATTAGAGTTAATGCCCAACCAACTGATGGCTTTTTTGTTGCCAAACAATTAGCTAAAGTTGCTCAAGATGGCGGTTACGATTTAATTATTTGCGGTCGTGAATCTATTGATTACAACGGCGGGATGGTTCCGGGAATGTTAGCAACTTTCTTAGGCGCTAACTTTGTAAACACTTGTATAGGCTTAGAGATAGAAGGAAATACTGCTAAAGCGGTTAGAGAAATAGATGGTGGTAAAGAAACCTTAGAAACTTCACTTCCTTTAGTAATTGGAGGCCAAAAAGGTTTAGTTGAAGAAAGCGACCTTAGAATTCCGAATATGAGAGGTATTATGATGGCTAGACAAAAAAAGTTAACTGTTGTTGAACCAGTTGATGCTACCATAGCAACCTCTTCGGTTAAATTCGAAAAACCGGCTCCAAAAGGTGATGTTAAATTAGTTGATCCGGAAAATCTTGATCAATTAATTGATTTACTTCATAACGAAGCCAAAGTAATTTAATCTGTTTATTAAGCTTAACGCTTTAATTTAAAAAAAGAAAAACCATGTCAGTTTTAGTATATACAGAAAGCGAAAACGGAAAATTTAAAAAAATAGCTTTCGAAGCTGCTTCTTATGCTAAAGAAGTAGCCAAACAACTCAATACAACAGTTACTGCTGTGGCAGTAAATGCCGATAATACAAGTGAGCTTGGCACCTATGGTGTAGACAAAGTGCTACATATTAAAAACAATGATTTAAGCACTTTTAATGCCAACGCTTATGCAAGTATAGTAAAGCAAGCAGCAGAAAAAGAAAATGCTACAATAATTGTTGTAAGTTCTAGTGCAGATAGCAAATACATGGCACCAATGTTAGCTGCCTCTTTAGAAGCCGGTTATGTATCTAACGTTGTAGCATTGCCTGAGAGCACAGACCCTTTTAAAGTTAAAAGAACTGCTTTTAGTAACAAAGCATTTGTAGTTTCAGAAATTACTACCAATGTAAAGGTATTAGGGGTATCAAAAAATGCTTTCGGATTGGTAGAAAATCCAGCAGATGCTACAGAAGAAGATTTTAACCCAACTCTTCCGGAAAATGCTTTTGCAGTAAAATCTACGGCTGTAGATAAGGCAGCAGGAAAAGTAACAATTGCCGATGCAGAAATTGTTGTTTCTGGAGGTAGAGGATTAAAAGGTCCTGAAAATTGGGGAATGATTGAAGAACTTGCCGACGTTCTTGGTGCTGCAACAGCTTGCTCTAAACCTGTTTCTGATTTAGGATGGAGACCTCATAGCGAACACGTAGGGCAAACCGGAAAACCGGTAGCTGCCAACTTATATATAGCTGTTGGTATCTCTGGTGCTATACAACACTTAGCAGGTATTAACGCATCTAAAGTAAAGGTAGTTATCAACACAGATCCGGAAGCACCTTTCTTTAAAGCTGCAGATTATGGAGTTGTAGGTGATGCTTTTGAGGTAGTACCTAAACTAATAGAAAAATTAAAAGAATTTAAAGCGCAAAACGCGTAATTTTTGCTAAATTGTGCCCAATAGGGCTGTCTAAATAATGGTTGCGCCCTTGTTTAGACAGCCTTTTTTTAGTTAGGTATAACTATGAGTTTAGTAAGGTTAAATATAAAAGGTATTTCGTATAGCCAAACACAAAACGGAGCTTATGCGCTCATTCTCAATGAAGTAGATGGCGAACGAAAACTTCCAATTGTTATAGGTGCTTTCGAAGCCCAGTCTATTGCAATAGCACTTGAAAAAGAAATTAAACCACCAAGACCCCTAACTCACGACTTGTTTAAAAATTTTGCCGATAGGTTTGATATTCAAATTAAACAAGTTATTATTCACAAATTAGTTGATGGTGTATTTTACTCAAGCATTATATGTGAGCGCGATAAAATAGAAGAGATAATAGACGCCAGAACAAGCGATGCCATAGCGTTAGCCTTACGTTTTAATGCACCTATTTTTACTTACAAAACCATCTTAGATAAAGCTGGTATTTATTTAAAATTTTCACCAAAAGAAGAAGATGAAGATTCAGAAAAAGATGCTATAGATGAAAGCATTATGGTAGATGAAGTCTCTCAAGAAGGCGCTACCACATCTGATGAACAGTATAATAAACTTTCACTAAGCGAGTTACACGACTTGCTAAAAAAGGCCGTTGCTAATGAAGATTATGAAAAGGCCGCCAAAATTCGAGACGAAATTTCTAAACGAGAAAAGTAGCAACTAACTCTACATGCTGATGAAAAAAATCACGACCGCAATTTTTGTCTTTTTGTTATTTTCCACAACACTTATAGCTCAAGAATTAGAAGGTAAATGGCAGTTTGAAGGGATTTATAACGAAAAAAACGAATCTTTATTCCCGATAGACAGCACAGACACAATAACATTTAATAAAGGTGCTTTCTCCTATTCCTTAAAAGCAAAAAACAACTTAAAAGCCTCGGGAGATTATTTGCATCAGTACAGCCTTCTTGTTTTTTATTACGATTCTCCTAAAGATACCATTAGAAAATACAAAATCACTACTCTTACAGATAGCACTTTAGTTTTTAAAGAAAAAGGTATAAGCTACTCTTTTACTAAAGCTATCGAAAAAAATACAGCTCCCATTACAGCAGAAACTACCTCTAAAATTATTCCGAATCAAGGTTTTACCCTTACCAGTTTTTTAAGAGGCGCCTTAGGAATGTTGGCACTATTACTTCTTGCTTATTTATTAAGCAGTAAACGTAGTGCCATAAACTGGAAAACGGTTGGTATTGGCTTAAGTGCTCAGCTTTTATTGGCTTTCGGTGTTTTAAAAGTACCTTTTATTCAAAAAGCTTTTGAATTTGTTGGAAGCATATTTGTTTTAATTTTAGATTTTACCCGTGCCGGAAGTGAGTTTCTGTTAGGCGGTTTAATGAATGTAGAGTCGTTTGGATTTATATTTTTATTTCAAGTACTCCCTACCATTATTTTCTTCTCTGCACTAACCTCATTGCTGTTTTATTTAGGTGTTATACAAATTGTTGTTAAAGGTATGGCTTGGGTATTAACTAAATTGATGGGTATCTCTGGTGCAGAAAGCTTAAGTGTTGCCGGTAATATTTTCTTAGGTCAAACCGAAGCTCCGTTAATGATTAAAGCCTATTTAGAACGCATGACACGTTCTGAAATTTTATTAGTAATGGTTGGTGGTATGGCTACTGTTGCCGGAGGAGTTTTAGCAGCTTACATTGGTTTTCTAGGAGGAGATGATCCTGTTTTACGTTTACAATTTGCCAAACACTTACTTGCAGCATCTGTTATGGCAGCACCTGGAGCTATTGTAATTTCTAAAATGCTTTACCCGCAACAAGACCCAATTAATAAAGATGTACATGTTTCATCAGATAAAATTGGTTCTAACATTTTAGATTCTATTGCTAACGGAACCACCGAAGGTTTAAAATTAGCAGCCAATGTTGGTGCTATGCTTTTAGTGTTTATAGCTTTTATTGCACTTATTAATTACTTTTTAGGGTGGCTGGGCAATATTACTTCATTAAATACCATACTGGCAGAGCACACCCCTTACGATAGTTTCTCACTCGAGTCTATTCTCGGATTTATTTTTGCTCCTTTAATGTGGCTTATAGGTGTTGCAAAAGAAGATATGATGTTAATGGGACAACTTCTGGGGATTAAATTAGCAGCCAGCGAGTTTGTTGGGTACATACAATTAGCAGAACTTAAAAATGCTGCAAATATCACACATTTAACCTATCAAAAATCAGTAATTATGGCCACGTACATGCTTTGTGGCTTTGCAAATTTTGCATCAATAGGAATACAAATTGGTGGTATTGGCTCTTTAGCACCGGGACAACGCAAAACTTTATCAGAATTTGGGTTAAAAGCTGTAATTGGGGGTACTTTAGCATCACTCCTTTCAGCAACAATTGCCGGAATGATTATAGGTTAATTTTAGTTGATAAACTTTTAATAAATCAAAAGCTTTTCAAGGTAAATTTGAAAAGCTTTTTTCTATTTTTAACTACAAATTCAACACCCATGAAGCAGTATCACAACCTTTTAAAGCATGTGTTAGAAAACGGTCATTTTAAAAGCGACAGAACCGGAACCGGAACTCTTAGTGTTTTTGGTTACCAAATGCGATTTGATTTAAGTGAAGGTTTTCCTTTAGTAACTACAAAAAAACTTCATGTAAAATCTATAATTCATGAACTTTTATGGTTTTTAAAAGGAGATACCAATATTAAATATCTTCAAGAAAACGGTGTTAGAATTTGGAATGAATGGGCCGATGAAAATGGTGATTTAGGCCCGGTATACGGACATCAATGGCGCAATTGGAATAGTGAAGGGATTGATCAAATTAAAGAAGTTATACATACTATTAAAACCAACCCTGATAGTCGTAGAATGTTGGTTTCTGCCTGGAATCCGTCGGTTTTACCCGACACTTCAAAATCTTTTAGTGAAAATGTTGCAGAAGGAAAGGCTGCACTTCCTCCTTGTCATGCTTTTTTTCAGTTTTATGTAGCAAATGGCAAATTATCTTGTCAGCTTTACCAACGTAGCGCAGATATTTTTCTGGGTGTACCATTTAACATAGCTTCTTATGCATTACTTACCATGATGGTAGCGCAGGTTTGTAATTTAGAACCCGGAGATTTTGTGCATACTTTTGGCGATGCGCATATTTACAGTAATCATTTAGAGCAAGTAAAGCTACAGCTTTCAAGAGAACCCAGACAACTCCCAAAAATGATTTTAAACAAGAATGTTACAGACATTTTTGATTTTACATACGATGATTTTACGTTAGTAGATTATAACCCGCATCCGCATATAAAAGGTGCTGTGGCTGTGTAAAACTAATTGTTTATGACAAGCAAAAAACAGAAAACATTTGATATTGAACAGCATGAGCTAGTTGAAAATGCTCAAAATCGTATTAAACAAAAAAAACGTTTATACTACCATTTTGTTGTTTTTTTGGTAGGAGGTGTTTTCTTGATTATTGCTAATAAATTTTTAAACGTATGGCCTGAAGTTGATTGGTTTGTTTGGGCTATTATATTTTGGGCTTTTTTATTAATTATTCATGTAATAAATGTTTTTGTTACTAATAGATTTTTAGGAAAAGAATGGGAACGAAAACAACGAGAAAAACTAATAGCCAAACAACAAGCTAAAATTGCTAAAATTGAGAATGAAATTCTGAATGAAAGTAACTCTGACGATGTAAAAAAAAACCTCGAGCCATGATAACAATTATTGCTGCAGCCGGAGAAAATAATGAACTTGGCAAAGACAATGATTTAGTTTGGCACTTACCAGATGATTTTAAGAGGTTTAAACAACTTACTACCGGACATTACATAATAATGGGAAGAAAAACATTTGAAAGCTTCCCTAAACCTCTTCCTAATAGAACACATGTAATTATTACCAGACAAAAAAATTATAATCCTAAAGGCACCATTGTTGTACACTCTTTAAAAGAAGCTATAGAAGCTGCTAAAAACGATTCGCAGCCTTTTATTATTGGAGGCGGAGAAATCTATAAACAAAGTCTTGATGTGGCTGATAAAATTGAGCTAACAAGAGTACACGGAACTTTTGAAGCCGATACTTTTTTTCCTGATATTAATGAAGATGAGTGGGAACTTGTTAATAAAGAGTACCACCCGGCAGACGATAGGCACAAATACCCCTTTACTTACTTAACATACTTAAAAAAGTAAAATGCTTTCTAATAGCATAATTACATATATACAAGAACAGCTGGAATGTTCTGTAAAAAATCAAACGCCCTTAACCGGTGGAGACATTAACAACGTTTATTGTTTACAGACAGACAAAAAACCTTTAGTTGTTAAAGTAAACACACCGGAGTTTTATAATATGCTTAAAACCGAGGAAAAGGGGTTAAAGCTATTACAAAGTACAAACACCTTTACAATTCCGGAAACTTACGGTGCTTTTAAAACACAAAACCATGCTTTTTTAGTATTAGAATATATTAGTAACGGCAACCCTACTACTGATTTTTGGAAAAACTTTGCCCAACAATTAGCCTTACTACATAAAAATTCTAACTCCTATTTTGGTTTAGACCATAACAACTACATCGGCACATTACCACAATACAACAACCACGAACATGATGCTGCAGATTTTTATATAAATTGGCGATTAGAGCCTCAAATTAAACTAGCTGAAAGCAAAGGATATTCTTTTAAAAAAATCGAAACATTTTATTCTAAAATTGCAACTATTATTCCTAAAGAAAAACCCGCCTTATTGCATGGCGATTTATGGAATGGTAATTATATAGTTACTCAAAATGGGGCGCCTTGTTTAATTGATCCTGCTGTTTCTTATGGCTCTAGAGAACAAGATTTAGCCATGATGTTATTGTTTGGCGGTTTTCCGGATACTTTATTTAATTATTACAACGAGATATATCCGTTAACACATAATTGGAAAGAAAGAGTGCCTATATGGCAATTATACTACATATTGGTTCATGTTAATTTATTTGGCGGAAGCTATTACCAATCTGCATTAAACATCATTAACAAGTTTAGCTAAAACTCTTTGTAGGTTACTTTCACGTTGGTTTTTTGAGGTACAAATTGCTCTAAAATTAAGGGATCAGCATTGGTGTAAAACTTGTATTCCGGGAGTTTTGTTGTTACATTTAACATGTTTTGTTGTTGTAAAACAGCTTTAGTTTGTTTTGCAACAGCTTCACCAGAATCTATAATTTTTACATGCTTAGGGAGTATTTTTTTTAATAGTGGTAGTAAGTAAGGATAGTGAGTACAACCTAAAACCAAATGATCTATGTTTTGGGTAAGCATAGGTTCTATATACTGCCGTAACAACTTTTCTGTTTGTTTGCTTTGTCCTAATCCGGCCTCAATTAATTGCACTAAACCCTCTCCTACTTGCTCTACAACTGTAACATCGCCTCCGTATAAATTTACTGTTTTATGAAAAAGCTCGCTATTAAGTGTGCCTTTAGTAGCTAAAATACCAATAGCACCTGTTTGAGTTTGCAATGCTGCAGGTTTTATTGCTGGTTCTATACCAATAAAAGGTACTTTAAATTTTCTTCTTAACAAACTAATTGCATTGGTGGTGGCTGTATTGCAGGCAACAATAATTAATTTACAGTCGTGATTTAATAAGAGCTCTGTATTTTTAAAGCTAAGGGTTATAATTTCTGATTGACTTTTAACTCCATACGGAGCATTTTTACTATCTGCCAAATAAAGTGTATTTTCTTGAGGTAATAAAGCTATAAGTTCCTTCCAGATAGAAGTACCGCCAACACCAGAATCAAAAATACCTATGGGTTTTGTGCTCATTATAACAAAAATAAAAAAAGCCCGCTTTTAGCGGGCAATTTTAAACAGTATTGTTTATGATAAATTAGAATCCTAATTCTTTTTTAACGTCTGCTTCTAAATCTTTACCATCAGCAACAATTAAACCACTTGCATCCATAACATATTGGTATCCTTGTGCTCTTGCAACTTTTTTAATAGCATTACGAAGCTTATCTAAAATAGGCTGATAAAGCTCCATTTGTTTTTTCTGAATTTCTTGAGCTGCACTTTGCTCTGCTTCTGCTATATTTTTCTCAAAGTTTTGAAGTTCTAATGCACGCTTATCATTTTCTTCTTTTGTTTTGTTAGGAGCTTCATTTTTGTACTGGTTGTACTTGTTTCTTAACTCTGCAACAGAACTTTGTAAATCGGCCTTATAGGTTTCTTCTAATTTTTTAAGTTCTGCCTGAGCAGCTTTCATCTCCGGCATTTCGCTCAATACTTTTTGAACGTCAATATGAGCTATTTTGCTTTGTGCATTAACAAATGTAGTAGCTCCAACAAATAGTACAATAGCAACTGCTAACTTTTTGAACTGTTTCATGATCATATAAAATTACTTAAGTGTTATTACTTGTTTATTAAAAATTATTATTTACGGTTGTTGTGTCTTTAGTTTTTTCTGTTTCTTGTTGTCTTTTTTTAGCCTCACGGGCTTCTAACAATTTTTTTCTGCGTTCTTCGTATGCTTTTTTACGTTCTTCTCTTTCTTTTAATTTTTGTTGCCTTCTTTCTTCTATAGCTTTGGCTTGTGCTTCTCTTTTTTCTTGTGCTGCTTTCTTTCTAGCCGCTAAATCCGGATCAATTTCTTCTACTTCTTCTTCAAATTTATCTTTAGCACTTTTACCTTTAGCTATACGCTGATTTTGTTTTTTAACTGCATTTATTCGTCGTAATACCAAATCGCTAATATCATGTCTTTTATCAGAATATAGCATTACAACATCTGCAGAACGGTCAAATATAAAATCATAATTTTTATTTGCAGCTATTTCCTGAACAGCATTAAAAACTTGATCTTGTATGGGCTGTACCAGCATTCGTTTTTGCTGTACTAAATCGCCCTGAGGCCCAAATCTGTCTTGCTGGTATTCCAGCATTTCTTTTTCAAGTTGTTGTATTTCTTCTTCGCGTTCTTCTATAAGTTCTTGTGTTAAGAGTACTTTTTCTGCATTTAAATCTTTCTTCATTTGCTCAATTTGTGCCTTTTGCTGCTCGATTTCTATTTTCCATTTCTGAACTTTTTTATCGAGCTGGGCAGTAGCTTCTTTATATTCTTCTACATTTTCAAGAATATACTCCATGTCTATGTATCCTATTCTCACTCCGCGTTGGGCCACTACAGAAAGTGAGCTTAATACAATTATTGCTACAAGAACTTTTGCTTTCATGATTATGCTGCTTTAAGTATAGAAAATATCGTGCCAAAAATTAAAACTGCTGCCCAATAATAAAATGCGTTTCCCAACCATTTCGTTGTCCGGTACCGTCTATACTATCAAATCCGTATCCAAAATCAATACCTAATAAACCAAAGGCCGGCATAAAAATACGCAATCCAAATCCGGCAGAGCGTTTTAATTGAAACGGATTAAAGTCTTTAAAATTGTCAAAAGCAGCTCCGCCCTCTAAAAATGCCAGTCCGTAAATAGATGCTGATGGCTTTAAGGTTAGCGGGTATCTAAGTTCTAAAGAAAACTTGTTATAAATAGTAGATCCGTCTTGATTAGATAATGATTGGTTCGGATATCCGCGCAACTGAATATTCTCTCTACCATCTAACGTAAAGTTTCCTAATCCGTCTCCTCCTAAAAAGAAACGCTCAAAAGGTACCACGCCTCTATCGTTATTATAAGCTCCTAAAAACGCAAATTCTGCATTGGTACGCAATACTAACTTATCTACTAACGTAGTGTACCAATCACCCTTAAATTTAATTTTATAAAACTCTAACCATTTAAATTTTTCCTGATCTATTTTAGCTCTATCAGGTACGGTTTCTTCTCCGGGCTCTATTGTTGGACCAACATGTGCTGTTGTTGGGTCTGATGGGTCTGCATTAGCATTTATAAAGTTACCGTTAGCATCTTTTAACTGGTATTCTTCTTGGTTTTCTAAATCACCATAATCTATATCTTCAAATAAAGAATACGGTGGTGTAAGTCTTGCGCTTATAGTAAATTCTGACCCTCGGGTTGGATAAATTGGGTTAATTGCCTTGCTGTTTCTGGTTAGCGCAATTGTATAGGTTAATGAGTTAGAGTAACCATCACCAAAGGTAAATAATCTTGTGTTATAGTTACGTAAGTCGTAATGCTGAAAACCTATTGCTTGTGATAGCTGAAAATAATCATCCGGCCACTCTAAACGTTTAGCTAAACCTACGGTTACACCGGTAATTAAAAAGCGTCTGTCTCTATCTGCATCTCGCGTTATCGGATCAAATAAAAACTGTACTGTGTGTGATAATGATGTAGAGAAACTTACCGGTTTTTTGCCGCCAAACCATGGCTCTCTAAACGAGAAGCTATATGTTTGGAAAAACTTGCTCCCTTGTAATCTGAGTGATAGGCTTTGCCCATCTCCCATAGGTAGTGGTTTGTAGGCTTCTTTCTTAAAAATATCTTTAATTGCAAAGTTGTTAAACGAGAGACCAAGCGTTCCTATAAAGCCTCCACCGCCATAACCTCCTTGAAGCTCTATTTGGCTTGATCCTTTTTCTACCAAACCAAATTCTAAATCTAAAGTACCATCGTTAGGGTTTAAGTTTTGAAAATCTGGTGAAATTTGCTCGGCATCAAAGAATCCTAATTGCCCTAATTCACGTATGGTTCTAACTACGTTATCTTTACTATATTTTTGCCCCGGACGTACTCGAAGTTCTCTGTAAATAACATAGTCGTTAGTACGATCGTTACCAACTATTTTAACATTATTAATAAATGTTTCTTTTCCTTCTATAATTCTAATCTCGAAGTTTATAGTATCATTTTTAACCGAAACTTCTACCGGGTTTACATTAGAAAACAGGTATCCGTTGTTTTGGTATAAATTATACAGGTTAACACCGTCCGGTTTAGAGTCGTCTCTAATACGCTCTTCTAGCAGCACCCCATTATAGGTGTCTCCTTTTTTTATACCTAAAACTTTACGTAATTGCTCGTCTGTATAAACGGTATTCCCAATAAAATCTATATCGCCAAAATAATATTTGTTACCTTCTTCTACATTAATTTTTATATCTAAATCTCCACCGTTATTAATTATAGTGTCTGATGTGATTCTGGCGTCTCTATATCCTTTAGATTTGTACTTATCTACAATAGCCGTAAGATCTTCTTGGTAATCTGCTTCTATGAACTTTGATTTTTTCCAGAAACGAAGCGGAAATTTTTGCTTTGTGTTTTTCATTGCTTTTCTGAGTTTAGCATCAGAAAGCTTTTCGTTTCCTTCAAAAATTATATCGTCTATTTTAATTTTTTCGCCTTTATCTACAGTTACAATCATTTTTAAAGAATTAACATCTGTAGTATCCGGCACTGTTGTAATATGAACTTTAGTATTTAAATACCCTTGCTTTCTGTATTTGTTAATAAGATAGTTTTTGGTGTTAGCAATAAAACCTTCGGTGATTTTTTTGCCTTTTTTAAGCTCGGTTTCATTTATAATCTCATCTACTTTGCGTTTTTTAACACCGTTAACTACAGCACTAGATAATGTTGGAAGCTCTTTTATGCTTAGCTCTAAAAAAACTTGATTGCCTTCTACATTAGTAATGTAAACATTAACATCACTAAATAAATTTAAGCCCCAAAGTTTTTTTATTACGCTACTTATTTCTTCGCCCGGAATGGTAATTGGTTGCCCGATTCGTAATCCTGTAAACGCTACTACAGTTTGTTCATTATAACTTTTAACTCCTGTAACTTCTATACCACCCAGTATGTATGTTTTTCCGTTTTCAAAAGAAACGTCTTGTGCTTTAGTAAGCGTTGTGGTAAATATTAAAAAAATAAAAACTAACAGTCTTAAACTCTTAGCTGTCATGTAATTATTGATTAAGTTGTTCACTTGTTTTTCCAAATCGTCGTTCTCTGTTTTGATAATTAACTATAGCCTCAAATAAGTGTTCTTTAGTAAAGTCCGGCCAAAGTGTGTTAGTAAAATACAACTCGGCATAGGCTATTTGCCAAAGCAGAAAATTACTTACTCTAAGCTCTCCGCTTGTACGAATAAGCAAATCTACATCGGGCAAATTGCGGGTGTAAAGATGATTATTTATAATGGATTCATCAATTTTTTCGGGAGAAATTATGTTATTTTTAACTTTGATGGCGATATCCTGCATGGCTCGGGTAATTTCATCTCTTGAACCATAACTAAGTGCTAACGTTAATGTTAGTTGCGAGTTGTTTTTGGTTTTTTCTATAACTTCTAAAAGCTCTCTATGTGCTTTAGCCGGTAATGCTGCAATATTACCGATTGCGTTTAGCTTTATATTATTTTTATTGAGGGTTTTAACTTCTTTTTTTAATGATGACACCAAAAGATTCATAAGAGTTTGAACCTCTGTTTTGGGCCTTTTCCAGTTTTCTGTTGAAAAAGCATAAAGGGTTAAAAAAGGTATTCCGGCCTCGCCAGCCCCTTCTATTGTTTCTTTAACTGCATTAACACCGTTTTCATGACCAAAAATTCGGCGTTTTCCTTTTTGCTTTGCCCATCTTCCGTTACCATCCATTATTATGGCTACATGCTTGGGCAGGTTTTCTTTTGTAATCTTATCTTTAAAACTCATACCTGTGTTCTCTAATCCACACAATCATAACATGGTTTTCTCCCGAATGTATAGGTTAGGGTTATTCCGGAAAAAACATACCAATCATCACTAAAAACATTGCCAAATCTAAAACTTTCTAATGTATTTGCTTTTGGGTTACTACCATCTAAATTATCTGTAAAGGTATATCTGGCCCCAATTTCTGCTCCTAACACCAAAAAAGTATTTAAGTTAGCTTTAATACCAACTGTCATAGGTATGGCAAATGTAGCTCTATTTCCTATTTTTTGTGCTTCGCCGGCCGGAAAATATAAATCGTCGTAAAATGTGTACGTTACTCCTGTATATAAATAAGGGGTGTACACTTTTCTGAACGTATGTAAATTAAAGTCTAAAAAATTAAACTCTAAACCGGCAGATACTTCTTTTAATGTATTCTCAAACTCATAACCTCTTTGCTGCCTTGATGCATCGTCTGAATCTATATCGAAAGCACTTATTTTACTGTAAATAGCCGACAATCTCCAGGAATAACGTTTACTAATATTCCATTTAAAAACCCCTCCAATTGCCAAATTATTGGGGGCAATGTAAGTAGTTTTACCAATATCTCCTATGTAGTTGCTTCCTCCAACAAATAAACCTGCTTCGTAGGTTTGCGCTTTTGCTCCACACACCATTAACAACCCAAAAATTATTACCTGTAATTGTCTCATAAATTAATAAGGTTTGCAAATATAACAATTATGCTTTCACATGGGGATTTACTATAAATATGTGTGATTGTTTAACAATTTTTGCAGCTTTTTATTGTTTTAATTACGTTTATCTTCTCCCCAAAGCAATTTTTTTCTGAGTGTAGTTAAGAAGCTTTCTGAAGTAAGCTCTACCATTTTTATAGTGAATTGAGCTTTTTTAATACATATTTCTGTGCTGTTACAGGCTGTTGCTATTCTGGAATCTAAAGAAATTAGATGATTTTCTTCTCTTCCGGAAACTTTTAATTTTATTTCTGTATTATCCGGTATTACCAATGGGCGAGCATTTAAATTATGTGGTGCAATTGGCGTTAACACAAAACTGTTTGTACTGGGTGTAATTACAGGACCCCCACAGCTTAAAGAGTACCCGGTAGAGCCTGTTGGTGTAGCTACTATTAAGCCATCTGCCCAATAAGAAGTTAAATATTCATCATTTAAATAGGTAGAAACCGTAATCATAGATGTGGTGTTTTTACGACTTACGGCGATTTCGTTTAAAGCAAAATTTAAATTAATTATTCCTTGTATTTGAGGATTAGTTTTTATCTCTAACAAGGTTCTATCTACCAATGTGTATTTGCCTTCTTTTAAATATGTAACTGCTTGGGCAATTTCTTCTTTTTGTACTGTTGCCAAAAAACCAAGCCTGCCGGTGTTTATACCAATAATTGGAATTCCGTGGTCGCGTATGTAAGTTATCGCTCTGAGAATAGTACCGTCTCCGCCAATACTAAAAAACAAATCAAAGCTGCTATCTAAATCATCATACGAAGAAAATGATTTGTAAGTGTTGCTTGCTTTATAGGTACTGGCTATTGCCTTAAGGTAGTCTTCTTCTATATAAACATCAGCTTTAATAGCAGCTAAAGCATCAAGTAAAGTTTCTATATAGGTTTCTAACGTATCGTTATAAACCTGACCGTATATTGCAATCTTCATTAAATGTTAAGGTATTTTTTTAGATAATCTGAACGCTCTTTTAGGTCTTTTAAAAACATATCGTCTTCGTTACCTAACACTATATTATATCCGTATCGTCTAAAAGTTTGGATAATGGTATTTAATCCTTCGCCGGAAACCTTTAAAGTTATCTGAACAAAATCTTCGTTCATATCAGAAATAAAGGCCCCTAATAATTTAGCGTTGTTACTCTCTACAATCTGAGAAATTTCACTTAACGAATAATCTAAAATACCTTTTTCTACTACCAACTCTCCTCCGGGCTCACTCAAAAACGGAGTTTCGCTAAATAAATTTAAAATGTCTGCCAATTCATAACATCCTAAATAGGTGTTATCTATATCTAAAACCGGCATAATATTGGTTTCATTCTGAATGCATTTTTCTAAAACATCTAACCAATGTGTATCTTTTAAAACATACACCACCTCAAAGGCGTAAGTGTATTCTTCTAGCTTTTTTGAATTATCAAAATTATACAAATCTTGTTCTGCCACTAACCCCAAAAACTCGCCATTATCAACTACAGGATAATGCGAATACGCCTGAGGTTTAATAAGGTTTACCACAGTTTCTATTTTGTTAGACAGTGATAACGGCTTAACATTATTGTATATTAAATTTTGTAGTTGCATAGCGTTACTATATAATTGGCAAATTAATTAAATAATACCATAAAAAGCATCCTTTAGTTTGTATTTTTGTGCTCATTAAAATTTACAGCAAAAAAATGACCAAACTAAGTGTAAACATCAATAAAATTGCCACACTGAGAAACTCTAGAGGTGGCAATGTACCAAATTTACTAAAAGTTGCAACAGATGTGCAAGAGTTTGGAGCGCATGGCATTACAATACATCCAAGACCAGACGAACGACATATTAGATATCAAGATGCCAGAGATTTAAAACCTCTTGTTACCACAGAATTTAATATAGAAGGCAACCCAATACAAAAGTTTATAGATTTAGTTTTAGAAGTAAAACCAACTCAGGTTACTTTGGTTCCTGATGCTGAAGATGCTATAACTTCTGATGCCGGATGGGACACCATAAAACATCAAGGCTTCTTAACCGAAGTAATTTCAGAGTTTAAACGTAATAACATTAGGACTTCTATTTTTTTAGATCCTAATTTAAAAATGGTTGAACCGGCCGCTAAAACCGGAACAGACAGGATAGAACTTTACACAGAAGAGTACGCGCGCGAATTTGAAAAAGGTAACACCAAAGCTGTTGCTAAATATGCCGAAACTGCAAAATTAGCCCAAGAGTATGGTTTGGGAGTTAACGCCGGACACGATTTAAATTTAGACAACATTAAGTTTTTTAAAGAGAATATTCCTGGGCTTTTAGAAGTTTCTATTGGGCATGCGCTTATAAGCGAAGCTATTTATTTAGGTTTAGAGAACGTGGTTAATATGTATATAAACAAATTACAATAATGCAACAACTACTTCACAGCAAAATACTTGGTGAGGGCAAGCCTTTGTTAATACTACATGGCTTTTTAGGGATGTTAGACAACTGGAAAACTTTAGGCTCTCAGTATGCAGAACATGGTTTTCAAGTACATTTAATAGACCAAAGAAACCATGGTAAAAGTTTTCATAGCAATCAATTTAGCTATGAGCTTATGGCTACCGATTTACATTATTATTGCATGCACCACAATATAAAATCATGTGCTTTGCTTGGTCACTCTATGGGAGGAAAAACAGCCATGTTGTTTGCTGTTTCTTACCCAGATTTAGTACAAAAACTAATTGTAGCAGATATTGCCCCTAAATATTACCCCCCTCATCATCAGCAAATATTAGCCGGACTACAAGCTATAGACTTTACCACATTAAGCTCAAGAAAAGAGGCCGATGATATTTTAGCTAACTACGTTTCAGATTTTGGAACCCGCCAGTTTTTACTTAAAAATTTATACCGAAAAGATAAAGACACATTCGACTTCAGATTTAATTTGCCTGCTCTTGTAAGTAATGTAGAAAATATTGGTAAAGCACTACCAAGCGAATCTATTTTTGAAGGCGAAACACTTTTTGTAAGAGGAGATAAATCTGACTATATTACAGAAAACGATTTTAACCTAATAACCAAACACTTTCCGAAAGCAGAAATTAAAACCATTTCCAATGCCGGGCATTGGCTACATGCAGAGAATCCGGAAGAGTTTTTTAAAACAACCCTAAATTTTTTAAGCTGACAGTTGGATTAAATCGGTACATTATTTGCAATGTAGTTTAAAAAAAAGCCTATGAAATTTATATTAAAAATACTTTTAAGTGCATTAGCCGTTGTTTTCTTGGCGCAACTACTCCCGGGCGTTTACGTTACTTCATACGTAACTGCTATTGTAGTTGCATTTGTTTTAAGTTTACTAAACCTATTAGTTAAGCCCGTTTTAATAATTTTTACCTTGCCGGTTACTATTTTAACCTTTGGTTTATTTTTACTTATAATTAATGCTTGCATAATTTTACTGGCCGATGCTCTAGTTGCCGGCTTTAGTGTGCAAAATTTATGGTGGGCACTACTATTTAGCTTACTACTTTCTTTATTGCAATCTATTTTGTTTAAGCTTTTAAAAACAGACAAAGAACACCACATTTAATATTTGACATTCAAGCATTTAAAAACTTGTCAGGCTTGCAAAAATGTTATACTTTTGCAAGCCGATTTTTAATAACAACCACAATGAATATTACAAGAGAGCATATTGACGATTTAAACGCAATTGTTAAAGTAGCTATAACAAAAGAAGATTATAGTGATAAGGTAGAAAAAATTCTTAGAGATTACCGTAAAAATGCTAATATACCAGGATTTAGAAAAGGGCATGTACCTATGGGATTAGTTAAAAAACAATACGGTAAGGCGGTGTTGGTAGACGAAGTAAATAAACTTCTACAAGATGCTCTAAATAAATATTTAACCGAAGAGAAGTTAGATGTTTTAGGAAATCCGCTTCCTAAGGTTCAAGATGATTTTAATTGGGATGCCGAAGAATTAAAATTTGAATTCGAGCTTGGTTTAGCTCCAGAGTTTGATGTAAACCTAAAAAGTAAAAAGGCTATTACACACTATAAAATAGTAGCCGATAAAAAAATGGTAGATGACCAAGTAAAACGTATTCAAAAACAATACGGCAAACTAATAAATAAAGATACCGTAGAAGAAGGAGACGAAATTACCGGAACATTTACCAATGCCGAAAAAGAAATAAACAATAAGGCTACTTTCTCTCTTGACAGAATTAAAGGTAAAAGAAACACCGATAAGTTTTTAGGCGCAAAAGTTAATGATACTCTTACGCTTAAAACCAAAAACTTATTTAACGATGAGCACGATTTAATGCAGTTTTTAAAAGTAAGCCACGATGAAGCTCATGATCTAGATATAGAAGTAACTTTTACTATTGAAGAAATAAACAAAAGAGAGCTTGCCGAATTAAACCAAGATTTATTTGATAAGCTTTTTGGCAAAGACAAAGTAACTTCAGAGAAAGAGCTTAGAGAAAAAATTAAAGAAGATGCCGAAAAGCAATTCGAGCAGCAATCAGACCAAAAATTAATCAATGATGTTACAGAGCACTTAGTAGAAAATACTAAGTTTGATTTGCCTGCTGCATTCTTAAAAAAATGGATTCAAACTACCGGAGAGACTCCTCTAACAGAAGAAGAAGCAAGCGAAGAATACGAAAAATCAGAAAAAGGGCTACGCTATCAATTAATAGAAAGCAAATTAGTTGAGAAACACAATCTTCAAGTAACTTTCGAGGAGCTTAAAGATTTTGCTAAAAACTTTATTAAAATGCAGATGGCTCAATTTGGCCAAGTAGACCCAAAAGATGAAGATGTTGAAAACATTGCTGCACGTGTATTGAGTAATCAAGAAGAAGTTAAGCGCTTATCAGACCAATTAATGAGTCAGAAACTTTTAAAACTCTACAAAGAAGAGGCTAACTTAAAAACCAAAGAAGTTACCTACGACGAGTTTGTTAAAGAAGTTTACGGATAAGTAGTTTAAAAAAATAAAAACTATATTTAAGGCGTTAAAAACAGTATTTAACGCCTTTTTTATAAACAGTAAAAAAACACATGGATTACGGTAAGGAATTTAAAAAATATGCAACTAAGCACCACGGAGTTAATAGCATGTATTACGATAAGTTAGTAAGCAGCCTAACTCCGTACATTATAGAAGAACGCCAGCTAAATGTGGCACAAATGGATGTCTTCTCTAGATTGATGATGGACAGAATTATCTTTCTTGGTACAGGAATAGATGATCAGGTAGCCAACATCATTCAGGCACAATTACTGTTTCTAGAAAGTGTAGACGCCTCAAAAGACATTCAAATATACATAAACTCGCCTGGTGGTAGCGTTTATGCCGGTTTAGGTATTTACGACACCATGCAATTTATAAAACCAGATGTAGCCACTATTTGTACCGGTATTGCTGCATCTATGGCAGCTGTACTGCTTTGTGCCGGAGAAAAAGGTAAACGTAGCGGATTAACACATTCTAGAGTTATGATTCATCAACCTTTATCAGGAGCACAAGGGCAAGCAAGTGATATTGAAATTGCTGCTAAAGAAGTATTAAAAGTTAAAGACGAGCTCTATCAAATTATATCTAACCATTCCGGACAACCGTTTGAAAAGGTGTATGAAGATAGCGACCGTGATTTTTGGATGCGTGCAGAAGAAGCTAAAGATTACGGAATGATTGATGAGATTTTAGTTAGAAATTAAACATTATGGCTAAAGAAAATTTAGAATGCTCTTTTTGTGGCAGAAAAAAGCCTGAAACCGATTTATTAATTGCAGGGTTAGATGCGCATATTTGCGATCGTTGTATAGAACAAGCCCATGGTATTGTTTTAGAAGAAACCCGACAATCTAAATCACAAGAGCTATCCTCAGAGCTGGTATTAAAAAAACCTCAAGAAATTAAAGCTTTTTTAGACCAGTTTGTTATTGGACAAGAAACCACAAAAAAAGTATTATCGGTAGCTGTTTATAATCATTACAAACGATTATTACAGCCTATAACCAATGATGATATAGAGATACAAAAAAGTAATATTATCATGGTTGGGCAAACCGGTACCGGTAAAACCCTTATGGCAAAAACCATTGCCAAAATGTTAAACGTTCCGCTTGCTATTGTAGATGCTACTGTTTTAACAGAAGCAGGTTATGTTGGCGAAGATGTAGAAAGCATTTTAACCCGTTTACTACAAGCAGCCGATTATAATCTTGAGAAGGCAGAGCGCGGAATTGTTTTTATAGATGAAATTGATAAAATTGCTCGTAAAAGCGATAACCCTTCTATTACCAGAGATGTATCTGGCGAAGGTGTACAACAGGCACTTTTAAAATTACTTGAAGGAACTGTTGTAAATGTTCCGCCAAAAGGAGGAAGAAAGCATCCTGACCAAAAATTTATAGAGGTTAACACCGAAAACATTTTGTTTATAGCCGGTGGTGCTTTTGATGGTATTGAGCGTATAATTACCAAACGCTTAAATATGCAAGCCGTTGGTTTTAGCGCATCAATGAAAGATTTAGCAATAGATGAGAGTAATTTATTGCAATACATTATACCAAAAGACATTAAAGAGTACGGTTTAATTCCTGAAATTATAGGAAGACTTCCGGTGCTTACGCACATGGATCCGTTAGATGCTAAAACTTTAAGAGCCATACTAACAGAGCCTAAAAATGCTATTATTAAGCAATACGAAAAGCTCTTTGCTATGGACGATATTGAGTTTTCTATTACAGAAGGAGCTTTAGATTATATTGTAGAAAAGGCAATAGAGTACAAACTTGGCGCTAGAGGCTTACGCTCTCTTTGCGAAGCTATTTTAACAGATGCCATGTTTGAACTACCAAGCAGTGAGGAGAAATCGTTACGAGTAGATAAAGCCTACGCAGAAGAGAAACTCACAAAAGCTACTATAAATAAACTAAAAGCCGTTTCTTAAAACGGCTTTTAGTTATTGTTAATTAACAACTCTTCTATATATTCTCTGTTATTAGATAACCTTGGAACTTTATGCTGGCCTCCCAGTTTATTTTTACTTTTTAGCCAATTATAAAATAAATTTGGTTTTGCTATATGCACTTTAGGCTTGGTTAAGGTCATGTTATTATACCTTTTAGCCTCATAATCAGAGTTTAACGCTTTTAGTGCATTGTCTAGCATTTCTGTAAAATAATCCAGGTTATTAGGCGGGTTTTTAAATTCTATAAGCCACTCATGCGAGCCTTTTTCTTTTCCGCTCATAAAAACAGGAGCTGCTGTGTAATCTACAATTTCACTTTTGGTTTTTTGGCATGCTTGCTTTAAAGCTTCTTCTGCATTTTCAATTATAAGTTCCTCGCCAAAAGCATTAATAAAGTGTTTTGTTCTCCCCGTAATTTTAATTCTGTAAGGGTTTGTACTTGTAAACCTAACCGTATCACCTATTAAATAACGCCATAAACCTGCGTTGGTGGTTATTACCATGGCGTAATTTTTATTTTTTTCTACTTGCCATAACGGAATTGCCTTTTGGTTAGGTGTACCAAAAGTTTCCATTGGGATAAATTCATAAAAAATACCATAGTCTAACATTAAAAGCAGCTCATCTGAATAGTTTTGATCCTGAATAGCAAAAAAACCTTCAGATGCGTTGTACACTTCATAATATTTAAAGTTTGGATTTGGTAAAAGCTGCTTGTATTGTTCTCGGTACGGTGTAAAGCTAACTCCACCATGAAAATAAACCTCTAAATTTTCCCAAACTTCTAATAAATGCTCTTTTTTTGTTTCTTCTAAAACTTTATTTAACAACACCAGCATCCAAGAAGGAACACCTGCTAAACTTGTTACATTTTCATGAATAGTTTCTTGTACAATAGCCGGTAGCTTGGTTTCCCACTCACCCATTAACGAAATTCTGTTACTTGGAGTACTGCTAAATTCTGCCCAAAAAGGCATGTTATCTATTAATATTGCCGATAAATCTCCGAAGTAAGTTCCATTATCTTCATACAACTCTTTACTACCTCCTAAACGCAACCCTTTACCTGTAAAAAGCTGTGAGTTTTCGTTATTGTTAAGGTATAAACAGAGTAAGTCTTTGCCGGATTTATAATGGCAATCTTCTAATGCTTCTGTGCTTACCGGAATAAATTTACTTTTGGCACTTGTGGTACCACTACTTTTTGCAAACCATTTTATATGAGATGGCCAGAATATGTTGTTTTCACCTTTTCGGGTACGTTCAATAAGTGGCTCTACATCCTCGTAAGTAGCTATTGGTAGCCGCTCGGCAAAAACCTCATAGTTTTTAATACTCTTAAAATCATACTGTTTACCGAGCTCTGTGTTTTGTGACACTGTAAGTAATTGATGAAGCACTTCTATTTGTACTTCTTCAGGATATTTTAAAAAAAGTTCTATTTGATGATAGCGCTTTTTTAATAGCCAAGATGCTATAGAGTTAAACAGTGGTATTGGCATTTTTTACCTTATATTTAAAGCATAAAAATAGCAAAATCTTTTTCTATGTACGAAGGCGTTTTAACAAAAATGAAAACCGAATTTACAGATCCTATAAACTACTTTTTGGTTTTTAAAAATAACTTTATAAATATGAACCAGTTACTAGATAAAAAAGTAACTATATCTTTTGTAAAGTATGAATGTCTTAGTTGCGGGTTAGATAAACCTATTTATAGACAAGGTTTCTGTAAAAGTTGTTTTTTCGATACGCCTAAAGCGGGTGATTGGGTTATGCGCCCGGAGCTTAGTAAAGCTCACTTAGACCAAGAAGACAGAGATTTAGCATTTGAAAAAGAAATGCAGTTACAACCTCATGTAGTTTATTTAGCGCTGTCTAGTGATGTAAAGGTTGGTGTTACCAGAAAAGCACAAATTCCGACACGATGGATTGACCAAGGAGCACACCAGGCAATTGAAATTGTTGAAGTTCCTAACAGATATTTAGCCGGAATTACCGAAGTTGCTTTAAAAGATCATATGACCGATAAAACCAATTGGCGAAAAATGCTAACCAACAACATAATTGATGTTGATTTAGTAGCCGAAAAAGACCGATTAGATGATTTTTTACCCGATGAAGTTAAGCCTTACTATTTAGAGAATAACCAAAAAATATATACTATTAACTATCCGGTTAATTTGTATCCTAAAAAAGTAAAAAGCTTAAATTTAGATAAAACTCCCAGCTACTCAGGGGTTTTAAAAGGTATTAAAGGACAGTACTTAATTTTTGAAGATAGTACTGTGTTTAATGTTAGGGGCTCTGAAGGCTATGTTGTAAATATAAATATAGAATAAAGCCTACTATTGCTCTTGCTTTCTTTCAAACTCTTCTTTGTAAGCAGCCTTAGCAATTTCTTCTCTTCTAAGCTGAGATTTCTTGGTAAAAAACTGCTTTTCTCTAAGATTTCTTAACTGCTTAGTTTTTTTTACTTTTTGCTTATAGCGTTTAAGTGCTCTTTCTATATTTTCTCCTTGCTTTACGTTTATTATTAGCATTTAAAATGTGTTTAAATTAAAAAAATAAACCGTTAGCCTGAATAGACTAACGGTTTTATTAAACTGTATAAATTAGTCTATAATTTCTACGTTAATAGCATTTAAGCCTTTTCTTCCTCTTTCTGTTTCAAAAGACACCTTATCGTTTTCAGTGATATCATCAATTAAACCACTTTCATGAACAAAAATGTCTTCACTTGATCCTTCTACTGTAATAAAACCAAATCCTTTGGTTCTGTTAAAGAACTTAACCGTTCCTTCTTTCATAATATAATAATTTAAAAATGTTACTGATGTTCGAATTACATATACATCTCTTTAATTAGAGACACATAAAGCAAAAAATAAAACAGGAATAAATTTAACCGGGAAAGATATAAATGTATTGCAAGTGGTTTTTGCTAATTCTTTGCAAAGAAATGTCTTTATTTTCACATTACAACTATAATTTGTCAATTATTTTTTTAAATACAATTAAATTTACATGATACGGCATTGTAAATAATTAATTTTCACCACAGTATAATAACTATAAATGCTTGGTTTATATTTGATGCCAAAAAATTGTAATGGTAACTTTTAAAAAGCATGCTAAAATTGCTCTGGTTTATTTTTTAATAGCTGCTTTATTGGGCATATTGCTAAGAGCTTTATTTGTAACCTCTCTTCCTGTTACCTATAAATTTATACTTCACACCCACTCTCACATTGCATTATCAGGATGGGTTTACTTAGCACTAACAATTTTGCTCTGTTATTGTTTTATACCAATACAAACACATACAAAAAAATACAATCTTGTTTTTTGGTTTACACAAGTAACATTGGTTGGTATGCTTGTTAGTTTTCCGATACAGGGCTATGCTCTTTATTCTATAATTTTCTCTACATTATTTTTAATTGCTTCCTATTTATTTGCCTGGTTTTTTATAAAAAGTACTCCCAAAACTGTAAAAACCAATCCATCATATAAATGCATAAAAGCTGCTTTGTTTTACATGGTATTTTCTAGCTTAGGACCTTGGGTTTTAGGGTATATAATGAACACCTCCGGGAGTGAATCTATTTGGTATAAGAATGCCATTTATTTTTACTTGCATTTTCAATACAACGGTTGGTTTATGCTTGCTTTAGCTGGAATTTTATTGTCATGGTTAGAAAAAAACAACATCTATATCAAGCAAAAAGCTTTTAAACCATTTTATTACAGTATTAATGCCGGAATTATACTAAGCTTCTTCCTATCGGTTTTATGGGTTAATGTGCCAAACATTTTTAATTTACTAGGTGGCTTGGGCGCTTTTTTACAAATAATGGCTTTTTGGTACTTATTAATGTACTTAATTAACAAAACCACTGCTGTTAGCTTTTTAAAAAGTAATAA
>JBPEWY010000091.1:0-13458 GCA_052032225.1 Flavobacteriaceae bacterium
TGTTTTTGCTCATTACTTTTACCCGCTTGCCATCCCCAATTAGCCCATCCTTCTGCATTTTCATTATTTCCGCACCAGAGGGCAATACTGGTATAGTTTCTAAGTCTTTTTACATTATCTATTGCTTCTTGTGTAACATTTTCAAGAAACTTTTCATCTCCGGGATACATGGCACAGGCAAACATAAAATCTTGCCAAACTAAAATTCCTTTTTCATCACATAATTCATAAAACAATTCATCTTCATAAATTCCACCTCCCCAAACTCTAAGCATGTTCATATTAGCTGCAACAACATCATTTAACAGCTTATTGTAATGCTCTGGTGTTACCTTATCTTGAAAACTGTTTTGAGGTATATAATTAGCCCCTTTCATAAAAACCGGAATACCGTTTAGCTTAAAATAAAAAGTCTTTTTCCCGGCTTCTTCTTGGGTTACTAATTCTATGGTTTTAAGGCCTTTTTTAATGGTTTTGTTATAGTAAAGGCTGGCTTTATCAAAAATTTTAATAGTAATATCATATAAATAAGGTTCACCCAGATTATGAGTCCACCACCATTGTGGGTTTTTAATTGTAAATGGTAAATTATATGTTGCTTTGCCTTTAACAACAGACAGGCTATACTCTGATACTTTTTTATTGTTTACCAAAATAGCAACCTGCACTTTTTTTTCTTGTGATGCATTTAGTGTGATTTCAGCATTTAGCAATGCTTGTTCTTGCGTAATTTTTTCTTGCATCAAATAAACATCTTGTACTTTTAAATGATTCCAGGCTTCTAAATAAACCGGTCTCCAAATACCCGAAGTAATGTAAGTAGGTCCCCAATCCCAGCCATAATGAAACTGAGGTTTTCTTGTAAAAACTCTATTGCCTTCCGGTAAAGTGTAATAGAGGTTTTTAGCTGCTTTTTCTTCTATGTCGTGAGGATTGTTAAAAATAATCTCGAGTGTATTAGACGGTTTTAATAAGTTTTTTACGGGTATTCGCCACCTTCTAAAAGCATTGTTGGCTTGCAACACTAAAGTGTCGTTTAAATATACATTTGCATAAGTATCTAACCCATTAAAATTTAATGTTATGTATTGTTTGTTTAAAATGTTATCGGGCACTGTAAATGTAGTTTTGTAATGCCAGTTTTTTTCAGAAATCCATTGTAAATCAAGCTCATTATTACGCACAAAAGGATCAGGTATCACTTTAGCATCAAACAAGTTAGAGTGTACAGTTCCCGGTACATTTGCAGCAAACCAAGGTAACGTATCTGTTGCTGTGAATGTCCAGTTTTTATTAATGTGTGCTGTTACTGTTGTTTCGTTTTTTTTAGAACATGCTAAAACTAAAAAAAGGGTAAGTAGCTGTAAAAGAGATTTTCGCATCATCCATCAAAAATAAAAAATAAAAACACCTTTTTAACCACAATCTTCAATTAGCCATTACAAAAACATTTCTGTACATTTACCACATACAAACAAAAAATTATGGCCGAGCAAAAACGCTTATTTTTATTAGACGCTTATGCATTAATTTTTAGAGGATACTACGCTTTTATAAAAAACCCACGAATAAACTCTAAAGGAATGGACACCTCTGCCATAATGGGGTTTATGAATTCTTTGTTAGATGTTATAAAAAGAGAACGCCCAGACCATTTGGCGGTATGTTTTGATAAAGGAGGCAGCACAGACAGAACCGAAATGTTTGAAGCTTACAAAGCCAACAGAGACGAAACTCCCGAAGCTATACAAATAGCTGTACCCTATATAGAGAAAATTTTACAAGCAATGCACATACCGGTTATTGCTAAAGAAGGATTTGAAGCCGATGATATAATTGGTACGCTTGCTAAAAAAGCCGAAAAGCAAGGCTATAAAGTATATATGGTTACACCAGATAAAGATTTTGCTCAGCTGGTGTCTGACAATATTTTTATGTACAAACCCTCAAGAATGGGCAATGGGATTGAAATTTGGGGAATTCCCGAAGTACAAGAAAAATTTGAAGTAGAGCGGCCAGAGCAGGTAATTGACTTTTTGGGAATGAAAGGCGACTCTATTGATAATATTCCGGGGTTACCCGGAGTTGGCGATAAAACTGCTAAAAAATTTATTAAAGAGTTTGGTAGTATTGAAGGATTGCTTGCAAATACCGATAAGCTAAGCGGTAAAATGCGTGAAAAAGTTGAAGCCCACGCAGAACAAGGCTTACTCTCTAAAAAACTAGCCAGAATAATGCTTGATGTTCCTGTAGAATTTCATGAAGAAGAATTTGAGCTATCTGAGCCGGACATTAATAAGGTAAAAGAAATATTTGAGGAATTAGAGTTTAGACGATTAACAGAAAACTTCTTAAAAACCTTTAATGCTCAGTCTGAGGAGGCTAGTGTATCAGATAAAAAAGAACAAGACGCTCCTAAAATAGAAAAATCTCCGACTAATGTTCAATTTAATTTGTTTGATACTCCAGGTGCCGGAACAGCACAAACAGATAACACAACCGGGTATAATACTATAGAAAACACACCTCATCATTATCAACTAATAAATACACCTCTTGGTAGAAAGTTGTTGCTAGAAAAGCTACTAGAGCAAGAAAGTGTATGTTTTGATACCGAAACGACCAACATTAAAGCCTTAGAGTCAGAACTTGTTGGGATTGCTTTCTCTTGGGAAAAAGGAAAAGGATATTATGTAAGTATTCCCGAAAATAAAGATGAAGCACAAAAAATAGTTGATGAGTTTAAACCCTTTTTTGAAAACCAAACTATAGAGAAAGTTGGTCAGAACTTAAAATACGACATTAAAGTTCTGTCTAATTACAACATTACTATAAAGGGTAAACTTTTTGACACCATGATTGCGCATTATTTAATAAACCCAGACATGCGTCATAATATGGATGTCTTGGCAGAAACCTATTTGCATTATCAGCCGGTATCTATTACCTCTTTAATTGGTAAAAAAGGTAAAAATCAAGGCTCTATGCGAGATGTTCCTGTACAACAACAAACAGAATATGCCGTAGAAGATGCCGATATTACTTTGCAGCTTAAGTATTATTTTAAAAAAGAATTAGAAAACGCCAATTTAACACCTTTATTTACCAATGTTGAGGCTCCCCTTATAAGTGTGCTTTCTGCAATGGAAGTTGAAGGAATTAACATAGATTTAGATTTCCTTAAAAAACTTTCAGATGAATTTGCACAAGAAGCTCAAACACTAGAACAACGTATTTTTGAGCAAGCCGGAGAAACCTTTAACCTTGCCTCTCCTAAACAATTAGGACCTATTTTATTTGATAAGTTAAAGCTGGTAAAAAAGCCTAAAAAAACTAAGACCGGACAATACTCTACGGCAGAAGATGTGCTTTCATATTTGGCTAAAGATCACCAAATAGTAGCCGATATTTTAGAGTGGCGCCAAGTGCAAAAACTAAAAAACACTTATGTAGATGCTTTACCAAACGAGGTAAACCCTAACACCGGCAGAGTTCATACAATATACAGCCAAGCAGTTGCTGCAACAGGACGTTTAAGCAGTAACAATCCTAATTTGCAAAACATCCCGATTAGAACAGAAAGAGGTAAGCTTATTAGAAAAGCTTTCATTCCAAGAGATAACAATTACGTATTATTAGCTGCCGATTATTCCCAAATAGAACTCAGAATTATTGCTGCACTTAGCCAAGAAGAAAACATGATTAAAGCTTTTGAAAATGGTGAAGACATTCATGCCTCTACTGCTGCAAAAGTGTTTAATGTACCTATAGAGCAAGTTACCAGAGAACAACGTAGCAATGCTAAAACTGTAAACTTTGGAATAATTTACGGTGTATCGGCTTTTGGATTAAGCAACCAAACTACACTTTCCAGAACCGAAGCTAAAGAGCTTATAGACACTTATTACAAAACTTATCCTAAATTAAAACAGTACATTCAAAACCAAATAGACTTTGCTCGAGAAAACGGGTATGTAGAAACTGTGTTAGGAAGGCGCAGATATTTAAAAGACATTAATTCTAGAAATGCTGTTGTACGTGGAGCTGCAGAGCGTAATGCTGTTAATGCTCCAATACAAGGTAGTGCAGCAGACATTATAAAATTGGCCATGATTGCAATTCATAAAAAACTGCAAGAAGGTAATTTTAAAACCAAAATGCTACTGCAAGTTCATGACGAATTGGTTTTTGATGCTTACAAAGATGAGTTAGAAGCCATAAAACCTATTATAAAAACCGAAATGGAAAATGCATACAAACTTGCCGTACCGTTAGATGTAGAGCTTGGTATTGGCACCAATTGGCTCGAGGCTCATTAAGCCTACAACATAAACCTATATGTTGCTTTAATTAAAAATATGTTTTCTGGTTGTTGCTTTAAAATTTGGTTTTCTAGTCCGCTAAATAAGGTAGCATCCGGACTTGCTAAACCGTTTAGTCCTTGAGACCATACTAAAAATAACTCACTTCCGGGTATGTATTCCCATCTAACAACCAAGTTAGACCTAAATTGTACAAAAGAAAAATCGGGTTTTGCAAAACTGTAGTCTACATTTCCATCAATATTTTCATCAATCTCATATTGATTGGTAGCATTGTTTAATTGAATTTGTTGGTTGGAGTAAAGCGTAAACCTATCGTTTAAATCGTCTGCAATTGGGTTATCAACAAATTTAAATTCAGAATATCTTCCTCTGGAAATAAAGGGTTGGCCATAATATTGTATCGATAAATTAGGATTAATAATATAATTAACCCTTATGGCAGCACTCAACGTTTTATTGTCTATTGTAGCCAAAATGTATCGTGGAGTGTTATTAATAGCACTCTCTGTTACATATTGTGTCTTGTTAGGAGCATTCTCAAACTCCGGATTTATAGATACCTGCAAAGCATTTGTAGGCTGATATGTGAATCCTACCTCTGTTCTAAAAAGTGAAAAATTATTTTGTTTAGCCTGAGAATAAACAACTCCAGATCTAAAACGAAATTTTTTTCTTCTGTCTGATCCAAAAAACAAATACCCAAAATTCTCTTGAGAAAAACGCCATCGTGGTCCGCCTCTTAAAACCGTATTGACAAAAATTCGTGGTTTGTGAGCTCCACCTATATCTACCCACCAATTGTTTTTAAAATTGGCGTTACCATTAACTTCGTATTGAATTCTATTATAATTACCTTCAAAATCATACGAAGTAAATTGATTAAAACGTGCACTAATACGTCTAAAATTTCCAAAAGCTTTAGTGGTTTGGTATCTAATATTTGCAAACTGAATAATTTCGTCTGCTTGGCGTAAAAAACCAACATCGTTAAGCTCTAACTCAGGAGAGCGCCAAATAAGTCCGCCTCCATAACGCCAATTACCACCGCCTTGTTTACCTGCTTCTATTTTCCCTCCTGTGCCGGTAAGTGAGGTTCTGGCAGGATCTACAGTAACATGCCCGGCATCTACTCTCTGAAAAAGGTGTGTTAATGAACGTTGTGTGGCTTCTATGGCTTCTTCACTACCGGTAACATGACTAAAAACCATATTCCCCTCAATGAAGAATGTTCTATTCTTCCATTGGTGTCTAAAATCAAACCCTCCGGTATAGGCTGCAGTCCTTAAAAACTGTAAATGTTCCGGTAAGTTTTTAGGTCTGTTCGTTGCAGTAAATATACCCCCTATAAATGTGTTTCGTTCATTTAAATCTTTTTGTACTCTGGTAACAAAATAATTGGTAAGTGGCTCTACCAAAGCTTCAGACTCGTTGCCATTTTCATTAATCGTTGCAAATTCTTTAGCTGTTATACTTTCTAACACTCCAATAGACCAGCCGTTTTTGGTTTTTCCACTAAATTTTGCAGCCCCTAAAATGGTTGTATTCTGAGGGATATCAACAAATTCACTCCCATTAACATTGGGGTAGCCTTGTGGGTTTCTACCAATTCTTCTGGAGTAAAAAACATTGTCGGGTCCGTTGGCAAATCGATAATCAAAAATGTTTTTGTTTTCTACAAAAAACGGGCGCTGCTCTCTAAAAAAAATCTGAAAGCCATCTAATGCAATCGCTGCCGGATCTGCTTCTACTTGTCCAAAATCAGGGTTAATGGTAAGGTCTAAAGTTAAATCATTTGTAAGACCAATTTTTGCATCTATACCTCCATTCAAACCAAAGTCGTTACCATCTCTAAACGGGTTTCCTATTTCTGCCGGATATGTTTCAAGTTGGGTAACAGAAAAAGGTTGAATTTCTATTTGTTTTTGCGGTTGTAAATTTATCAATCCGTGAAGTTCTCCCATTTCGCTTACCCATCCGGGAGCATCTTGAGGAATGCGTTGCCATAGAGAACGCTCTTCTTCTCTAAAAAAGCGCCGTTGTATTTGTAATCCCCAAACTTGGTTTGCAGCATTACCAAATCGCAATTGTGAGAGCGGTATTTTAATTTCTGCAGTCCAACCTTTATCATCTATTTTGGTTTTAGCATACCAAATAGGGTTCCAACTACCATCCCAATTATTTCCGTTTTCAGATATAAACTCATCTCCTTTTACTCCGGCTGCAGAGATGTTAAAAGAAAACCCGGTTCTTAAATCGTGATAACTGTCTATGTTAATTTCTATCCAATCACCATCAAAACCATCACGTCTGGAGAGTCTTTCTACAATTTTATCGGGTTCATCATCAAATGCTCTAACTGCAATATATAAGTTACGGGTATCGTAAAGTATTTTAAATTGGGTTTGGTAACTTGGCGGAGAGTTCTCATCTGGCCTCCATTCTATAAAATCTGAAGACCATTCAACAATATTCCAAGCATCGTCTGTTATAAGTCCATCTATTTCGGGAGCTTTATTGGGTTCTACTGCTTGAGTTGTGTAAATACGTTTGGTAATTAATGAAGAATCACTTGCTTGAGAGAATCCTTTTATAACAAATAAAAAGACAAGCAAATAACAAAGCTTGTAACAGATGTTCATGAGTTAGCGGTTTCTACAAAAACTCTAATTTGAACATATTGTTACACTTATTAGTTAGGTTTAGTAAATAATTAACAGTATTGATTTGATTTTATAGGTTTTTAACACAAAGAGCCTACATTTGTAGCTATTACACCAACACAATAAGACTCCCTTAAAATATTAGTATACTGCTATTTGTATTTACAATTTATAGTTGTACATTTGCACCCCGTTTCCCGATAGATGTCGGGATGGGAATGGAATGTTTAATTATTAAAAAACAGTTAGTGTGGATACATTAAGCTACAAGACAATTTCGGCAAACAAAGCTACTGTAAACAAACAGTGGGTAGTTGTTGATGCTGAAGGACAGACTTTAGGGCGTATGGCGTCTAAAGTAGCTAAGCTGCTTAGAGGTAAATACAAGCCTAATTACACCCCACACGTTGATTGCGGCGATAACGTAATTGTTATTAATGCAGAAAAAATCAACTTAACCGGTAACAAGTGGGACGATAAAAAGTACATTCGTTACACCGGCTATCCAGGGGGTCAGAGAGTTAGAACCGCTAAGGAACTTTATGACTTAGATCCGAAGCGTTTAGTAGAAAAATCAGTTAAAGGAATGCTTCCTAAAAACAAATTAGGAGCTCAGTTATTCCGTAACCTAAAAGTGTACGTAGGTGCAACTCACAACCACGAGGCACAAAAACCTACCACTATTAATTTAAACGATCTTAAGTAATGGAAGTAATTCACAAAATTGGCAGAAGAAAAACTGCAGTTGCTCGTGTTTATGTTTCTAAAGGAAAAGGAAACATCACAATCAACAAAAGAGAATTTGAAAACTACTTCCCTACCGATACGTTACGTTACAAAGTTTTACAGCCATTAAACTTAACTGATAATGCTGAAAACTTTGATATTAAAGTAAACGTGTACGGAGGTGGAATCACTGGTCAGGCAGAAGCTGTTAGATTAGCAATCTCTAGAGCTCTTTGCGAAGTAGACTCAGAGTACAGAGCTACTTTAAAACCAGAAGGGTTATTAACCAGAGATCCAAGAATGGTAGAGCGCAAGAAATACGGACAAAAGAAAGCGCGTAAGAAATTCCAGTTCTCTAAACGTTAATGTTGCGTTACAACATTTGTTCATTATTTTATTAAAAAAACCAGTTGCCGTTGTCCGGTATAAAGCCCGGAAATTAGTTTAGCATCCAAATGATGAAGGCGATCGATTAACGTGACCACTTCAGCATTGCTAACTTCAACGGAACGTAAACTATTACGAAAATGGCAAGCAAAATTGAAGTAAAAGAATTATTAGAAGCAGGTGTACATTTTGGTCACCTAACAAGAAAATGGAATCCGAACATGGCTCCGTACATCTACATGGAGCGCAACGGAATTCACGTTATAAACCTTTACAAAACAGCTGCTAAAATTGAAGAAGCTAACCAAGCTCTTAAAAAAATTGCAGCTTCAGGTAGAAAAATCCTTTTTGTAGCTACCAAAAAACAAGCAAAAGACATTGTTGCAGAAAAAGCAGGAAGCGTAAACATGCCATACATTACAGAGCGTTGGCCCGGAGGTATGCTTACTAACTTTGTTACCATCAGAAAAGCAGTTAAAAAAATGGCTGCTATAGACAAGATGAAAAAAGATGGTACGTTTGATACGCTTTCTAAAAAAGAAAAACTACAAATAGATCGTTTACGAGCTAAGCTTGAAAAAAACTTAGGTTCTATAGCCGATATGACTCGCCTTCCAGGTGCCTTATTTATTGTAGACACCATGCGTGAGCACATAGCTGTTAAAGAAGCTCAAAAATTAAACATTCCAATATTTGCAATGGTAGATACCAACTCTGATCCGAGAGAGGTAGACTACGTTATCCCTGCAAACGATGATGCTTCTAAATCTATAGAAAAAGTATTATCGTACGTTACAGAAGCTATAGCCGAAGGGCTTTCTGAAAGAAAAGCAGAAAGAGAAGCAGAAAAAGCTCAAAAAGAAGAGAAAAAAGCTGCTAAAGAAAAAGAAACTAAGGCTAAAAAAGAAGCTGAAGTAACCGAAGAAAAAAAATAATTATTCACTAAAAAAAGGAGAATATAAAGATGGCAACTATTACAGCCTCAGATGTAAATAAATTAAGAAAAGCTACCGGTGCCGGTATGATGGATTGTAAAAAGGCATTGGTTGAAGCAGATGGTGATTTCGATAAAGCTATTGAAATATTACGTAAAAAAGGGCAAAAAGTAGCCGCTAAGAGAGCCGACAGAGACTCAAGCGAAGGTGCTGTAATTGCCAAAGTAAATGCAGATAAAACTGTTGGTGCAATTGTTTCTCTTAACTGCGAAACTGACTTTGTTGCTAAAAACGAAGGCTTTGTTAGCTTAGCTAACGAGCTTGCAGAAATTGCACTAAACCACGACACTAAAGAATCGTTCTTAGCTGCAGACTTTAACGGTATCACCGTAGAAGAAAAGTTATTAGAGCAAACAGGTGTAATTGGCGAGAAAATAGAGATTGGAGCATTTAAAAAATTACAAGCTCCTTTTGTAGGTTCTTACATTCACGCTGGTAACAAAATTGCTACTTTAGTTGGTTTATCAGCAAATGTAGAAGGCGCTGAGACCGTTGCTAAAGATGTAGCTATGCAAGCTGCTGCAATGAATCCTGTTGCGTTAAATGAAGAAGCTGTAGACCAAGCTACAATAGATAAAGAAATTGAAATTGCTAAAGAGCAACTTCGTGCAGAAGGTAAGCCGGAAGAAATGTTAGATAAAATTGCTCAAGGTAAATTAAAACGTTTCTTCAAGGATAACACCTTAGTTAATCAAGACTTTATTAAAGACTCTAAAGTTAGCGTTGCTGCTTATGTAAAATCTGTAAATCCGGATTTACAAGTTGTAGCGTTTGAGCGTGTTGCGCTTGATTAAGCAAACAATTTTAAAAAAAACCGCTTCGTAAATGAAGCGGTTTTTTTATACCATAATTTCTAACTCGCTCAAACAAAGCTATTTTTCATTATTTTTGCAGCAATAAAATTTAAAAAAATAACATTTTAACTAACCCCAGCAACACAACATGCACTACAAAAGAATACTTTTAAAATTAAGTGGTGAAGCCTTAATGGGTGATAAACAATACGGTATAGATCCCAAGCGTCTTTCTCAATATGCCGAAGAAATTAAACAAGTAGTAGATAAAGGAGTTCAAGTAGCCATTGTAATTGGAGGCGGTAACATTTTTAGAGGAGTAGCCGGAGCAAGCAATGGTATGGACAGAGTACAAGGAGACCACATGGGAATGTTAGCTACCGTAATTAATGGTTTAGCCTTACAAAGTGCATTAGAAGACCAAGGTGTTCAAACTAGATTGCAATCTGCCATCAAAATAAATGAAGTTGCAGAACCTTTTATTAGACGTCGCGCTATTAGGCATTTAGAAAAAGGACGTGTTGTAATTTTTGGCGGTGGTACCGGAAACCCTTATTTTACAACAGATTCTGCAGCCGTTTTAAGAGCTATAGAAATAGGAGCCGATGTAATTTTAAAAGGAACTAGAGTAGATGGTATTTATACAGATGATCCTGAGAAGAATAGAGATGCTGTGAAGTTTGACAGGATTACTTTTGATGATGTATTACGCAAAGGTTTAAAAGTAATGGATACTACTGCTTTTACACTAAGCCAAGAAAACGAGCTCCCAATAGTTGTGTTTGATATGAACACCAAAGGCAATTTATTAAAAGTAGTTTCTGGAGAAAACATTGGAACTACTGTAAATTTATAGTTGTAAAAAAAGTAACAATACAGTACTAAAGCATATAAACTATGAACGAAGAGATTGATTTTATAATGGACACCGCTAAAGAAAGCATGGATCAAGCTATTAAACACTTAGAAAAAGAGCTTGTAAATATTCGTGCCGGAAAAGCATCTCCGTCTATGGTTGGTAGCGTTATGGTAGAATATTATGGTTCTATGACACCGCTTAGCCAAGTTGCCAACATTAACACCCCAGATGGTAGAACCATTTCTATACAACCTTGGGAAAAATCTATGCTTCAAGAAATTGAGCGTGCTATAATGATTGCTAATTTAGGCTTTACACCTATGAATAATGGAGAAATGGTTATTATTAATGTTCCTCCGTTAACAGAAGAACGTAGGTTACAGTTAGTAAAGCAAGCCAAAGGCGAAGCAGAAGAAGCAAAAATTAGTGTTAGAAATGCACGCCAAGATGCTAACAAAGACATTAAAAAATTAGACATCTCTGAAGATTTACAAAAAAATGCAATGGCAGATGTTCAGGAACTAACAGATGCTTACATTAAAAAAATTGATGATATTTTAGCTGTAAAAGAAAAAGAAATTATGACTGTTTAATTTCTGTTAAAAGCATATTAAAAATAAAGCGGCAAATATTTAGCCGCTTTATTTTTTTGTAACATTGTATTATATAGCATTTACATAAATGAGATTTATACCTCTTGTTTTCTTTATACTCTCTGTCTCTACCCTATGGGCACAAAAACAGATTACCGGTGTTATTAAAGATGACGCAACAAACAAACCACTTCCATTTGCAAATATTGTTACCAACACCAACAAAGGCACTATTTCTGATATGGATGGTAATTTTGTGTTGCAAACCGATAATGACTTTGATTGGTTTACAGTATCGTATGTTGGTTACAATCCTGTAACCGTAACAGTAAGTCCTAACAAAAATTTTTACACGGTAACTCTCAATGAAAATATAGAAAAACTATCAGGAGTAACACTCTACGGAAACTACAATCCGGCGCTTGAAATTATTAAAAAAGCTATAAATAATAAACCTAAAAACAATCCGGAAAAAGCACTAAACAGTTATAAGCTTACATCTTATTCTAAACTATTGGTTACTGCAAATCCAGACTCTATAAATGCCGGTATCGATTCTATTTTTAAAAAACAAGGTAACAAGAAAACTCTTGTACGGTTAGACTCCAGTAATTACAAGTTAAAAAAGCAATTAGAAAAATCTCATTTATACATAACAGAAAAAATTGCCGAACTTTCTTATTCCAAGCAAAAAGGTCAGCAAGAACACGTTTTAGCCACCAGAATGGCAGGGTTTAAAGAACCTATTTACGAGATTTTATCAATTCAATTACAATCACTTTCATTTTATAATAATACTTATACGCTTTTCGGGACTAAATATATAAACCCAATTGCTAAAAGAGGCCCAAACACTTATCAATATAAAATTTTAGATACAGTAAATTTAACAGACAGACCGGCTTTTATGATATATTTTTATCCTAAAAAAGAGCGCAATATTGCCGGTTTGCAAGGGGTGCTATATATAGATACGCTTTCTTATGCAATACAAAAAGCTATAGCTCAGCTAAAAGGAGTTATAGATGTAAAAGCAACTCAAGAATTTAGTTATCAACCTTCAGAAAAAATTTGGTTTCCAACCTATAAAGAGGTTTCCATTAGAAAGGGAGAAAGTAACAATCCGGTTTCGCTTTTTGGAGGAGCTGTAAAATTTAGTGGTTCTTCAGATTCTACAGCAACAACAAATAACGATAAAGATGCTTCAGATTTAATTCATCTCATTTCAAGAGAATACAATTACAACATTTTGTTTAACATTCCGGTAAACATTAAACATAATGGGCTGGCTATTACAATTGATGATTATGCGCATAATAAAGACCAAGATTTTTGGAACAATTACCGTAAAGACAGCTTAAGCAAAAGAGGTCAAAAAACCTACACTATTCTTGACAGTATTGTTGAGAAAGAAAAAATAGAAAGCAAAATAAATTTAGCCAAAAAATTACTTAGGGGATACATCCCTACAAAATATGTAGATATAGATGCCCGAAATTTTATAAAATACAACAATTACGAAGGCTTCAGATTAGGTTTGGGTGTTATTACCAATGCTAACTTCTCTCCTATTTACAAACTTAACGGCTATAGTGTTTATGGTACAAAAGACGGAAAATTTAAGTTTGGTGTTGGTGCTGCTGCTAGATTAAATAAAGAAACTACCACTTGGATGGGTATACACTATCATGATGATTTAATTGAAGCTTCTAGTACACCTGTAATTACAGATTCTAGAAAATTTTCATTGTTTGAGCCAAGACTATTTAATATCTCACAGTTTTACAAATCTAGAGCTGTGAGTGCATTTATTGAGCACGATTTAACAGCTAAAGCTCATGCAAAATTACAGTTAGAAAGAAGCGAAGTAATTCCGGCATTTAACTATGCTTATTTACACAACGGAAACTCATTTATAAGCTATAACTTAACATCGGCAACAATTGGTATAGCGTTTACACCCAACAACTCATACTTGCTGAACAGGCACGGAAAACAACTAATCGCTAACGGATACCCGCAAATTAGCTTGCAGGCTTCACAATATTTTGAATCGGTTTTTAATTCTGATTTTTCTTTTACCAAACTTTTTGCTCGAGTACAGCATGAAATTAAACCT
>JBPEWY010000092.1:0-18404 GCA_052032225.1 Flavobacteriaceae bacterium
TAGAAAATCCTGCATACTGCCTAATTGTCCAAGGTCTTCTAACATACATTGTACTGTATGGACCACGTAAATAAGGGGGTATTCCGGCAGCAAAGCGCAAGTGCTCTGCTTCTTCAAGATTATTTACAGTATAAACCGGTTTAATTGATATGCCTTCTGCTGTTATAAAGTCTTCTCCATTAGAAGTTACATTTTTAGCAGCTGTATTATCATTAGCTAAGGTAATATGTTGAATATCTTTTCTACTCATTTTCTAAACGTTCTTGCTCTAACGCTTCGGCTAAGCGTTTTTCAATGATGGGTTCAACAATAGTTTTTCGAGTGTTCTTTTTAACAAATGGATGTAACTCTAATTCGTGTTTCATCCTATCATTTTCATTAGGATATTTATTAGTTCCTATTAACACTTCTTTTTTAGTATTGAAAGCTTCTTGTTCTGTTTTAGCACTTTCTTTTATTTTTTGTTGAATGGTATGTTCTTTAAGCTGATTTATAAATCCGCCTCCGGCTTCTATCTGCTTAAATATTTCTAAGGCTTTTTGAGCTAGTTGTTGTGTTAAACTTTCAATGTAATAGCTTCCGTCTGCCGGATTATTTACTTTATTAAAATAGCTTTCATGTTTTAATATTAGTAATTGGTTTCTGGCAATGCGCTCACCAAATTCATTGCTTTTGTGGTAAAGAGCATCGTAAGGCAAATTGTAAACCATATTAGCACCACCTAAAACAGCACTCATACATTCTGTTGTAGTACGAAGCATATTAACATTGTAATCGTAAAGCGTTTTATTGCGTTTAGAAGGTGTTGCAATTATTGTACAGTTTGCAGAGCAATTGTATTCTTTGGCAATAGTTTGCCACAACAAGCGCAAGGCTCTGAGTTTTGCAATTTCAAAAAAGTAATTGCTCCCAACGGCAACATGAAAAGTAATAAGATTGTTTTTATTATTTGATAGCAACGACGCATTATTTAGCATATTTAAGTACTCGTTTGCATGTGCAATACTGTATGCTAACTGCTGTACTATTGTAGCACCGGCGTTTTGATAAAGTGCAGCGTTTACAGATAAAAAAGTTGCGTTTTCTATATTTTTAGTGCCGGATAAAATATTTTTTAGTACTGTAAAGTCTTCCTTTAAATTGGCATGCCAGTTGCCTGTTTTGGCTAAATTGCCAACTATATCTTGTAATATATGATAGGTAGCGTTAGAGTGATTTTTGCTGAAGTAATTAGTGATTTTTGAAACATATTCTTCTGATAAAAATTCTAATTGAATGTAGGTAGGATATTTAGTTAAATCTATACCGTTAAATAGTGTACTTAAATTAGTTTCTGCAGTTGGAATGGTAACTAAAATACTTTCTGCACCACGCTGTAAAGCATCTTTTATTTGATTATTGGTTGCATTGGCATTAGAGGCATAAAAAAACTGACCAACGAGCCAATTGCTTGCTTTTGTTTGAATATTTACAACATTTTGGCCGTCTTCATCAGGATGATAAAATGGTTTTACGTTTATACCTTCGGGAGTTTTCCAGATTAAAGTTTCATTATAATCTGCTCCTTTAAGGTCTACCTGAATTTTTTGTTTCCATTGTTTAGCCGAAACCGGCTCAAACTCATTAAATAGCAAATCACTCATTTTGCTGGTTTTTAATACTGTCTTTGTATTCTATTAAGTAAATCTCTTCGTTATCTTTTTTTAAATAATATTTTTCTCTTGCAAAATGTTCAATCCCTTCAGGATCTTTTAGTTTTTTAATGGTGGCTTTGTCTTTTTCTATTTCTTTTTGCAAGAAATCTATTTGTTTTTCTAGCTTGTTTATTTCTTTTTCTAATTCTCTGTGTGTTAAATAAGAATTTGTGTCAAAAAAAAGCATCCAAACAATAAAAACAGCACTTACAATAACATATATATTGCTGGCTACAGCAAACCATTTTTTTGATTTAAGTGCTTTAAAATTCACGTTTAGTTAGTTTATTGATTATGATAATCTTTCGTTTATAATGGTTCTAACAATATCTATTGCAACAGTATTGTATTTGTTGTTTGGAATAATAATATCTGCATATTCTTTCATAGGTTCTATAAACTGCTCGTGCATGGGTTTTAGGGTAGTTTGGTAACGTGTTAAAACCTCTTCTATATCTCTGCCACGCTCACTTATATCTCGTTTTATGCGTCTTATTAATCGTTCGTCAGAATCGGCATGAACAAAAATTTTAATATCGAACATGTCTCTTAGTTTTGCCTTAGACATGATTAAGATTCCCTCTACAATCATTACTTTTCTGGGATGTGTTAAAATAGTTTCTTTTGTACGATTATGTTCTACAAAAGAATATACAGGTTGCTCTATTGGGTTGCCGTTTCTGAGTTCGGTTAAATGTTTTTTTAAGAGTTTAAAATCTATAGCTCTTGGATGATCAAAATTTATCTTAGTACGCTCTTCGTAAGTAAGGTGCGAGGTGTCTTTGTAATAAGAGTCTTGAGAGATTACTCCAACTTCATTTTCAGGCAAGGAGTTAATTATTTGATTAACAACAGTAGTTTTACCACATCCGGTACCTCCGGTTATTCCAATTATCAGCATAATACGTTTTGTTTTTGCAAATTTAAGAATTCAAAATACTTATGACGGATAAAAGATAACTCCACTTGAAGAATCTTTTTTAGCACCGGTAACAGATTTTAAACAATTAGTTTTGCCCTCTACACGTAAAACTCCCATAAAAGCAAATACAAGAGCCTCTTTATAGTTTATTAAAGTGTTATCTGGTACTATTACAATGCAGTTTTTAGGAAGTTTGCTTTTAAGCGTATTTATTAAAAAGGTATTGTAAGTACCGCCACCTGTAATCAATATTTTATTTTCTTTAGCTGGGTTTGCATGTAAGCTTATGGTATTGGCAAGCTGCGAGGCAATATGTAAAACTAAGGTGTTTAAAATATTTTTGTGAGTGTCTGAGGTGCTGTTTAAAACAGGCATTATATTTTCTTGAAACCACTCAAAACCTAAAGATTTAGGGTATTTTTTTTGATAAAAGGGCAAACTGTTTAATGTGTTTAATAGCTGGTTGTTGCAAATTCCGGTTGCTGCTATTTTCCCTTCATCATCATATGGTAAATTTATTTGTTCTGTAATGTAGCTTAACATCATATTTACCGGACAAACATCAAAAGCTATACGATTGCCATTTTCTGTGAAAGAAATATTAGCAATTCCGCCAAGGTTTAAGCAGAAATCGTACTCAGAAAACAGCTCCTTATCTCCAATTGGCACTAATGGTGCTCCTTGCCCTCCCAGTGCTACATCGAGCGTTCTAAAATCGCACACAACTTTTAACTTGCTTGCATTGGCAAGATGTTGCCCTGAGCCTATTTGGCAGGTTATGCCTTTTTGGGGTTGATGAAACACAGTATGACCGTGGCTGGCAATAAAATCTGCCTCAAGATTATGTTTTACAATAAATTCTTTAGTACGCTTTCCTAACCAGGTGCCATAAAAATTATGCAACGCTAGCAAATCCGGTGCATTAACGTGTATGGCATTAGCCAAGCTTTCTTTTAACTTGTTTGGATAAGGTATGGTAGTTGCTTTATTTATAGTAAAATTCCATTGTTTACCCGAATAAGTAAAGCTACAGTGAGCAATATCTAAACCATCTAACGAGGTTCCAGACATAAGCCCTATAACATTGTATATTTTAGTACTCATTTAATTGAGAAATTTTATATGATGTATCACCTCTTTGGGGTGTTCTTTTTAATAAAACAACATTGCTTTCTTCTCTGTAAACATCTACCACAGAGAACGCAATGTATTTAAATTTTTTAATAGCTTTTTTTAAAATTGTAGCAGTAACAGTATTGTTTTGTACAGGTATTTTAGTAATTAAATATTGTACGTTTTTTTCTCTAATTTTTTCTTCAGAATTACTTGCGTAAAATAACAGACTTCTAATCTTACTGCTATCATTTATTTTAAAAGTAAAGTTTACAGCTTTAGGTAAGTTTTTAATTGATATTAATTTAGGTTTGCTTGGTGGTTTTGTTTGAGTAAGTAAAGGAGATTTTGGAGTAAGTGATTGGCTGTAATATACTTTGCGTTTTATAAGATTAGTTACTTTTTGGTGTTTGTTATATAACGATTTAGCACTAAAAAATATATTACCTTTTACCTGTTTGTTTTCTCTTGCTAAGTTTAATTGTTTAGGCAACTGAGATTTTTTATTCCAATCTTTATGATTTGCTGTTTTAACTCTGTATGCAGCATTGCCAATATATAAATTTGTGTTTTGAGTGTTTTTACTCCACCAGTCTATTAGTAAACTATGAGAAACTTTAGGATGTTTTATTCTCCAGTAAAGTTGAGGCGCTAAATAATCTATCCAACCGTTTTTCATCCATGTTAAAGGGTCTGCATATAAATCGTCGTAATTTGTTTGTCCGGCTTGTGTGTTAGAGCCACGCTCATCAACAGAAGCATTTCTCCAAACTCCAAACGGACTTATACCAAATTGAACATAGGGCTTGCTGCTCTTTATGGTTTTATGAATGTTGTAAATAAGCGAATCTACATTTGCGCGACGCCAATCTTCTATTGATTGATTTGGCAAGGCATAAAGCTTGTACGAAGTTGTATCGTTAAAAAATTCATCTTTAATTTTATACGGATAAAAATAATCATCAAAATGAATTGCATCTACATCGTAACGTTCTACAACTTCTTTAACAATTGCTGTTAAGTGTTTCTGCACTTGGGGTAAGCCGGGATTGTAATAATACCTGTTACCGTATTTAATCATCCAATCTCTGTGCACATAAAAATCGTGATTAGTACTAAGTTTAGTCGTATCTAAGCTCATGGTAGCTCTATACGGGTTTAACCATGCATGAAACTCTAAACCGCGCTTATGACTTTCTGTAATCATCCACTTTAACGGATCGTAAAATGGAGTAGGAGGGTTTCCCTGTTCTCCGGTAAGGTATTCAGACCAAGGCGCAAGTTTAGATGGGTAAAAAGCATCGCCGGCAGTCCTAACCTGAACAATTACAGCATTAAAATGCAAGCTCTTGTAATATTCTAATAATGCTATAAAGTCTTGCTGCTGTTTGCTTACCGCATCGGTTTTGTGTTTGGGCCAATCAATATTTACAACGGTAGCAATCCAGACCCCTCTAAATTCTCTTTTTGGGGTGTTTATTTTAGTTATTCCACAAGATAATAAGCTAAAGCATAAAAATAAGATAACAATGTTATGAATGCGCATAGAAGATTTATATAAAAAAACGGTAGTCACTTTTCAAATTTATACTTTTGTAACCAAAATAACTGTATATTAACCCCAATATGAGCAACTTTAAAAAAATAACAGAGCAACCTTCTCTTTACAACAATCTTGAAAAAATGTCTACAGAAGAGTTGTTGCTTTGTATGAATAAAGAAGATCAAAAAGTTGCATTAGCTGTTAAAAAAGTAATTCCGGCTGTCACAAAATTAGTGGATGCCTTAACCGAACGATTTAATGCAGGAGGAAGGCTTTTTTATATTGGAGCCGGAACTAGTGGTAGGCTTGGTATTTTAGATGCTTCAGAGATACCACCAACTTACGGTATGCCACCTGATAGGGTTATAGGAATAATTGCAGGAGGTGATACTGCAATTAGAAAAGCTGTAGAGTTTGCCGAAGATGATACTAAACAGGCTTGGTTAGATTTAACAGCTTACGGAATTAATAAAAATGATGTGGTGGTAGGTATTGCAGCATCCGGCACAACCCCGTATGTTGTTGGAGGAATAAAAGATGCCAACAAGCATGGAATTTTAACAGCTGCAATTACCAATAACCCTGGGTCTCCTTTGGCTTTAGAAGCTAATATACCTATAGAAATTGTTGTTGGCCCGGAGTTTGTAACCGGAAGTACACGAATGAAAAGTGGAACTTCGCAAAAGCTTGTTTTAAATATGATTTCTACAGCTTTAATGATTAAAATAGGCAGGGTAAAGGGTAACAAAATGGTTAATATGCAGCTTAATAATAATAAGCTGGTAGACAGAGGAGTTAGATTTTTAATAGAAGAGTTGCAAATTACCCGAGAGCAAGCCCAGAAATTGTTAGATAAATACGGTTCTGTAAAACAAGCGCTAATAGCTTTTGATGAAGGTAAAAATTAACTTTTCACAATTCTAAAAATACCTTTATCTTCTACAGCTATGTAGATATAACCATCCGGTGCTTGAACTACATTTCTAACTCGCCCAATATCTTCAAATAATTTTTCGCGTTTATCAACTTTGTTATTGTTAATTACTAAACGTTCTAAATACTGAAAAGATAGCGAGCCTACCAGTAAACTCCCCTTCCAGTCTGAATAATAATCAGAAGTAACAAAAGTCATCCCACATGGTGCAATAGAAGGGGTCCAGTAATAAATAGGTTGCTCCATGCCGGGCATTTCGGTGTTTTCTGTAATTATAGAGCCATCATAATTAACACCATATGTAATTACAGGCCATCCGTAGTTTTTACCTTTTTCTATAATATTAATTTCATCCCCACCTTTTGGGCCGTGCTCGTGTGACCAAATTTTACCGGTTTCCGGGTGTACAGTTAAACCTTGCGGATTTCTGTGTCCGTAGCTAAAAACAGCATGTTTAGCTTCAGGATCACTAACAAAAGGATTATCAGATGGGATACTTCCATCATCATGTAACCTGTAAATTTTTCCTCCGTCTCTATTAATATTTTGTGGGTTAACATCACGATTTCCTCTGTCTCCAACAGAAAAATACACATAGTTATTCGCATCAAATGCTATTCTAGAGCCAAAATGTACACCGGCAGTTGTATTGGGCGTGGCCTTATATAAAACTTCTAAATTAGTTAAACTGCTACCCGAAAGTTTAGCACGTGCTAATGCTGTGTTACCACCAGAACCACCACCTTCTGCAGATGCATAAGTAAAGTAAATCCAACCATTGTTTTCGTAATCCGGATGAAGAGCAATGTCCAGCAATCCACCTTGTCCGTTAACATGAATATCTGGAAGTCCTGTAATAGTTGTTTTTGTATTGTTTTTATAATGAATTAATGTGCCGCTTCTTTCTGTTATTAGCATACTGCCATCAGGTAAAAAAGCTAATCCCCATGGGCTCATTAAATTAGTAACAACCTCTTCTAATGTATAATTTATTGTTTTAGGAGTCTCTATATTAGAGTCTTCTTTCCCGTTGCAAGAAACAAATAAATGCAATGTAGCAACAAAAAAAAGGGCGTGTAATTTCATGGCTTTTAAAATTTTAGGTTGAAGTTACAAAGACCACTCTAAAATTCCGAAATATTAGCATTTTTTTAATACATAAATTCTATATTTGCATCCTCAAAATTATGAGACTACAATTCGGGGTGTAGCGTAGCCCGGTTATCGCGCTTGGTTTGGGACCAAGAGGTCGCAGGTTCGAATCCTGCCACCCCGACAGAGTTTAATTTAAAAAACAAGATTAATTTAAAATCTTACTATAAAATTATTTAGACCAAGGCGCTAATGTTTTCATTAGCGCTTTTGTTTTTTAAGCAGATATTAGCTACTATATAATTTATCAAAATTGTATATTTGTCCGCCAGAAAAACAATGTACTTTTCTTAAAGGTTTTAACTTACTTTTTTTCGGGATGTGGCGCAGTTGGTAGCGTACACGCATGGGGTGCGTGTGGTCGCTGGTTCGAGTCCAGTCATCCCGACTTGTAATTTTAATAACTTCAACAAAAAGCGTACTTAAACAAATCTTTTAAGTACGCTTTATTTTTTTATTCATTCTTAAAAACACTTTAAAACTACCTATACAAAAACTCAACATAGCTCTATATACCCAAAAGTATAGGTCTATTTATAGTATATTGGAAGCAACCAAAATGTAATACTACCTCTAAAATATAGTTTTATGATTTATTTTTCTTTTATTGGATTTACGCTATTAGTAGGTATCATCTCGTATGTTTCAACATTAAAAGTAAACGAAAAATCATCAGATGGTTATTTTTTAGGTGGTAGAAGCTTAACTGCAGGAGTTATTGCTGGTTCATTATTGTTAACTAACCTTTCTACCGAACAAATAGTAGGTTTAAATGGACAGGCATATTCCGAAGGAATTTTGGTTATGGCATGGGAAACATTGGCTGCTATTGCCATGGTTATAACGGCTGTTTTTTTATTGCCTAAATATTTAAAAGGAGGCATCACAACAATCCCTCAATTTTTAGAAAAGCGTTATGATTTAACCACTAAAACAATGGCTACAGTGTTGTTGTTGTCTGGATATGTTGTTGTTTTTTTACCTATTGTTTTATACTCAGGATCTGTAGCAATTGTTACCATGTTTGAAGTAGATAAACTTTTTAATATAGAGTATAATACGGCAATTTGGATATGTGTTTGGGGTATAGGTGTTGTGGGGTCTATTTATGCCATATTTGGAGGTTTAAAAGCCGTTGCGGTTTCAGATACTGTTAATGCAATTGGATTGCTAATTGGAGGGATATTAATTCCTGTTTTTGGGTTATTGTATGTTGGAGATGGAAACCTGGGAAATGGTATAACAACGTTAGTAAACACAAATCCAGATAAATTTAAAGCAATCGGAGATGCTAATTCAAGTGTGCCTTTTGCAACTATTTTTACAGGCATGATGCTTGTACAATTATTTTATTGGGGTACAAATCAGGCTATTATTCAAAGAGCATTAGCTGCTAAAAACTTAAAAGAAGGACAAAAAGGACTATTATTAGCAGCTTTTATAAAAATATTAGGACCTCTTATTGTTGTATTACCTGGAGTAATAGCGTATCATATTTTTGGTTCTAATTTAGCAGTACCTGACCAAGCATATCCACTTTTAGTTAATAAAGTATTACCTGTTGCACTTATTGGTTTTTTTGCAGCAGTTTTGTTTGGAGCAATACTAAGTTCGTTTAATAGTGCTTTAAATAGTTCGATTACTTTATTCGGATTAGATATTTATAAAGAATATTTTAATAAATCGGCTTCAGATGCGCAAGTAGTTAAAATTGGTAAACGATTTGGCATTTTGTTAGCGCTTTTATCAATGTTTATTGCTCCTTTAATTGCCAACGCTCCTGATGGGTTGTTTGGTTATCTTCAAGAGGTTAATGGATGCTATAGCATACCTATTTTAACCATTATAGTAATAGGTTATATTACTAAATATGTTCCTGCATTAGCAGCAAAAGTTGCTATAATTTCTGGAGTTATTTTATATTCTGTTAGTCAATTTATTTTAAAACCTTATGTTTTTGGAGCAGATAATTACCCGCACTTTTTGCATGTTATGGCAATCCTTTTTGTTTTTAATGTTTTGATAATGTTGATTATTGGACTTATTAAGCCCAACGAAATTGGTTTTAAACTTAGTTATACTAAACAAGTAGATATTACCCCATATAAACATTTAAAGCTTGTAGGCGCCTCAATTTGTTTGATAGTAATTGTTGTTTATATTTACTTTTCATAAAAGGTAAATATTATTTTGAAAAACAGTTTTTTACTAACATTTTTATTGTTCTCTGTATTTGTCTTTGGGCAAGAACTTCCTCCTATTTTAAACTATACTCCAAAAGATTATAATGCTGCCAACCAAAACTGGATGATTTCTCAAAGCAATAATCATTCTATTTACATAGCAAATAATAATGGTTTGCTAGAGTTTAATGGCGCACAGTGGAATTTATACGAATCTCCCAACGAAACAATTATTAGGTCGGTAAGAGTTATCAATAACAAAATATATACAGGGTCTTACATGGAATTTGGTTATTGGGAACCCGATATTACCAATAGATTAAGTTATACTTCTTTGAGCGATAAGATTAAGGATAAACTACTTGAAGACGAGCAATTTTGGAATATTATTCCTTATTCTAATTGGATTGTTTTTCAATCATTACATAGGTTATATGTTTACAATATTAACAGCGAAGAATTTAACATTATAACGCCTGAAAATGGAATTGTAAATTCATTTTTTGTAGATAATAATATTCTTTTTCAATCTGCCAACAACGAAATATTTGAATTAGTAAATGGCAAACCCTCTCTGCTAATAGGTAAAGAAACATTGCAGAACAAAAAAATTATCAATGTTTTTAATACACAAAGTGGATTGTTATTAGTTACAGAGTCTAATGGTTTGTTTTTCTATTCAGATAATGTTTTAAAAGGAGCTAATTTAGAGTTAAATAAAAAGTTATCTAATTACAATATATATAGCGCCATACAGCTTAAAAACAATAGTATAGCTTTAGGAACCATATCTAAAGGGTTAATTGTTTTGTCGGAAAACTTAACAATAAAACATCAAATAGAACAGAAAAACGGTTTAGGAAACAATACCGTTTTATCAATTTTTGAAGACAACAAGAATAATTTATGGTTAGGGTTAGATAATGGTGTAGATTGTTTAAATATGCAATCTCCGATAAGCACTTTTTTTGATGGAGAAGGTTTTCTAGGAACAGTATATGCTGCTATAGTGTATAAAAATAATTTGTATGTTGGCACTAACCAAGGGTTGTTTAAAAAATCTGAAGAAAATAGTAGTTTTAAACTTGTGCCGGGAACCAAAGGACAGGTTTGGACTTTATTTACATACAAAGACGTATTGTTTTGCGGTCATAATTTAGGTACATTTTTAATTAGTAATAATTCAATTAAGCATATATCAAAATTACCGGGAACTTGGAAATTTAATGTTATTCCCAACCAAGAAAACCTAATTATTCAAGGTACTTATCAAGGGCTCTCAATACTCGAAGAAACATCTCCCGGAGATTGGAATTTTAAAAACAAAATAGAAGGATTCAATTTATCATCTAAACATTTTGAGCTAAAAAACGATAAAGAAATATATGTAAGCCATGAGTATAAAGGAGTATTTAAAATAATACTTAATAAAGAGCTAAATAAGGTTGAAGATATATTTAATATTACCAATTTAAAAAAAGGAAAAAATGTTAGTCTTGGCAAAATAGAAAACACAATATATTATGCCGGTAAGGAAGGGGTTTTTAAACTTAGTCAGCAAGATTCTAGCTTTAAAAAAGATTCTTTGTTGAGTACTATTTTTAGTAACGATACGTATTATTCTGGAAAAATAATAGTAGACAATAAAACCAATAAACTATGGATATTTGCTAAAAATAATATTTACTTTATTTCGCCAGGAAAACTAAGTAGCAAACCTACGCTAACGGCAGTACCAATTCCCCTGAGTTTACGTAATACAACAGCAGGCTATGAAAATATTATAAATCTGGGAGATAATAAATACCTTGTTGGATTAGCAAATGGTTACTTCACTATAGATATTGATAAAATTAAATATCCGGCTTACCCAATTAAAATAAACGAAATAACTCATTACGATTCAGGTTTTGAGAATGTGTACCTCCCTGTAAATAAAACTAGTAATCTTGCCTATTCTAAAAATAATATTTCGTTTAAATATAGTATTCCTGAGTTCGAAAAATTTTTAGTTCCAGAATACCAATACAAACTTGAAGGAGCTAAAAACAGGAATAACTGGAGTAATTGGTCTACCAGATCTAATGTTAGTTTTGAAAATCTTTCTTTTGGATCGTATACCTTTAGTGTTAGAGCAAAAATTGGCAATAAACTATCTGATGTAGCAACTTATTCTTTTGTTATTAATAGACCATGGTATTTGTCTAATACGGCTATTTTCTTGTACAGCTTAGCTTTAATAATACTGGCAGTTTTTGTTCATAAAGCGTACAAAAGGTTTTATAGAAGACGAGAAGAAAAACTAATACAAGAGAACAAAAAACAACTAGAAATCACAAAATTAGAGAATGAGCAGGCTTTAATGAAAATAAAAAATCAACAGCTTAAACAAGATGTAGAAAGTAAGAATAGAGAACTGGCTGCTTCTACAATGAGTTTAATTCATAAAAACGAAATTTTATCTCAGATTAAAGAAGAGTTAGTAAAAGAAGGAGACATACATAAAAATATTAAAGCTGTAATTAAGAAAATTAATAAAAACACTAGTGAAGAAGATAACTGGAACTTTTTTGAACAAGCGTTTAATAATGCAGATAGTAATTTTCTACAAAAAGTAAAAAACAGACACCCAAATTTAACTCCAAATGATATGAGATTGTGTGCCTACCTAAGACTCAATCTTTCATCAAAAGAAATTGCTCCTCTTCTAAATATTTCAGTGAGAAGCGTAGAGATAAAAAGATACCGTTTACGAAAAAAAATGAATTTATCTCACGAAACCAGCCTTGTAGAGTACATATTAAAAATTTAGATTACCGCAACATTTTCTTAAAATACCTCAACATTAACTATACAACCCGAATAAAAAGGCGACAAAAGATTCAATATAAACTAAAATCAATTATTGATAAATGTTGAAAATTAAAAGGTTTTTGTTGGGTTTTTGATAAAAAATCATTTAAAATTTTAAAATGTATATTTTTTGTTGTGGTGTTTTTTGTTGATTTCATAATACGTGTTGTTATCTTGTATGAACAATTTTTAATTATGAAATCAAAACTATTAATTGTCGGTTTTCTATTCGGATTTTATGCTGCATTCGCACAAAATTTTGCTGTAAAAGGAACTGTCTATGATAACTCAAATGCACCCTTGCCGGGTGTTAGTGTTGTTGTTAAAGGAACAACTTTAGGTACCATTACAGATTTTAATGGTAAATTTTCTATAGACACAAAAGTATTTCCTGCAACACTGGTTTTTTCTTATGTAGGTTTTAGAACCCAAGAAATTACAGTTACCGATAACAAGTCATTACAAGTTTTTTTGCAAGAAGATTTACAAACTCTAGATGAGGTTGTTGTAATAGGTTATGGTACTCAAGCAAAAAAAGAAATTACTGGAGCCGTATCTGTGGTATCATCAGAAACTATAGAAAAACTTAATCCTGTTAGAATTGAGCAAGCACTACAAGGGCAGGTAGCCGGCGTTAGCATTACTTCTCAATCAGGCTCACCTGGTAGTGCTTCAACAATTAGTATTAGAGGGATAACAACTAACGGAGATAACAGACCTTTAATATTGGTTGACGGTAATGTGATAGAGGATTTAAGTACTATTAATCCCAACGATATAAAAAGTATTAATGTTCTTAAAGATGCTACTGCTGGAATTTATGGTGTAAGAGCTGCAAATGGTGTAATTTTAATTACTACCAAAACTGGGTTTGAAAACACTAAACTAAAGTTTGAGTTTGATACTTACTCGGGGATGCAGGTAACAACCAGAAAAATCCCTGTTTTAAATGCTACTCAATATGCATTACTTGCAAACGAAGCCTTTGCTTCTGGTGGAGACAACTTGCCTTTTGAAAATATAGCAGATTTAGGCGCTGGAACAGATTGGCAAGAAGAAATATTTAAAACGGCTCCCATCTCGAACATAAATTTAAATGTTTCTGGAGGTGGTAAAAAATCTACTTACTCATCGGGAGTTTCATATTTAACTCAAGATGGAATTGTTGGTGGAAGTGATGCCAATTTTAACAGATTAACCGGAAGGGTAAATTACACTTTAAAATTTTTAGAAAACTTTAAACTAACCACTTCAGCAATCTTCACTAACACAAACAGAAAAAACTTATTAGAAAACACGTTAGGTTCAGTATTGTTTAATGCTTTAAACATGGCTCCTACACTAAGTGTTAGAGATAGTAACGGAGATTTTACTCTTGCCGAAGGTTTAGGCAATGAAGTTATAAACCCGGTAGCACAAATAGAAAACACTTATAACAATACTGAGGTAAATAAAATAAGCGGAGTTGTAGGGTTACAATACAACTTTTTCAAAAATTTCACGGCAGATACCAAGTTTCAATTTAATTATGCAGAGGTAGAAAGCAAAAATTTTTCACCCCAAGTATTTTATGGCTCAGGAAAGGTGTTTAATGTAGATAGAAGTAATGTAACAGAGTCTAAAAACATTTTTAGAGACTATACCTGGGATAGCTTTTTAACCTATTCTAATTCTTTTAATGAAGCACATAATTTAACTGTTTTACTTGGTATGTCTGTGTTTAAAACAACAGGTGATTTTTCTTCATTTACCGGGTTTGACATTCCAGATAATTCTTATAAAAACGCAAGTATTAAAAATGCTTCAGATGTAGTAGACAACTTTATTAACGGAGGAAATACTTTTGATGCTAGACTTCTTTCTTATTTTGCCAGATTACAATATGATTATAAAGGTAAATACCTTCTTTCGGGTGTAATTAGAAGAGATGGTTCAAGTAAGTTTGGACCTGAAAACAAATTCGGATATTTTCCATCTGGGTCTTTAGGATGGATTGCCACAGAAGAGTCATTTTTAAAAGATTCTAAAATAATTAACTTCTTAAAACTTAGAGCAAGTTATGGTATAATAGGTAACGATAGAATACCAGATTTTAGATATGTTTCGCTACTTAATGGTGAAGGAACATATGTTTTAAATGATGAATTGGTTTTTGGTAAAGCAATTGGTGCTTTAGCCAACCCAGAAATTAGATGGGAAAAACAAAAAACATTAGATATTGGTTTTGATGCAAGATTTCTTGACAGCAAGTTAAGTTTAACGGTAGATTATTTTAAGAAAAGAACCGAAGATCTTTTAGTAATATCTCCGGTGTCTGGTATATTGGGTGCAGCAGCACCAGGTTCATCGCCACCGGTAATAAATGCAGGAATTGTAGAGAATAGTGGGTTAGAGTTTCAAGTAGGATATCAAAACAACATATCAGAAAACACTTCTTTTTCAATAAACTTTAATGCAACAACATTAAATAATGAGGTGTTGTTTGTTAATAGCGATAATGGATTTATTCCTGGAGGTTCTTTTGGTGTAGGACAAGACCCTCCAGCAAGAATGGAGGTCGGACAACCTATTGGATATTTTTATGGGCTCCAAACCAATGGTATTTTTCAAAACCAACAAGAGGTTGAAGCTCATGCTACACAAGTTAATGCCGCTCCGGGAGATTTACGATTTGTTGATCAGAATGGAGATGGTGTAATTAACTCAGACGACAGGACTAATATTGGAGACCCTATTCCGGATGTAATTATGGGGTTAAATATTGGGTTTCAATACAAAAATTTTGATTTTACAACCTATTTATATGCATCTGTAGGCAACGATATTGTTAGAAATTATGAAAGAAATCAACCACTAACAAACAGAAGCATATATTATTTAAGTAGATGGAGAGGGGAAAACTCTACAAATTCCTTTCCCAGAGTAACTACTGGGGCTAATTCTAATAGTTTATTTTCAGATTTTTATGTAGAAGACGGTTCTTATTTAAGAATGCAAAATATACAACTTGGTTATACTATTCCTTTTAAAGTAATAGAACACATCGGCATAAATAAATTTAGAGTTTATGCAACTATAAATAATGCTTTCACACTTACTAAGTATAAAGGATATGACCCTTCTGCCTCTACAGGAGCGCCAATTGGAGGCGGTATAGATCAAGGATTCTACCCCGTACCTAGAACCTATATGTTAGGATTGAACATTAAATTTTAAACAAATGAATAAGAAAAAGTTTTACATAAATTCTCTACTAGTTATAACAATAATCTCATTTATAGCACTATCGTGTAGTGATGATTTTGTTGATGTAGATTCTACTGATGAAAACTCTGAAGACTATTTTAATTCAGAGCAAGACTATCAAGATGCCTTAATTGGCGCATACGATATGTTACAATCTACTTACTTAAACGTAATGTTAGGTGAGATAGCTTCTGATAACACCTTAGCCGGAGGCGAAAGCGCTACAGATGTGCCAGGAATACAAGAAATAGACGACATGATTCATACTCCCGTAAACCAACAGCTACGAGACATTTGGAGCTGGATGTTTGCCGGAGTTAACAGAGCTAATTTTTTATTAGAATTCAAAGATAAAATAGATTTTGCCGGAAAGAATGAGGTTATCGCTCAAGCTAAGTTTTTAAGAGCGTATTATTATTTTGAATTAGTTAAGTGGTTTGGCGATGTACCCCTTGCAGTTGATAAAAGAATACAATTTGGAGAACAGTTTGAAATAGATAGAACTCCTAAAGAAGAAGTATATGCTCAAATAGAACAAGATTTAATAGATGCGGCTAGTAATTTACCGGGAGTTCAAGCAGAAAAAGGACGTGTAACAAAAGGAGCGGCTCAGGCACTTTTAGGAAAGGTGTACTTGTATCAAAACAAATTCTCTGAGGCAGCTGCAGTTCTAGATGAAGTTATACAAACTGGGCCATATGATTTAGTGGCAGACTACACAACTATTTTTGAAAATGACAACGAAAATAATATAGAATCTGTTTTCGAAATTCAATATTCAGATAAAGAAGGAGCAGGTTTTGGTTGTTTACAATGTAGTGAAGGCAATGTAGCAGTTGGCTTTAATGGTATTCGTAACTACTCAGGTCCTGTTTTTGAGTCTGGTTTTAGTTTTAATGTTCCGGTACAAGAAGTTGTAGATGAATTTGAAGAAAATGATGTTAGAAAAGATGTAGCAATACTTGATATTGAAGCATGGGCAGAACAAACAGGAGCTACCTACTCAACAGGGTATGAGCATACGGGTTATTTTAACAGAAAATATATTGCACGGCAGGGAGATTTAAATACAGGCGATGCCAATTTAACAAACCCTAATAATTACAGAGCAATAAGGTTTGCCGATGTTTTATTAATGGCAGCAGAGGCTCATAACAGAAAATCACCGAGTGATGATGCTAAGGCAAGAGAATACTTAAACCGAGTTAGAACAAGAGCTCAATTGCCAGATGTTACTGCTTCTGGCTCAGAGCTAACAGAAGCTATTTACCACGAAAGAAGAGTGGAACTGGTTGGCGAAGGTCATCATTTTTTCGACCTAGTACGCACAGGAAGGGCAGCACAAGAAATTCCTGGGTTTCAAACCGGAAAACATGAACTATTTCCAATACCATTAATAGAAATTCAGTTAGCCGGAAATCGTTGGGAACAAAACCCTGGTTATTAAACGCATTTAATTAAAAGACAATGAAAGCTTTAAAATATTTTCTACTCATAACAATTTTAGGAATTTTTATTAATGGGTGTTCAGATGATGAATTTAACAACATTGAGTTCTTAAATTCTGATTCACCTCCACAAAACGTAACAGCTTTATTTAGTGTTACGCAAGATAACACCGGTACAGTAACAATAACCCCAGAAGGAGAGGGTGTTGCTTATTACGAAATTAATCTTGGAGACGGAACCACCGATCTTGTAAGGCTTAAACCGGGAGAAAGCACTACGCATATATACAGCGAAGGCACATATGAAGTGGTAATTAATGCATATAGCATTACAAAACTAAAAACTACAGTAACAGAAACGTTAACAGTCTCGTTTAAACCTCCGGAAAATTTAAATGTAGTTATAGAAAATGATGCAACAGTATCTAAACAAGTAAATGTAACTGCTACTGCAGATTATGCCATATCATTTGATGTTTATTTTGGTGAAGATTCTAACCAAGAACCACTCTCAGCAAATATTGGAGAAACTGTCTCTTATGTATATCAAACTCCTGGCACTTATACTATAAGAGTAGTGGTTAAGGGAGCAGCAATAAACACCACAGAGTATACAGAAGATTTTGAAGTTACGGCAATTTTACAACCTGTTACCTCTGCACCGGCCCCACCGGCTCGCCAGGAAAATGATGTGATTTCTATTTTTAGCGAATCATATACTAATGAGCCGGGTACAGATTATTTTCCAGATTGGGGGCAAGGAGGTCAAGGAAGCAGCTGGGCTATGTTTAATTTAAACGGAGATGAAATATTACAATATGTTAACTTGAGTTATCAAGGTATACAGTTTGCAAACCCGGTTGATGTTTCTTCAATGGAATACATTCATTTAGATGTTTGGACAACAGATGTTGCCCGAATAGAAACTTCTTTAATTAGTGTTTCTAATGGAGAAAAACCGGTATGGTCTGATTTAACTCCAGATACTTGGACAAGCATCGATATACCTATTTCAGCATTTACAGATCAAGGATTAACAGTTTCAGATATTCATCAGTTAAAATTTGTGGGAGACCCTTGGGCTTCCGGAACGGTTTTTATAGATAATATTTACTTCTATAAACAACCAACAGGCAGTACACCTTTAGTTATAGAAGATTTCGAAGAAACACCACCAGATTTTACGGTTTTTGGTAATATAGCACCAACACAAGTAGTTGCAAACCCAGACATGTCTGGAGTGAACACTACAGCCAATGTAGCACAATTAACCAAAACAGCAGGAGCTGAGGTTTGGGCCGGTACATTTTTTGAAA
>JBPEWY010000093.1:0-13531 GCA_052032225.1 Flavobacteriaceae bacterium
ATTGAAAAAGTGGCGATTAAAGATGCCAAGCTCCGGACCTTCATTACCCAGGACAGCAGCAGGGACGACCTGGTGGCCCACGTTTACGATATTACTTACGGTTCCGTTCGTCCGGAAGACAACCTTGTTATTATTGATGATAGCATTGTTCGTGGTACTACGTTAAACCGCAGCATCCTGGGAATACTGGATAGATTGCATCCAAAAAAGATCATCGTGGTATCTTCGGCTCCACAGATCCGCTATCCCGATTGTTATGGAATTGACATGGCCAAATTGGAAGATTTTGTGGCCTTCAGAGCTGCCCTGGAATTGCACAAGGAAAGGGGTCAGATGAATATTATTGAAGAGATTTACGAAAAGTGTATCAAGTCAATGAACTGTGAGGAGGAAGACCAGCCCAACTATGTGCGCGACTTTTATGCGCCCTTGGCTACGGATGATATCTCCAAAAAAATTGCAGAATTGCTTTGTCCGGAAGACATCGGAGCTGAGGTAGAAATCATCTACCAAACTATTGAAAATCTGCATCTTGCCTGTCCAAAAAACCTGGGTGATTGGTATTTTACAGGCAACTATCCAACCCCCGGCGGAAACCGTGTGGTGAACCGTGCATTTATCAATTTTTACGAGGGAAAAAGCCAAAGGGCCTATTAAACCGAAAATCGATGAAATGCGCTTTTTTATGCATTTCGTCGATAATTTTTGCATTTTATCGGAATAATGACTCGATGGTTGGAAAGGCATTTACTTTAGAATTGCCATAGCATAAGTAGGTTAAGTTCATGGTAAGATTTGGGGCAAAAAGGGCGGAGAATCTCCGCCCTTTTTATTTGTAAGATAATTTAAATTTTTAGCATAAAAAAACTCGAGCTAGAGAGGCTCGAGTTTTTTATTTAGATTTTATAATCTTTAGTATCTATAATAATCCGGCTTAAATGGGCCTTCTACTTTTACTCCAATATAATCTGCTTGTTCTGGTGTAAGCGTTTCTAATTCAACCCCAATTTTAGCTAAATGTAATCTGGCTACTTTTTCGTCTAAATGCTTTGGAAGCATATAAACTTTATTTTCGTATTTATCGCTATTATTCCAAAGTTCTATCTGAGCCAAAGTTTGGTTAGTAAACGAGTTACTCATAACAAAACTCGGGTGACCGGTAGCACAACCTAAGTTAACTAATCTACCTTCTGCAAGTAAAATAATGTCTTTTCCGTTAACGGTATACTTATCTACTTGTGGTTTAATTTCAACTTTGGTATCACCATAGTTTTTATTTAACCAAGCAACATCAATTTCATTATCAAAATGACCAATGTTACACACTATGGTTTTATCTTTCATTTTTTCAAAATGACGCCCAACTACAATATCTTTATTTCCTGTTGTAGTTATAACAATATCGGCATTACCAACAACAGTGTCCAGGCGTTTAACTTCGTAACCATCCATAGCTGCTTGTAGTGCACAAATAGGATCTATTTCTGTAACTGTAACAATGGCACCGGCACCTCTAAACGATGCTGCAGTACCTTTACCAACATCACCATAACCACAAACAACTACTCTCTTACCGGCTAACATAACATCGGTTGCTCTTCTAATGGCATCTACAGCACTTTCTCTACAACCGTATTTATTGTCAAATTTACTTTTGGTAACCGAGTCATTAACATTAATTGCCGGCATTGGTAGCGTGCCGTTTTTCATTCTTTCGTATAAACGGTGAACTCCGGTAGTGGTTTCTTCAGAGATTCCTTTAATTCCGGCAGCCAGCTCAGGATATTTGTCTAATACCATATTGGTAAGGTCGCCACCATCATCTAATATCATGTTAAGTGGTTTGCGCTCTTCTCCAAAAAATAATGTTTGCTCTATACACCAATCAAATTCCTCTTCGGTCATTCCTTTCCATGCATAAACAGGAATCCCGGCTGCTGCAATAGCTGCTGCTGCATGATCTTGTGTAGAGAATATATTGCACGAGCTCCAAGATACTTCTGCGCCTAAGGCAACTAAAGTTTCTATAAGTACAGCAGTCTGAATGGTCATGTGCAAGCATCCTGCAATACGAGCTCCTTTTAAAGGTTGCTGGTCTTTGTATTCTTCACGTAATGCCATTAAGCCCGGCATTTCTGCTTCTGCTAACTCAATTTCTTTTCTTCCCCAGTCTGCCAATGTAATATCTTTTACTTTATAAGGCACATAGGGAATTGTTTTTGTACTCATATGTTTTTTATTTTTACTTTCGTTAAACAAAAAATACAAAATTTTGTAACTTTTGTACAATCAATTTTGTAGCTGCAAAGTTACGTAATAACTTTTACTATTAATGCCTCTTTACAAAACTATAACAGTTAATCCGGACACTACAGTTTACATCTGGAAAATAGAAGAATCAGAAGAAACACTAAAACAAGGTGTAACACTATCTGATGCTTGTTTAAAGCGAATTAACAGCATGAAATCTGAAATTCACAGAAGAGGTTTTATAAGCATCAGACATCTATTAAAAGAGGCAGGTTACCAACCCTCTGATTTGTATTACGATGAGTTAGGGAAACCTCACTTAACAGATAATAAATATATTTCTATAACCCACTCATTTAGTTTTACCGCAATTATTGTTAGTACTAATCCGGTAGGGATAGATATAGAAAAACAGCGTGATAAAATTGTAAAAATTGCTCATAAGTTCACCACATTCAGATCTTACAAATCATTAGCAAATTTTGAAGCATTGGTTAGAAAACTAACTATTATTTGGTGTACTAAAGAGTCGCTCTACAAGCTTTATGCACAACCCGGATTATCTTTTTTACAACACATAGATATTCAGGATTTTGAATTTAACGATGGTAAAACAACCGGGCACATAATTTATAAAGGAAAACTAACCAAGTATAAGCTGCATTTTCTGGAATTTGATGGGTATACTTGTGCTTATGGCTACCCACAATAAAATTTTACCTACAAAGGAGCCCATAACCCATAAAATTTAAGCACCTTTGTAGGTAAAATTTTTCAAGACATGAAAATCTCTGTAGAACTCACTTTATCCCCTCTTCAAGATAATTTTGAGCCACCCATTATTGAATTCATAAAAAAACTTAGAGCTTCCGGGTTAGTTGTAAAAGAAAATCCGTTAAGCACACAAGTTTATGGTGATTACGATGAGGTTATGAATTTGCTCACCAAAGAGATAAAAGATGTGTTTTCTTTGATTGAAAGCGGACTTATTTTTGTGAAAATTGTGAAATCAGACAGAAGTGATTATGAACCAGCTTTTTGATTTCTTTTTTGGGCAATACAGCACCTACCAAACTATAGATATTGTCTTAGAAATTGTAGCTGTAATTTTTGGTTTTTTAAGCGTTTGGTTTGCCAAAAAAAATAACATTTGGGTTTACCCAACCGGAATGATAAGCACAGCAATTTTTGTGTATTTATTACTTAAATGGGAACTGCTGGGTGATATGATGATAAACGGCTACTACTTTGTTATGAGTGTTTATGGATGGTATGTTTGGACAAGAAAAGTAGATTTAACAAAGTATACCCCTATTAGTAAAATAACCCTTAAAGAAAAAAATATAGCAATTGCAATTTTTGTGCTCACACTAATTTTTGTATTTGCAGTTTACACTGTTTTTGATAAATGGAACGGGTGGACTGCTTATGTAGACACACTAACAACTGCAATTTTCTTTGTGGGAATGTGGTTAATGGCCAGAAGAAAAATAGAAAACTGGATCTTTTGGATTATTGGCGATATAATCTCGGTACCTTTGTATTTTTACAAGGGACTAACTTTTACAAGTTTTCAATATTTAATTTTTACGATAATTGCAGTACAAGGATATAAAGAATGGAGTCGTCTCTTAAACAACAACCAAGTAACATCATAAAGGTTGTACTTTTTGGTCCGGAATCTACCGGGAAAACTACACTTTCTCAACAATTAGCCAGACATTATAATACAGTTTGGGTACCTGAATACGCTCGAGAATATTTACAAAACAAATGGAATAACGAGCGAAAAACTTGCGAACCTAAAGATTTGTTACCCATTGCCGAAGGTCAAATTAAATTAGAAAACGAACTTACAACAAAAGCAACAGATGTTTTAATTTGCGATACAGATCTTTTAGAAACCAAAGTGTATTCTGAGGCATATTATTTAGGATATTGTGATTCTGAGTTAGAAAAATATGCCTTACAAAACACATACGATTTGTATTTTTTAACCTATATAGATGTACCTTGGGAAAAAGATGATTTACGCGATAAGCCTAATGAGAGAGAACAAATGTTTGCGTGTTTTAAAAACGCTTTAGAGAAGTACAATAGGCCTTATGTGTTATTAAAAGGAGATAAAAAAACAAGATTACAAGAGGCCGTAAAACATATAGATAATTTGTTAAAAGCCAAAAAGGAACATGTTTTCTGAATCAGATTTAAAACAAATAGCAGAAAAAAATATAACTGTAGAGCAGGTTAAACAGCAAATAGAAGTTTTTAAAAAAGGCATTCCGGCTGTTAAACTAGTGCAATCTGCTACTGTTGGTAATGGTATTAAGCAATTATCAGAACAAGAGAAAGCACATTACATAACCAATTTTAATACTAAAAAAGATAAATTAAAGCTGTTAAAATTTGTTCCGGCATCGGGAGCTGCAACCCGAATGTTTAAAGAGCTTTTTTTGTTTTTAAATAATTTTAATCCAGAGTCAGAAACGTTTAATGCGTACGTAAATAAAACTAAAGCTTTATCACTATCATTGTTTTTTACAGCTTTAGATAAGTTGCCTTTTTACAACATCATTATTAACAACCTAAAGCATAAAAATATAGCATTTGATACCTTAGATGACAATCAGCAAAAAGTTGTTTTTGTAAAAGAGATGCTCCTTTCTGAAGGAGCTAATTTTGGGAGTTTTCCTAAAGGACTGTTGCCGTTTCATAATTACAAAACGCATTATGCAACAGCATTAGAAGAGCATTTGTTTGAAGCAGCTTTGTATAGCGAAGCTAACAACAAAGCTAATTTACATTTTACAATCTCAGAAGAACATAAAGATGCTTTTTTGGCAAAACTAAAAGAGATTTTGCCTAAAGTAAAAGAGATTACCGGAGTAGATTTTAATGTTTCGTTTTCTTTTCAGAAGCAAGCTACAGATACTATTGCAGTTAATTTAGATAACACACCGTTTAGAAACCCAGACAACACATTACTTTTTAGACCATCCGGACACGGAGCTTTGATTGAAAATTTAAACGATCAAGATGCCGACATTGTTTTTATAAAAAATATAGATAATGTGGTTGTAAAAAAACAACATAATGCAATTGCAGATGCAAAAAAAATGCTAGCAGGCTTGTTGTTAGCTATACAAGAAAAAGTATTTGCATATGCTAAGCTGTTAGATGCTCAATCCATTACTAATGAGCAAGTGCAAGAGATAAAACTATTTTTAGAGAACGATTTAAATGTAAAATTCTCTGAAGATTTTAATGCTAAAACATTTAATGAGCAAATAAATATTATAAAAGCAAAATTAAACAGGCCTATTAGAGTTTGTGGGATGGTTAAAAATGAAGGTGAGCCGGGAGGTGGTCCTTTCTGGATAAAAGATAAAAAGGGCAACATTTCACTTCAAATAGTTGAATCTGCTCAAATAGATAAATCAAATCAACAACAAAAAGAGATACTTAGTACAGCAACACATTTTAACCCTGTAGATATTGTTTGTGGAGTAAAAAACTACAAAGGAGAAAAATATAATTTGTTAGATTTTGTTGATGCTTCGCAAGCCTTTATAACTCAAAAAACAAAAGAGGGGAAACCACTTAAAGCATTAGAGCTGCCCGGACTTTGGAATGGCGCTATGGCCAACTGGAATACCATTTTTGTAGAAGTGCCTTTACATACTTTTAATCCGGTTAAAACAGTAACCGATTTATTAAAGCCAGCGCATCAGGTAAAATAATTAAATATTAATAGCTTAATTAATTTACCTGTTATACCTTTGTACCATCTCAATAAGGGGTGCTCTAAATTACGAGCTGAGATCATACCCATTGAACCTTGAACAGGTAATGCTGTTTAGGAACATACCAGATGCTGTTGGGAGGCATCTATAATTAAAAAGCTGTTTAACCATAAGAATAATGGCCCCTTTTATTCGTAAAAAAAATTACGAATGAAAACATTATTTGCAAAAGCCATCTTTTTACTGTTGGCAACAAACGTATGTTATGCTCAAGAAAAAGAAACAGATTCTGTATTGAGCAAAACCGTAACGTTAGATGAGGTTTTAGTCTCATCAATCAGAGTTAAAAACAATGTTCCGGTTACTTTTTCTAATGTAAAAAAGCAAGAAATTAGTAAAAGAAACTTAGGACAAGACATTCCTATTTTACTAAACTTTTTGCCGGGCGTAGTTACAACTTCAGATGCCGGTGCCGGAGTAGGATATACCGGTATTAGAGTGCGAGGTAGTGATGCCACACGTGTAAACGTTACCATAAACGGAATTCCTTATAACGATGCAGAATCTCACGGTACATTTTGGGTTAATTTACCTGATTTTGCGTCGTCTACAGAGAGTATACAGTTGCAACGTGGTGTTGGGACATCAACCAACGGTTCTGGTGCTTTTGGCGCAAGTTTAAATATTTTAACAGATGCCATTAGTGAAAATGCATATGCAGAAATTGCTAATTCATTTGGCAGTTATAACACCAGAAAGCATACTTTAAAATTTAGCTCAGGAAAATTAAACAATGCAATAGAGTTTTCTGGAAGACTTTCTGCAATAGCTTCAGACGGTTATATAGATAGAGCTTCGTCAGACTTAAAATCGTATTTCTTGCAAGGAGCATATGCTAAAAACAATACCTTAATAAAAGCCTTGGTTTTTGGAGGGCACGAAATAACTTATCAAGCCTGGTTTGGTATAGATGCAGAAACTTTGGCCGTTAACAGAACATTTAATCCTGCAGGAATATACACAGATGAAAATGGGGTTACACAATTTTATGATAACGAAATTGATAATTACAAACAAGACCACGCACAATTACACTGGAACGAGCAATGGAGCACCAATTGGAGCACCAATTTTGCGCTACACTATACCTATGGTAGGGGGTATTTTGAGCAATATAAAGAAGATCAAGCTTTTGCAGATTACGGTTTGGAGCCTGTAACTTTAGGAGGCGAAACCATAAATGAGACAGATTTAATTAGAAGAAGATGGTTAGACAATGATTTTTACGGAACTACGTTTTCTGCTACCTATAAAAAATCAGACTTTGAGGTTGTTTTAGGTGGTGCTTACAATGAGTATCATGGAGATCATTTTGGCGAGATTATTTGGGCTCGTTATGCATCTAACAGCCAAATTAGAGATAGATATTACGATGATTCTTCAGAGAAAACAGATTTCAACTCATACATAAAATCGGTTTTTTCACTTAATAATAAATGGACTCTTTTTGCTGATGCACAGTTTAGAAGGGTAACTTACAAAGCCAACGGAGAAGATACCGGACTGGTAAATGATACCTTTAACTTTTTTAACCCTAAAGCCGGAGTTACCTATCAACTAAATACAAACAACAAACTGTATTTTTCTTATGCCAGAGCCAATAGAGAACCTAACAGAAATGATTATGAAAATGGTAATCCTAAACCCGAACAATTAAATGATTTTGAATTGGGGTGGCGTTATATTTCGCCCAAAATAACGCTTAACACAAATGTTTACTATATGCGTTATCAAAATCAATTAGTACTCACAGGAGAACTTAATGATGTAGGGGCGCCTTTAAGAGAAAATGTAGGAGACAGTTACAGACTTGGGTTAGAAATAGACGCTAATGTAAGAATTAGTAAAAAGTTACAATGGCAGCCCAATATAGCCATTAGTACTAACAAAAATGTAGATTACTATTTTCAACGAGACGGGGTTTTACAAAACTTAGGAAACACAAATATTGCGTATTCACCAAATGTTGTAGCATCTAACATTATTAGCTATTTACCAAAACAAAACCTACAGTTTTCTGTATTAAGTAAGTATGTTTCTGAACAATACATGGGGAACATAGATGCGGAAAGCTCAAAATTAGATGCCTACTTTATAACCGATTTAAATGTTGTTTACAACATTCCGGTAAACTCTTTTATAAAACAAATAACGCTACAAGCATTGGTAAATAATGTTTTTAACACCAAGTACGTGTCTAACGGATATTTTTATACATATGATGATACTTGGTCTAACCCCGGAAGTGTACAAACTATAGAAGGTGCAGGGTATTACCCTCAAGCTACCAGAAACTTTTTGTTAGGAGCTGTGCTCAATTTTTAATTGCTAATAATTACCGAACTGCCCACAGTGGTGGTTCGGTAATTTAACATACTATATTTGCGCTCTCCATCATCAGACTCACCTAAAAACTCACCCGAAAAGAGACTATATTCGTATTCTTCGCAATCGCATTTACAGCTAGTTCCGTTTATTTTTTTCATGGTAGAGCAGCTATTAGGTGAGTGATTGGGGCAACTGGCCTCAAAAGCAACATATCCGCTACCGGTATTGGTAACAAAAACACCTTTAATACCAACCCCGTCATTGCCTATATAAATAGAGTTGCCGGGAGTAGCTAAACTACTGTATAAAGGGAGGTTTAAATTAATTTCGAACCTAAAATTAGTTTCCTGTAAATAGGGATTTCGTTCTACACCATCATCACTACAAGCAATTATACCCCAAAAAAGCATTATTAAAATGCCAATTTTTTTCATGTTGATAATTTTTGTGCAATATACTATAAAACCAAGTTGATTAAAAATTTGTATATTTGTGTTAAATCCTCTGGTAGTAGGGGATTTTTTCTATTTATAAACCATGAAGTTATGAGCAAAGTATCATATTATACTGCAGAGGGATTAAAAAAGCTTAAAGACGAGCTTAATTATTTAAAAGATGTAGAGCGTCCAAAAGCATCGCAAGCTATTGCAGAAGCTCGCGATAAGGGTGATTTATCTGAAAATGCAGAGTACGATGCAGCAAAAGAGGCACAGGGGCTGCTTGAAATGAAAATATCTAAACTAGAAGAAGTAATTGCTAACGCAAGAATTATAGATGAAAGCCAGTTAGATACCTCTAAAGTGCTGGTGCTTTCTACAGTTAAAATTAAAAATCTTGCCAATGGCATGGAGATGAAATATACGTTAGTAGCAGAAAGTGAAGCCGATTTAAAAAGCGGAAAGATTTCTGTAAGTTCTCCTATTGGTAAAGGATTATTAGGAAAAGAAGTTGGAGATATTGCTGAAATTGAGGTGCCTAACGGAAAATTAAAATTTGAAATATTAGAAATAACAAGAGATTAACTTTATTCAACAACCAAAAAAATCCTTTGCCTATGGTGAAGGATTTTTTGTTTTTATTGTAATTTTAAAACAGCTCATAATCATTAATTAACAAAGTCATGGCAAGTATTTTTACAAAAATTGTAAACGGAGAAATACCCTGTTATAAAGTTGCAGAAACAAAAGATTTTTTAGCCTTTTTAGATATAAACCCCAACGCCAAAGGGCATACACTTTGTATTCCTAAACAAGAAGTAGATAAGATTTTTGATTTAGATGAAACTACATATTTAAACCTTATGGCTTTTTCGCGTAGGGTTGCTAAAGCGTTAGAAAAAACAGTTTCTTGTAACAGAGTTGGGATGGCTGTTGTAGGGTTAGAGGTTCCGCATGTACACGTTCATTTAATTCCTATAAACCAAATGAAAGACATGACTTTTCAGCATAAAGTATCTTTAACTTCTAATGAATTTGCCGAGCTAGCTCAGGCTATTCAAGAAAATTTTAAATAATTTCTGCGTAGCGTAAATAAGCAAAAACAGCAATTAAAATAGCAATTGCAGTTAAGGTGAGAATGTAAAACATGCTGGTAAAAGCTATAGAGCTTCTTTTGGGTGTTACCAGTTTGTTATAATAATCTACAACACGCTCAATATCATCGGTCCATTTAACCGGGTAAATGGTAGAGTTGCACGTATTACAAGTTACTTTATTACTTACTTCTTTGGTTAAACGCTTAACTAAAGCATCTTCTTTTTGTTTTTGGTAAAAAGTGAGTGTTAGACTGTTGTTAAAACACTCCGGGCAATTATTGGTAAGCGTAGCTTTTTTTATAGCAATTAAAGTTTCTTTAGACATAGTTTTAGGTTTAGGGGCAACAATACTATGAAAGTACTTTTAATGAAATTTGCATTATGGTACCTTCTTCTCTTGATGACGAAAGCACTCTAATTTTTCCGTTATGATAATCTTCTATTATTCTTTTCACGAGCGATAATCCTAAACCCCAACCTCTTTTCTTGGTGGTAAAACCAGGCTCAAAAATCTTGTTTAAGTTGGCTTTAGGAATGCCACTTCCGTTATCTTTTATTAATACATTAACGTAATTATACTCTAAATTAATATCTATACGCACATTCCCTCTTCCTTTCATCGCATCTATAGCATTCTTTACAAGGTTTTCTATACTCCAATTATATAAACTGGGATTTAGCATAACCCAAACTTCTTCTTGCGAAGAAAAAAAGTTAAACTCTACCAATTTAGAACTTCTAGATTTTAAGTAATCAAAAGCCTTTTGTGTTTCTAACACTATATTATGTCGCTCTAAAGTTGGTACAGAACCTATTTTAGAAAAACGTTCTGTTATGGTTTGTAAACGCGAAATATCCTTTTCTATTTCATCTGTAATGCTATGATGTAATTTTTCTGCCTTTAAAAGTTCGTTCCAACCCAATAAAGAAGATAGAGGTGTGCCAATTTGGTGAGCCGTTTCTTTGGCCATACCGGCCCATAGTTTGTTTTGTTCAGAAATTCTTGAAGCACGGTAGAAAAAGAAAATTACAGCGCCAAACAAGAAAATAATAAGCAACAATGCTATTGGATAGTATTTAAGCTTGTTTAAAACTTCAGAATTACCGTAGTAAAGCGTGGCAAGCTTTTCTCCTCTAAAAGTAATTTCTATAGGATTGTTTTCTGACTTAAATTTTTTAATGAGTTTTTGCACGTAGGCATCATCTGCAATTCGGGGGTCGTCTATATTATTTATACCATTTATAGAGCCATCATTGTTTACAACAATCATGGGTGTAGTTACATTGTTTCTTAATACTGTTAAAGGCAATTCGCCCAAACTTCTGTTTAAATCTTCGGTTTGTATAAGCTCTGCTTGGGCAGTAGCCCAAGTTTCCATTTTACGACGTTCCTCTTCTTTAAAAATGGTAAAAAACTTATAGGTATTCCACAAAATAAGGGCTACAACAATAAAAGATGCCAGTACCAGTAAAAATTTCGATGTATTTCGTTGGGTTGTAAACACCATGCAATGGTAATTTCAAGTTTAAATATACTGCAATTGTTAAAATATACTGCAATTTTGATTTATATATACGTTTTTTATGCCTGTCAATTTATGTACATTTGTAACGTATGAGTACGATGATTTCTTTTAGTCCCGATCAACTTTCTACAGGAAAATTACATTCATATTTGTTAGGCTCAGTAGCACCAAGGCCTATAGCCTTTGCCAGCACTATTGCTAAAGATGGCACACCAAATTTAGCGCCCTTTAGCTTTTTTAACGTTTTTAGTGCTAATCCGCCTATTATGATTTTTTCGCCTGCTCGTCGGGTACGTAACAATACCACTAAACATACCTTAGAGAACGCTTTAGCTACTAAAGAAGTTGTAATTAATGTGGTAAATTATAATATGGTGCAGCAAATGTCTTTAGCCAGCACAGAGTATCCTGAAGGCGTTAATGAGTTTGTTAAGTCCGGATTAACCATGTTACCGTCAGAGAAAGTTGCGCCATTTAGAGTAAAAGAATCACCCGTACAATTTGAGTGTAAAGTAAATAATGTTGTTTCTTTAGGAAAAGAGGGAGGCGCCGGGAATTTAATTATTTGCGAAGTACTTTTGCTACACATAAACAAAGAGGTTTTAACCGATGATGGTAGTATAGACCAGCATAAAATAGACTTGGTTAGCAGAATGGGTGGCAATTGGTACTCTAGAGCAAATCAAGGCATGTTCGAAGTTCCTAAACCACTCTCTACCCTTGGAATTGGTGTAGATGCAATACCGGAGCATATTAGATTAAGCAAAGTGCTTACCGGAAACGATTTAGGAATGCTTGGTAATGTAGAAAAGTTACCAACTCCTGATGAAATTGCAGCGTTTGTAAACAACTCTTTAGAGATTAAAGCAGTGTTAAGCGCAGACGATGTAGAGCAACAACATAAAAAAGCAAAAGAATTTTTAAATAATAATGATGTGCTTTCTGCCTGGAAAGTGCTTTTAGCTAAATAAATAATAATTTATGGAGGTACAAGGAATAATTAAAGTAATCGGAGAAACTAAAGCTGTAAACGATAGAGGATTTCAAAAACGTGAGTTAGTAATTACAACGCAAGAACAATACCCGCAACATTTATTAATAGAGTTTGTTCAAGATAAATGTAGTTTGTTAGATGGCTTAACGGTTGGACAACAAGTAAAAGTTAGTATAAACTTAAGAGGAAGAGAGTGGGTAAGCCCGCAAGGAGAAGTAAAATACTTTAATTCTATTCAAGGATGGCGGGTAGAGGTATTAGCTCCTGCGCCAGAAGAAACAACCAATGATATACCACCTATAGCTCCGGACGATGCTTTTGAGCCTGCTAACGAGCTTAACGAAGAAGACTACGACGATTTACCATTTTAAAACAAACAATACAAGAGAGAGGCTTTTAAGCCTCTTTTTTTTGTTTTTTTGTAATTTCACCACAAAACTAAGCCCATGAAACTTACAACTGCTATTGAGACGTTGTTTAAAAAATATCTACCATCACCTTTTACTATAGCAGTCTTACTAACTTTTTTAACCATAATAATAGCCTATTTTTTTACAGATTCTGCAACTAATCAAAATCATTTAATATCCATTTTAACGTATTGGGAAAAAGGTGTTTGGGATAATGCGTTGTTGGTTTTTGCTTACCAAATGATGCTTATTTTGGTTTTGGGGCATGTGTTGGTACTTTCGGCCCCTGTTACACAACTTATAGATAAAATACTGAGGTTTGTAACAAATACTGCTAATGCTGCTGCGCTAGTTAGTGCAACAACTATGTTAGTGTCTTTTTTTAATTGGGGTTTAGGGTTAATTTTTGGAGCTATTTTTGCCAGAAAAGTTGCCGAGTACGCGCAAGCAAAAAACATAGCTATAAACTACCCGCTTATTGGTGCCAGCGGATATGTTGGACTTATGGTGTGGCATGGCGGAATTAGTGGGTCTGCTCCGTTAAAAGTTGCAGAAGGCAATCACTTAAAAGCTTTAATGCAAGGGGTTTCTACGCCAGAGGTATTAAATAAACTTCCTGAGAGTATTGCAACAAGTACTACTGTACTTAGTAGTTGGAATTTGCTGCTGTTTGCAGTACTGTTACT